>NZ_BAABAC010000001.1:0-10038 GCF_039537225.1 Nocardioides ginsengisoli
CGTGGAGCAGAAGTACGGCAAGGTCGTGAACATCTCCTCGATCTCGGCGCTGGGCAACCGGGGGCAGGCCAACTATTCGGCGGTGAAGATGGGCATCCAGGGCTTCACCCGGACGCTGGGCATCGAGCTGGGGCCGTTCGGGGTCAACGTCAACGCGGTCGCGCCGGGCTTCATCGCCACGGAGATGACCGATGCCACCGCGGCGCGGCTCAAGCTGGACGTCGACGAGTTCCGCCGGCTCAACGCCGAGGCCAACCCGGTCAAGCGGGTCGGCCACCCCGAGGACATCGCCGCCGCGGTCACCTTCCTGTCGAGCGACGAGGCGTCGTACATCACCGGCCAGACGCTGTACGTCGACGGCGGCATCTCGCTGGGAACCTGACGCTCCCGGCACGCACACCGGCGGCGTTGGAGGCGCTTGACGACCGCTTCGCCTTCCAGGTCGCCTGCGCGCCTCCGCCTTGCCGGTGCACGCACCGGAAGCGTCAGGGTCCTGAGCCACCGGCTCACCCTGCAAGGCAACACCTCACGAGCCCGGACCGCGACACGCGGCCCGGGCTCGTCGGGTGTCGGGGACCGGTGAGGAACACTTGGCGGGTGCGCGTTTCCTCCCTTCGTACCGCCCTGCCCGCCACGCTCGTCGCGTTGAGCCTCGCGCTCGCCGGCTGCGGTGGCGATGACAGCAAGCCCAAGAGCGACGACAGCAAGCCGTCGGCCAGTCCGACCCCCGAGGTGCCGGCGACCTGGCCGCTGACCGGGCTCGAGGCGAAGGACGGCCAGTCCGTCGCGCTCGACCACCCGGTGATCGTCACCAAGATCGACAACTCGCCCAACAGCGCGCCGCAGATCGGGCTGAGCAAGGCCGACCTGGTCGTCGAGGAGCTGGTCGAGGGCGGGATCACCCGGCTCGCGGCGTTCTACTACTCGCAGCTGCCCGGCGACATCGGCCCGGTCCGCTCGATGCGCGCCAGCGACATCGGCATCGTCTCGCCGGTCAAGGGCGTGATCACCACCAGCGGCGCGGCAGGCGTGACCATCTCGCGGATCAACGGCGCCCACATCAAGTTCTTCCAGGAGGGCGGTCCCGGCTTCTACCGCAACAACAGCCGGCACGCGCCGTACAACCTCTTCACCAGCCTGCAGAAGATCGCCAAGGCGACCGAGGACGGCAAGGACGCCCGACCGGCCGACTACCTGCCGTGGGGCACCGAGGCCGACTTCACCGGCGGCGTGCCGGCGGCCACCATCCGCGCGAGCTTCGGCGGCAGCCACGCCACCAACTGGACCTTCCAGGGCGGCAAGTACGTCAACACCAACTCCAACGCCGCCCAGGGCGACCGCTTCCAGCCCGACACGGTGCTGGTGCTGCGCGTCAAGATCGGCGACGCCGGCTACCGCGACCCGGCCGGCAACTTCGTGCCCGAGAGCCACTTCGTCGGCAAGGGCAAGGCCCAGGTGTTCCACAACGGCCAGGTCGTCGAGGGCACCTGGTCGAAGGACAAGCTGAGCTCGCCGGTCACCCTCGCCACCGCCGACGGTACGGCGCTCAAGGTGCCCGCCGGCAAGGTGTGGATCGAGCTCGTCCCGGTCGACGCCAACCGCGGCTCGGTCACCTACGGCAAGTAGCCGGATCGGCCGGATCAGCCACACAAGCCGGACAACGCAGGATCCGCAGGTCGGCGGCTCGGAGGACTACTCCGGGTCGCCGACGGCGTTGTGGGGGCCGTCGCCCTCGAGATCGTCGGCGTCGGCAGGGGAGGCGAACGCGCTCGGCATGCCGATGCCCTGCTCGACCAGCGCCTGGACGCCCGCGAGCAGGAAGCCGATCGCCCCCTCGACCCGGCGGGCCGCGGCCTCGGGATCGGCGGCGGTCGCGACCGACTCGCCGGCCGACGACATCGCGCCGAAGAAGATCCGGGCGAAGGTCTGCAGCATCTCCTCGTCGAGCTCCCACGAGCCCGCGTCGAGGGTGGAGCGGACGATCTCGACGATATTGGCGAAGGTCGAGCGCTCCTCCTGCTCGCGGAAGCGCTCGTAGCCGAGCACGGCCGGGCCGTCCTGGATCACGATCCGGCGGTAGCGCGTCTCCTGGACGACGTCGAGGAAGGAGCGCAGGCCCTGCAGCGCCTTGAGCCACGGGTCCTTCTCGCTGCGCAGCGCCTTCTGGATCCGCTTCGACGACTCCAGCTCGACCCGCTCGAAGACCGACTCGAAGAGCGCCTGCTTGCCGGAGAAGTGGTGGTAGAGCGCGCCCTTGGTCACGCGGGCGCCGGCCACGATCGCGTCGAGCGAGGTCGCGGCGTACCCCTTCTCGGCGAACAGCCGCTCCGCGACGTCGACGAGGGCGCGCTTGGTCGAGGCGGAGTACGACGCGCGGCGCGAGGACCCGGGGACCTTGGGGACGAGTTTCGACACCGATGCCTTGGCCACCACCCGGCCAGCATAGGCGGGGCGACCGGTCGCGGGTGACACCGGTCACGTCCCGTCGTGGGCGGGATCACGGTGTCCTTGCGTTGGGCATACCTTCGGTCTGCTCCATACTCGAAGTACGTACCAGCGGTATGTCGGATGCCCCCGTTCGCGACAGCCGCCGAACGAGAACAAGGAGCTGACCATGACCTGGAAGGCCTTTCACCACCGCGGCGAGACCCTCCGCTCCGTGATCGCGACCGCGGCCGTGCGCCGGGACGGTCGCCTGCCGATGGACGTCGACGGCGTCTCCACCGGCTTCCGTGACGAGCTCGACCTGCTCGCCGCCCTCACCCTCAAGTGGCACACCCGGCTCTCCGGCCAGATCGAGCGGATGCTCTCCTTCCAGCCGATGGACCTCGACGAGGCCGTCGCGATCGCGTGGAGCAACACTGCGCACGAGCTGGCCGGCGTCCGCCTGATCATCGACCACTACCGCGAGCACCCGACAGACGACGCGATGGCGCAGGCCATGGCGGTCGCCCGGTTCAAGGAGCACCACCTGCTCGCCGTGATGGCCGGCCGCACCAGCATCGGCGACGAGACCGCCGACCGGATCGGCGGCGACATCGAGGAGCGGGCCCGCCTGCTCCACCAGGGCATGCCGATGATCACCCCGGACGCGGCGTACGCCGAGCCCGAGGTCCGCGGCACCCTCCTCGAGCGGCTGCGCGCGGTCGTCGCCGCCTGACCGACTCCTCTCCCGGCACGACCCCGGCCCCGGCGCACTCCTCCCTCAGTGCCGGGTCCGGGGTCGTGTGTGTTGGGGGATGATGGATCCATGTCGACCGAACTGGCCGCCGGGCAGCTGCTCCTCGCGGCCCCCGAGCTGCTGGATCCCAACTTCGTCGACACGGTCGTGCTGCTCCTCGACGTCAATGCCGAGGGCGCGCTCGGCGTCGTCCTCAACCGGCCGACCGCACTGCCCGTCTCCGAGGTGCTGGGGGACTGGGGCGACGTCGTCGAGGAGCCCGAGGTCCTCTTCCAGGGCGGACCGGTCTCGACCGACGGCGCGCTCGCGGTCGCGCTCGCCGTCCCCGGTGGCGAGAACGCGGCCGGCTTCCAGGCGCTGTGGGACCGGATCGGCCTGCTCGACCTCGACACCCCGCGCGAGCTCGTCGACGGCACCGTCGACCGGCTCCGGATCTTCGCCGGCTACGCCGGGTGGGGCGCCGGCCAGCTGCAGGCCGAGATCGCCGAGGGCAGCTGGTACGTCGTCCCCGGGGAGGTCGAGGACGTCTTCCTCGGCGACACCCGCGGCCTGCGCCGCCAGGTGCTGCGCCGGCAGCCGGGCGACCTCGCGCTGCATGCGACGCGGCCGGCCGACCCCGAGCTGAACTGACCGGGCGCCCCAGGGGAGTCGTGTGCCTGAGAACCCGTCTGGGCGGGTTCTCAGGCACACGACTCGGCCCCGGCACGGGCTTGAGACTTCCATGTCTCATGTGAGACAGTGATGTCTCACAACCAGGAGGCACGATGTCCACCCGAGACACGGTGCTGGCCGCAGCCCAGCGCCTGCTCACCACCGAGCCGACCGCGTCGATGGCGCAGATCGCCGCGGCTGCCGGGGTCGGCCGCGCGACGGTCCACCGGCACTTCTCCAGCCGCGAGGACCTGCTCCTCGAGATCGGCGAGCGGTCCCTCGCCCGCTGGGACGAGAGCCAGCGCGAGGTCGGCATGGCCGAGGTCGTGGCGTCCGGCGACCCGGCGCGGATCCGGGCCTGCCTCGAGGAGCTGCTCGACCGCTTCGTCGTCGACGCCGACGAGATGGGCATCGCGCTGACCGACCCGACGGTCGTCAACGCCCCCGACCTCCGGGCGCGGGCCGACGAGCTGTTCGCGCAGGAGGTCACCCTGTACGCCGCGGCGCAGGAGGCCGGCGTCCTGCGGGCCGACGTGCCCGCGCGCTGGCTCGGGCACTCCGTCTACGGCCTGCTGGTCGCGGTCCGCGACGCGCTCGTCGCCGGCGACATCGCCCGGCGCGACGCCGAGGCGCTGGTCCGCTCGACCTTCCTCGACGGGAGCGCGGCCCGATGAGCGCGCTCGTCACGCCCACCACCGCGGCGCCGGTCCGCGGCCGCTGGGGCGGACTCGCCGTCCTCTCCGCGGCGCTGCTCGTCGTCGTGATGGACATGACCGTCCTCAACGTCGCGCTGCCCGACCTGACCGAGGACCTCCACGCCGGGGCGCTCGCCCAGCTGTGGATCGTCGACGTCTACGCGCTCGTGCTCGCCGGCCTGCTGATCCCGCTGTCCGCCCTCGCGGACCGGTGGGGACGGCGTCGGATGCTGCTCGTCGGCTTCGCGATCTTCACCCTCGCCTCGCTCGCGGCGCTCGTCGCCGACAGCGCCGGCGACGTGATCGCGGTCCGCGCGGTGCTCGGCATCGGCGGCGCGATGATCATGCCGGCGACGCTCTCGCTGATCCGCGCGCTCTTCCCGGACGCCCGCGAGCGCGCCTTCGCGCTCGGCCTCTGGGCCGCGACCGCCGCGGTGGGCGGCGCGATCGGCCCGATCGTCGGCGGTGCGCTGCTCACCGGGTTCAGCTGGCACGCGGCCTTTCTCGTCAACGTGCCGTTCATGGTCGTCGCGCTGATCGCCGGCGCCCTGCTGCTCCCCGAGAGCCGCTCGGAGCGACCCGGCCGGGTCGACGCGCTCGGCGTCCTGCTCTCGGTCGGCGGCATGATCACGGCCGTCTACGGCGTCAAGCACCTCGGCAAGGGTGACCTCGACGCCGCCACGCTGCTGATGCTCGCCGCCGGCATCGCGCTGCTCGCGGCCTTCGTGCTGCGCTGCCTCCGTCAGGACGAGCCGATGCTCGCCGTACGCCTGTTCGCCAACCCGGTGTTCAGCGCCGGCGTCGCCACCGCGCTGGTCAGCAGCACCGTGGTGACCGTGCTGCTGTTCGTCGGCTCGCAGTGGCTGCAGCTGGTCCAGGGCTGGACGCCGATCGTCACCGGCGTCGCGCTGCTCCCGATGGCGCTCGGCGGCCTGGTGGGCCCGCCGCTCGCCCCGGCGGTCGCGGCCCGGGTCGGCGCCCGCACCGTCATCGTCGCCGGGCTGCTCGTGCTCGCCGCCGGCATGCTCGTGCTGTGGCTGCTCCCACGCCCGATGCCGTACGGCGGGCTCGCGCTCGCGCTGCTCCTCGTCGGGTTCGGCGGCGCCGCGCTCGGCCTCGCGTCCGCGCTCATCATGGGCGCCGCCCCGGCCCACCAGGCCGGCTCGGCGGCCGCGGTCGAGGAGATGTCCTACGAGGTCGGCGGCGTGATCGGCATCGCGGTGCTCGGCAGCCTGGCCGGCGTCGTCTACCGGCAGGGTCTGCCGTCCGGCGCGCCCGACGCCGCTGTGGAGTCCGTCACGGGCGCCCTCGGCACGTCGGTCGAGCCGGCCGCGCTCGCGTCGTACACGGACGCCTTCGCGGCGGTCGGCCTCGCCGGCGCGGTGATCACGCTGCTCGTCGCGGCGCTGGTGTGGTGGCAGCTGCCGAAGGACGTGGATGTCTCCGGAGGGCATTAGACTCCGGCATGTGACCACGATCGGCTTCTCGACAGAAACGGACGTCCGCGAGGACCGCCGTACCGTCCCGACCGACGAGGGCGACCACGAGCGGTTCTCGCACTACGTCGACAAGGACAAGCTCACCGAGGCCATGGTCATGGGCACGCCGGTCGTCGCGCTGTGCGGCAAGGTCTGGGTGCCGAGCCGCGCGCCGGAGAAGTTCCCGGTCTGCCCGGACTGCAAGGAGATCTGGGAGAGCCTGTCGGAGGACGGCGAAGGGTCCGGTCCCGACGCATGACCTCGCTCGGTCCGGCCTGGCCGGAGCGGGCAGCCTGGGGCACGGCGCCATCGCTGCGTGCCTGGCAGTCTGCCGCGCTCAACGACTACCTCGCCCGCTCCCCGCGGGACTTCCTCGCCGTGGCGACGCCCGGCGCCGGCAAGACGACCTTCGCGCTGACCGTCGCGGCCGAGCTGCTCGGGCGGCGAGTCGTCGACCGGCTGATCATCGTCGCGCCCACCGAGCACCTGAAGCTGCAGTGGGCGGAGGCGGCCGCGCGCGCGGGACTGCCGATCGACCCGACGTACTCCGCGGGCAGCGGCAAGATCTCCAGCGACTACGTCGGCGTCGCGGTCACCTATGCGGGTGTCGGCGTCAACCCGCTGGCGCTGCGGATCCGCACCGAGCGGTTCCGGACGCTGGTCATCCTCGACGAGATCCACCACGCCGGCGACTCGCTCACCTGGGGTGAGGGCGTCCGCGAGGCGTTCGAGCCGGCGGCCAAGCGCCTGGCGCTGACCGGCACGCCCTTCCGCTCCGACATCAACCCGATCCCGTTCGTGTCCTATGCCCCGGGCGAGGGCGGCGTCCCGACGTCGGTGGCCGACTACACCTACGGCTACGCCGACGCGCTGGCCGACCACGTCGTCCGTCCGGTGCTCTTCCTCGCCTACTCGGGGCAGATGAGCTGGCGCACCCGCGCCGGCGACGAGGTCGCCGCGTCCCTCGGCGAGCCGCTCACCAAGGACATGACCTCGCAGGCGCTGCGGACCGCGCTCGACCCCAACGGCTCCTGGATGCCGTCGGTGCTGGCGGCGGCCGACAAGCGCCTCTCGGAGGTACGCCGGCACGTGCCCGACGCCGGCGGTCTGGTCATCGCGACCGACCAGGACAGCGCGCGCGCCTACGCCAAGCTGCTCAAGGGGATCAGCGGCGAGTCGCCGACCGTCGTCCTGTCGGACGAGAAGGCCGCGTCGAAGAAGATCTCGGCGTTCAGCGAGGGCGACTCGCGCTGGATGGTCGCCGTCCGGATGGTGTCCGAGGGCGTCGACGTACCGCGTCTCTCGGTCGGCGTGTGGGCCACGACCACCTCGACGCCGCTGTTCTTCGCACAGGCCGTCGGCCGCTTCGTGCGGGCCCGCAAGCGTGGCGAGATCGCGTCGGTGTTCCTGCCGTCGGTGCCCAACCTGCTGTCGTTCGCGTCCGAGCTCGAGGTGCAGCGCGACCACGTCCTGGGCCGCAAGGTCAACGACGAGGGCGACATCTTCTCGGCCGAGGAAGACCTGATGAACCAGGCGAACGCCAGCGAGGGCGCCTCGGAGGAGCTCGAGCTGACGCCGTTCGAGGCGCTCGGCTCGGAGGCCCGCTTCGACCACGCGCTCTACGACGGCGCGCAGTTCGGCCACGAGGGCGAGGTCCACGTGGGCTCGGAGGAGGAGATGGACTTCCTCGGCATCCCGGGCCTCCTCGAGCCCGACCAGGTCAGCGCGCTGCTCCAGCAGCGGCAGGCCGACCGACGCCGTACCCGTCGCACGGGGGTGGCCGAGGAGGAGCGCCCCGCCGACACCGTCGCCGAGGTCACCACCCACGAGCACCTAGGCCTGCTGCGCCGCGAGCTCAACTCGCTGGTCGCGTCGTGGCACCACCGCACCGGCCAGGCGCACGGCATCACCCATGCCGCGCTGCGCAAGGAGTGCGGCGGGCCGGCGGCGGCCGTGGCGAGCGCGGATCAGCTCCAGAAGCGGATCGAGCGGATCCGCGAGTGGGCGGTCAAGAAGACGTCGTAGACGCGTAGCGTCAGGGGGCTCGGTCGTCGAGGCGCTCGGCGAGCCAGGCCTCGATGCCGGCGCGGGCGGCCCGCGCCATCGGCGTGGGGTGTGCGGTGAAGCCGTGCGGCGCCGCGGGGTGGATCCGCAGGTCGACGTCGACGCCTGCCGCGGCGAGACGGGCGGCCATCGCCCGGTTGTCGTCGAGCAGGACGTCGTCGGCGCCGACGACCATGAGGAGGGGCGGCAGCCCGGCCAGGTCGGCGTCGTCGGCGTAGATCGGCGAGAGGTCGGGATCGGTGCGGTCGGGGGCGTCGCCCGCGTAGGCGTCGAGGAAGTACTCGTCGGCGATGAGCCGGCCCGCCGGCGTCCGCCCGCTGAGGTCGTAGGTGCCGAACTCCAGGACGGCGCCCGCGATGCGGCCGCCGTCCTGGTCGAGGAGCCGGAGCAGGGTGGTGACGGCGAGCGTCGCGCCGGCGGAGAAGCCGGTCAGCGCGATCCGGTCGGTGCCGAAGCGGTCGGCCGCGTCGGCGAGGAGCCAGCGCGCGACGCACGCGCAGTCGTCGGGCGCCGCCGGCCACGGGTGCTCGGGCGCGAGCCGGTAGTCGACGCCGACGACCACGACGCCGAGGCGGTCGGCGAGCTCGCGGTCACGGACGTCGCCGTCCGCGGCGGAGCCGAGGTAGAAGCCGCCTCCGTGGATGTCGACGAGGACGCCGCCGGGCCGGCCGGTGACGGGGAGGTGGATGCGGACGGGGACCTCGTGGCCCGCGGCCCGGGCGACGTCCTGGATCGCTGGGGGCGCGGCGGGCGTCGCGGCGGTGCGCGCGGCGCGGGCGGCGAGCAGTTCGGCGGGGGAGGAGGGTCCGCGGCCCGGCGTACGGGTGGCGTAGAAGGCGCGGGTCTCCTCGACGAGGGCGAGCAGCCCGGGATCGATCATCCGGCGAACGGGCGGACGCCCGGGCCGGGCCGGGTGGCGACGTCGCGCGGCTGGAGCGTGTGGCCCGCCGCGCACCGGACCTCGACGTGGACCGGCTCCTCGCACTCGCGGTGCACGAACACCGTCGGCGGGCCGCCCGGATCGGCGAGGTGGCGGTCGCCCCAGTGGCTGATCGCGAGCAGGATCGGCTGGAGCTCGAGGCCCTTGTCGGTGAGGCGGTACTCGTGGCGGGTGCGGGCGCCGTCGCTGCGGTAGGGGGCCTTGCGCAGGATCCCGTGATCGACCAGCAGGGCGAGTCGGTCGGTGAGGACCTGGCGGGGGATGCCGGCGTGCCGGCGGATGTCGTCGAAGCGTCGTACGCCGAGGAAGACCTCGCGCAGCACGACCACGGTCCACCGCTCGCCGAGGATCGCCATCGCCCGGCCGAGCGTGCAGTTGTCGACCGACCAGGCCAGCGCCGGGGCGGTCTCGGTGTCGGTGCCGCTCATCGGGCCAGCATAGGGCGATCTAGGTCTCGTTGACAGACTCAGCATCGCGCTGGTCTGATGGGCTCATGACTGAGTCCGCGATCCAGACCCAGGTGGCGCCGATCGACCCGGCCGCGCTGGACGGCTTCGAGCAGCTCCTCGCCATGCGCGACGGGCGCCTGCCCGCCGCGCCGATCGCCGAGACGCTCGGCTTCGCGGGGTTCGACGTCCCCGAGCGCGGCACCGCGATCTTCGAGCTCGACCCCGAGCTGCGGCACTACAACCCGATCGGCAGCGTCCACGGCGGCGTCTTCGCGACCCTGCTCGACTCCGCGTGCGGATGCGCCGTGCACTCGACGCTGGCGGTCGGCGAGGGGTACACCTCGCTCGACCTGACCGTGAAGTTCCTCAAGCCGGTCACGGTCGACTCGGGCCGGATCCGGGCCGTCGGGACGGTGCTGCAGCGGGGGCGGCGGACGGCGCTCGCCGAGGCGAAGCTGTACGACGGGCGAGGGAAGCTGGTCGCGTACGCGAGCTCGAGCTGCATGATCTTCGCCTAGCCGACCCGGCAGAAACTGGCTCCCGAATTGCGCTGACCCGGCGCAAACTAGCTCACACAACA
>NZ_BAABAC010000001.1:10071-13789 GCF_039537225.1 Nocardioides ginsengisoli
CGTCAGGCAAGGTCGCCGAGCGCCTCGGCCTCCGCCTCCTCCGGTGAGTGCGCGGCGGGCGCGCCGTGCAGGGCCCGGGTGATGGTGGCCGCGCCCGCGACCAGGACCACCACGCCGACCGCGACGGAGATGCCGCCGAACCAGAAGGGCGCGGCCGAGCCCTGGTGCTCGGCGAGCTTGAGGGCGACGTACGGGCCGACGGCGCCGCCGGTGAAGCGCACGAAGGAGTACGCCGCGGAGGCGACCGGGCGCTCGACGGGCGCGGCGCCCATCACGGCCTCGGTGACGAGGGTGTTGATGACGCCGAGGAAGGCGCCGGCGACGATGATGCCGGCGATCACGACGCCCGGGGTGGAGGCGCCGACGGCCATCATGATGAGGTCGAGGGCGAAGAGGGCGAGGGCGCCGATGAGGGCGGGGACGGTGCCGATCCGGCGCTGGATCCACGGGGCGAGGGCGACCGAGGCGACGGCGAGGAGCACGCCCCAGCCGAAGAAGATCCAGCCGATCTGCATGATCCCGGCCTCGGGCAGCGCGAACGGGCCGGCGGCGAGCAGCGAGAAGAAGCCCAGGTTGTAGCAGACCGCGACCGCGGCGATCACGGCGAGCGCCGGGTAGGCGAGGGCGCGGAACGGGTCCAGCAGTGTCGTACGACGTGGCGCCGGCGGCGTCGCGGGCAGGAAGACCGCGGTGGCGATCAGGGCGATCGTCATCAGCACCGAGACGCCGAAGAACGGGCCGCGCCACGACTGCTCGCCGAGCAGGCCGCCGACGAGCGGGCCGGAGGCGATACCGAGGCCGAGGGCGGCCTCGAACAGGATGATCGCCTGCGCGAGCGAGCCCTTCGACGCGCTCACGATCGTCGACAGCGCCGTCGCGATGAAGAGCGCGTTGCCCAGACCCCACCCGGCGCGGAAGCCGATCACGGCGCCGACCGAGCCGGACATGCCGGCCAGGCCCGCGAACACGATGATGAGGACCAGGCCGGTGAGCAGGGTCAACTTGGCGCCGATCCGGGTCGAGACGACGCCGGTGATGAGCATCGCGACGCCCATCACCGCCATGTAGCTGGTGAACAGCAGCGACACCTGGCTCGGCGTGGCCTCGAGCTTGGCCGCGATCTCCTTGAGGATCGGGTCGACCAGGCCGATGCCCATGAACGCGATGACGCAGGCGAAGGCGACCGCCCACACCGCACGCGGCTGCCGCAGGAACGAGCCGCCGGGTGAGGCGTGGGTGGGGGTGTGGGTGCCGGGATCGGCGGTGGCGGTCACGAGATTCCTTCCGAGGTGGGTTCGAGGACGGCCTGGAGCACGGCCACGGCGGTCGCGAGGTCGTCGGTGCTGAGATCGGTACGACGCGCGAGGCGCGCCGAGATGAGCGCGGCGCTGAGCTGCCGGATCCGGCGGAGCTCGTCGCGCCCGGCGTCGGTGAGGTCGACCAGGCTGCCGCGGGCGTCGGCCGGGTTGGGGGCCTTGGTCACCCAGCCCAGCTCGACGAGCTGACGGACCTGGCCGGTCATCGTCGGCTGCGAGCAGCGGTCGACCTGCGCGAGCGCGGTGATCCCGAGCGGGCCGAGCTCGTCGAGGATCGAGAGCACCCGGGTGCCGGCGCTGGGGGCGTGCTCGCGGCGCACCAGCCGGACCAGGCGAGCGGCGTAGACGGTGAGGTCGCTGCTGAGCTCGCGAGAGTCGGTCACCTTCCCCACTTTACATAGGAAACCTATGCATGTCACCTGTCGGTGGCACACGCCACACTGATCCCCATGCCGACCTACGTCGCCTTCCTGCGCGCCATCAACCTCGGGCCCCGCCGCAAGTTCGCCAAGGCCGACATCGTCGCCGCGACCGAGGCCGCCGGCGCGACCGACGTCCTCACGCACATCAACACCGGCAACGTCCGGCTCACCACGTCGTTGCGCTCGCGGGCGAAGGTCGAGGCGTCCCTCGAGAAGGCGTACGCCGAGCGCGCCGGCTTCGAGGTCCCGACCATCGTCTACACGCCCGCCGAGCTCACCGCGATCGCCGACGACGCGCGCGAGCTGACGGCGTCCCGCGCCGACCTCGAGCGCCACTACGTCTACCTGCTCAAGGACGAGCCCGACCCTGCCCTCGCCGCCGCGCTGGAGGCGCGCGGCGACGCGGCCAACGGTGTCGTCGTCCGGCATCGGGCGGTGCACCTGCTGCTCGGACCGGGCTACGGGGCCGGGGGAGTCGACCCGTTCAAGTGCGAGAAGGCGCTGCAGGTGGTGGCCACCAACCGCAACTTCAACGTGGTCACCACGCTGGCCGACAAGTGGTGCTCGTAGCGCCGCCGATCGCCTGTGACACCATGGAGCCGTGACGACCGCGAGCCCGGAGAAGGTCGATCCGGGAGTCCAGCAGGACCTCACCCCGGACGAGATCACGCTCTCCGACACCCCCTGGGTGACGGTGGTCTGGAACGACCCCGTCAACCTGATGTCCTATGTGACCTTCGTCTTCCAGAAGCACTTCGGCTACGGCAAGAAGAAGGCCGAGAAGCTGATGATGGAGGTCCACGAGGACGGCCGCTCCGTCGTCAGCAGCGGCTCCCGCGAGGAGATGGAGCGCGACGTGCAGGCGATGCACGAGTACGGCCTCTGGGCGACCCTCTCGAAGGCGGACTGACGCAGCAGTGACCTCTGGATTCGTCCGGCACCGCCGGAGCAAGCGCGTCATCGCGACGTTCTCGGCCTTCGAGGCCGACCTGCTGCGCTCGCTGGCCGCCCAGCTCGTCGAGCTGTTGCACAACGAGTCGGCCGTCGCCGCCACCGAGCGCGACCCGCTGGAGGCGCTGCTCGACTTCTCCGGCCCGACGACCGAGCCCGAGGACCCGGTGCTCCGGCGGCTGTTCCCCACCGCCTACCGCGAGGACGCCGAGGCCGCGGGGGAGTTCCGCCGCTACACCGAGTCGACGTTGCGCGACGGCAAGTCCCGCGCGGCCGGCACGATCATCGACGTCCTCGAGGAGGCCGGCCTGCCCGGCGAGCCGACCGAGGAGGACCTGGTCATCGACGTCGAGCTCGACCAGGAGACCGCGCTGGTCTGGATGCGCTCGCTCACCGACCTCCGGCTCGCCCTCGGCACCCGCCTCGAGGTCGAGGAGGGTGACGAGGACTACTGGTACGCGCTGCCCGACGAGGACCCGCGCGCCCAGGCCCACCACATCTACGAGTGGCTGGGCTTCCTGCAGGAGACGCTGGTCCAGTCGGTCAGCTGACCTCGGCCGGCGGCTTGACCGCCAGCACCGGGCAGTCCGCCTCGAGGATGATCCGCTGCGCGACGCTGCCCAGCAGCAGCTTGCCGACCGGCGTCCGGTGCCGGATGCCGACCACGATCAGCTCGGCCCGCTCCTCCCCGGCCGCGGCGACGACGGCCTCGGCGACGTCCGCCACCACCTCGTGCCGTACGGCGACCGCGAGGCCCTTCGCGACCAGCCGGTCGCGCACCGCCTCGATGTCCGCATCCGGCGCGAACCGGCGGTCGACCAGGCTGCCGCCCTGGGTGGCGTTGACGACGACGAGGCGGGCGCCGTCCTTGTGGGCCAGGCCGGCCGCGTGCTCGAGCGCGGCTGCGCCGTAGCGGTCGGCGCTGTAGGCGACGACGATGCTCACTGGATTACCTTCCTCACGTCGGCAGGAACAACTGACCTGCTGATGCACCCCTGGTCCCCACCGGACCACCGCCAACGTTGCTCG
>NZ_BAABAC010000002.1:0-874 GCF_039537225.1 Nocardioides ginsengisoli
CCGGAGGTCTTCGTCATCGTCCAGCAGGCGCGCCGTACCTAACGTCCGTGGTCAGTACAGCTAGGGCCGCGGCCTACAGGCCTTTGATCAGGTCCGCGACGGCGCCCAGGTCCTGCCCCGTCCGTACGACGAGCACCGCGCGCGGCTGGTCGGCGGCGGCGAACAGCTCGTGGACCTGCGCCATCGCCTCCTCGATCTCGACGTGCGGATCGGTCGACTCCTCGCGCAGCCAGCGCCGGAGCACCCGGTTGTGGGCGGCGACGACGGCGGCGGCCATCAGCTCGGCACGCCGCTCGGACTGCTCGCTGCCGTCACCCCAGCGGCTGAGGTACTGCCGGAACAGCCGCTGATAGCGCGCCCCGCTGATCAGCTCGCGCTCGCGCAGCGCGGGCACCTTCGAGGTCAGCCGGTAGCGGCTGCGTGCGCGCTCGCCCTCGCTGATGTAGTGGAAGAGCACGATCCGTACGGCGTCCGACACGGCGTTGATCGCGCTCTGCTCGGTGGAGGCGGCGAGCCGCTCCTCGACCGCGGTCAGCACGTCGTCGTGATCAGGGAAGATCACCGTCTCCTTCGACCCGAACAGCCGGAAGAAGGTGCTCCGGCTGATGCCGGCCGCGGCGGCGATGTCGTCGACGCTCGTGGCGTCGTACCCGCGCTCGGCGAAGAGCCGGAAGGCAGCGGCGACGATCGCGTCGGACGGTGAACTCACAGTGGTGATTCTCCCCTCCGGGTGACGCCGGTCTCAGGAACGGGACTTGTGAACTCAGTACCAGTCCATGATACTCAGTTTCATGACGGAGATCGAGGGCATCGACATCCACACCACGGCCGGGAAGCTGGCCGATCTGGAGCGTCGTACCGACGAGGCCGTGCA
>NZ_BAABAC010000003.1:0-239124 GCF_039537225.1 Nocardioides ginsengisoli
CGCTCCCGCCGCCCCTGCCCCGGCCGCTCCCGCCGCTCCGGCCCCGGCGCCCGCTGCTCCCGCCCCGGCTGCGCCAGCGGCCGCCGCGGCCGCCGCCGACGGCGAGGGCCCCGGCTACGTGACCCCGCTCGTCCGCAAGCTCGCCGCCCAGCACGGCGTCGACCTGGGACGGGTCAACGGCTCCGGTGTCGGCGGACGGATCCGCAAGCAGGACGTCCTCGACGCCGCCGCCGCGAAGGCCGCGCCCGCTGCCGTCCCGGCCGCCCCGGCCGCGTCGAGCGCCCCGGCCGCCGCGCCGCCGACGCCGTCGCCGATGCGCGGCCAGACGGTCAAGGTCAGCCGGCTGCGCAAGATCATCGCCGAGCGGATGGTGGAGTCGCTGCACGTCTCGGCCCAGCTCACCCAGGTGGTCGAGGTCGACGTCACCAATATCGCCCGGCTGCGCGAGTCGGCGAAGGCCGACTTCCTCGCGCGCGAGGGTGTGAAGCTGACCTACCTGCCGTTCTTCACCAAGGCGGCCATCGACACGCTCAAGCAGCACCCGGCGCTCAACGCCAACCTCGACCTCGAGAAGGGCGAGATCACCTACTACGACCGCGAGAACGTCGCCTTCGCCGTCGACACCGACAAGGGTCTGCTGACCCCGGTCGTCAAGGACGCCGGCGACCTGTCGATCTCCGGGCTCGCCAAGAAGATCGCCGACGTCGCCGACCGCACACGCAACAACAAGATCGGTCCCGACGAGCTCTCCGGCGGCACCTTCACGATCACCAACCTGGGCAGCTTCGGCGCGCTCTGGGACACGCCGATCATCAACCAGCCGCAGGTCGCCATCCTCGGCCCCGGCGCCGTGGTGAAGCGTCCCGTGGTGATCGACGACGACGACCTCGGCGAGACCATCGCGGTGCGCCACATGGTCTACTTCGCGCTCACCTACGACCACCGCGTGGTCGACGGCGCGGACGCCGGCCGCTTCCTGCGCGACCTGAAGAAGCGCCTCGAGTCGGGCCAGTTCGAGGTCTGAGACCCGAGCGCACGCTCGTCGTACGACGCCCCGGAGCCCCGTGCTCCGGGGCGTCGTCGTTTTCTCGTGCCCGCCGCGATGGCAGGCTGGCGCCATGACCTCGGTGCCCTCCCTCCGCGTCGTGTTCGCCGGCTCGTCCGGATTCCTCGGCGAGCATCTGGTCTCGGCGCTGCGCACCCGCGGGCACCACGTCACCCGTCTGGTACGGCGTGACGCGCGCGCGGGCGAGTCGCGCTGGGACCCCCAGGCCGGGATCGTCGACACCGACCTGGTCGCCGGCGCCGACGTCGTCGTCAACCTCGCCGGCTCCCCGCTGATCGCCAACCCACACTCCAAGCGCTGGGCGCGCGAGGTCGGCGAGAGCCGCCGGACGACGACCGCCCTCCTGGCCGCGACCATCGCCGCCGCCCCGGGCCCGCGCCTGCCGGCGCTGGTCAACGCCTCGGGCATCAGCTGGTACGGCGACCACGGCGCTGCCCCGCTCACCGAGGCTTCCGACACCCGCGGCCACGCCCTGCTCACCCGCGTGTGCCGCGAGTGGGAGGGGGCGACCCAGCCCGCCGCCAGCGCGGGCGCGCGCGTGGTCCGACTCCGGACCGCTCCGGTGCAGGACCGCAGCCATCCGCCGCTGCAGCAGCAGCGGCTGCAGTTCACCGCCGGGCTGGGCGGCCGGATCGGCAGCGGCCGGCAGCACTACCCGGTGATCTCGCTGCGCGACTGGGTCGGCGCGGCCCGCTTCCTGGTCGAGCACCCGAGCGCCGCCGGGCCCTTCAACCTGTGCGCGCCGTACACCCCGACCAACGCCGAGTTCACCCGCGCCCTCGCCCGCCGGGTGCACCGACCCGCGCTGGTGCCGGTGCCGGCCGCCGCGATCCGGGTCGCCGCCGGACCGATGGCCGACGAGGTGCTGGGCTCGCTCAACCTGCGACCGGCCGCGCTGCTCGACCTCGGCTACGAGTTCGAGGACCCGGACATCGACGCCGTGCTCGCCACCGGGCTCGCCCGCGCCTGACCCGCCGAGGCCAACCGCCACCGGCCGGCCCACCGGAAGACCAGCCGCCGCGTCGTCGGCCCGTCGCGCGGCAGCGCCTCGGCCCCGGGCACCGAGCCCGCGGCCAGTCGATCGGTCACGACCAGCACCATCCGTCGCTCCGTGCGCGCCCGCAGCTCGACCGCGAGCACCTGCATCACCATCCCTCTCACCCGCAGCCCCCGGCGCAGCCACGCCCGCAACATCGCCCGATCGCGCTCGCCGGCCCGCGAGCGCCGTACGTAGAGCCGGCCCAGCGCCGCCACGTCGCCCGCCGCCCAGGCCGCGGACCGCGCCCGGTCCCATGCCCGCAGCACCGTGACCGGCTCGATCACCGGCCCCATCACCGGCCCGACCACGACCGGCCCCACCGCCGGCCCCACCGCCGGACCCGCGGCAGGCGGCGCGATCACCGCAGACTGCTCCCGGGCCGTGAGCACGCCCGCCGCCACGAGGACGATCGTCACCACGACCGCCACCGCACCGAGAAGCGCTCTTCGCGAGCCCGAGATCCGCATGGGTCCTTCCTACGCCCAACCCCCGACAGATGCGTCGGCTCATCCACAGGCACCGGCCGGCAGCGCGGCGAGAGGCGGCTCTCCGCCGGCTCGCCGGCCCCGCGACACCGCAGGCGTGCTCGACCCAGGGGCGCGGTACGCTCGACGACGTGACGCTCACGTTCCGCGAGGACTGGCTCGGGCCCGACTTCATCGACTACGTCACCGCGTGGGACCTCCAGCGCGAGCTGCACGCGCAGGTCGTGGCCCGCGAGCTCACCGACACGGTCCTGCTCCTCGAGCACCCGGCGGTGTTCACCGCGAGCCGGCGTACCGCCGAGCACGAGCGTCCCGCCGACCCCGGCGGCGCGCCGATCGTCGAGGTCGACCGCGGCGGCAAGATCACCTTCCACGGCCCCGGCCAGCTGGTGGGCTACCCCATCGTGCGGCTGCCCGACCACGTCAAGGTCGTCGACTACGTCCGTCGCCTCGAGGAGGCGATCATCGCGGTCTGCGCCGAGCTCGGCGTGACGACCGCGCGGATCCCGGGTCGCACGGGCGTCTGGCTCAAGGCCGACGAGCGCGGCGGCGAGCGGAAGATCGCGGCGATCGGCATCCGGGTCCGCAACGGCGTCGCGATGCACGGCTTCTCGCTCAACTGCGACGTCGACCTGAGCTGGTACGACCGGTTCGTCCCGTGCGGCATCTCCGACGCCGGCGTCACCTCGCTGAGCGCCGAGCTCGGCCGCGACGTGACGGTCCGCGAGATCACCCCGTCCGTACGACGCCACCTCGACGAGCTGCTCGCCTGGGGCCCCTACGACGCGACCCCCGACTACGAGCCGCGCCCCGACCCCGCGAAGACCCCGCCGCCGGGCGGCGTCGCCGTCCTCACCTACCCCGCGCGCTGACCCTTCGCGGAGCGCTCGTGCCGGTGCTCGGGACGGCGTTCTTCTCGCCCTGCCGACGGCCCGTCGAGCCGTGATCCGCCCGGAGTAGGCTGACCGGGTGACTGCCACACCCGAGGGACGCAGGCTTCTCCGGCTGGAGGTCCGCAACGCGGAGACCCCGATCGAGCGGAAGCCTTCCTGGATCAAGACCAAGGCGAAGATGGGCCCGGAGTACACCGCCCTCCACAAGCTGGTGAAGTCCGAGGGACTCCACACCGTCTGCCAGGAAGCCGGCTGCCCCAACATCTTCGAGTGCTGGGAGGACAAGGAGGCCACCTTCCTCATCGGCGGCGACCAGTGCACCCGACGCTGCGACTTCTGCCAGATCGACACCGGCAAGCCCCAGCCCCTCGACCGCGACGAGCCCCGCCGCGTCGCCGAGTCCGTGCAGACGATGGGCCTGAAGTACGCCACCATCACCGGCGTCGCCCGTGACGACCTCGCCGACGGCGGCGCCTGGCTGTACGCCGAGACGGTCCGCGCGATCCACGACCTCAACCCCGGCACCGGCGTCGAGAACCTGATCCCCGACTTCAACGGCCGGGCGGAGCTCCTGGCCGAGGTATTCGCGTCGCGGCCCGAGGTGCTGGCGCACAACGTGGAGACGGTGCCGCGGATCTTCAAGCGGATCCGCCCCGGCTTCCGCTACGAGCGCTCGCTCGACGTCCTCACCCAGGCCCGCGCCTTCGGCCTGGTCACCAAGTCGAACCTGATCCTCGGCATGGGCGAGACCCGCGAGGAGATCTCCCAGGCCCTCCAGGACCTCCACGACGCCGGCTGCGAGCTGGTCACCATCACCCAGTACCTCCGCCCGAGCCTGCGCCACCACCCGGTCGAGCGGTGGGTCAAGCCCGAGGAGTTCGTCGAGCTGGCCGAGGAGGCCGAGGACATCGGCTTCGCCGGCGTCCTGTCCGGACCGCTCGTCCGTTCGTCGTACCGAGCCGGACGCCTGTACCGTCAGGCGATGGACGCGCGCGACGCCAGTCGCGCCACCGCCTGAAGCACCCCAGATCCACCCCGTTCCACCTGTTCCGCCTCGCCGAGGAGACCGCAGCACCCCATGTCGAACACCCCTCTCGACCCGTCCACGATGAGCCGCCGCCGGCAGATCCTCGAGACCTACAAGATGTCTCGCGAGGTCGACCCGGCGATCCGGTGGTGGATGCTCGGCTCGTTCGTGATCTTCGGCGGCCTCGGCTTCGCGCTCTTCTACTTCGTGTTGCCGGGCGAGGGCACCTTCAAGCTGATCCTCAGCATCATCGGCACCTTCCTCATCGGCCTGCTCGCGCTGATGATCGTCTTCGGCCGCCGCGCCCAGAAGGCCGCCTTCCGCCGTCTCGACGGCCAGGTCGGCGCCGCAGCCCGCGCGCTCACCATGCTGCGCCGCGGCTGGGTCGTCGAGGAGGTCGTCGGCTTCACCAAGCAGCAGGACATGGTCCACCGCGTGGTCGGCCCTCCGGGCATCGTCCTCGTCGGTGAGGGCAACCCCGCGCGCCTCAAGGCGCTGCTGACCAGCGAGCACAAGAAGCACGAGCGGGTCGCGGGCGACTACCCGGTCCACGACGTCCTGGTCGGCACCGACGAGGGTCAGGTCCCGCTCGACAAGCTGGTGCGCCACGTCCAGAAGCTGGGCCGCCAGGTCAAGCCGGCCGAGATCACCGAGATCCGCCAGCGGCTGCGCGCGCTCGACGCCCAGCGCCCGAAGGTCCCGCTCCCCCGCGGGCCGGTCCCGACCTCGATGAAGGGCATGCGCGGCAACCTCCGCGGCCGCTGATTCACTTCATCAGCGTGCGCAGCGTGCTGTAGGTGACCGTCGCGGTCCCGGCCGCCACGTCGTGCAGCCCCCGCCCGTCGTTGCGGAACACCAGCGGCGGGATCACCAGCGCGACCATGATCTGCCGGATCAGCACCTTGATCGGGTTGAGGCGGTGCAGCCGCCCGTCGGCCGGTACGACGCACAGCCCGGTCAGCAGCTTGCCGACCGACCCGCCGCCGAGCCAGGTCAGCAGCGTCGACTCGACGATGTAGACCGGCAGCACCATCAGCGACGCGACCGAGCCGGTCTTGGTGTACTCGTCGACCCCGAACACCAGCACCACGGCCAGCGTGCAGAGCAGCCAGTCGACGGCGAGGGCGAGGATCCGCCGTCCCCACGAGGCGGTCGGGAAGACGGAGAGGCTGGCGCGGGCGGTTCCTGGCACGGCCGCAAGCGTAGGCGAGCGCCCCGAGTGACGGGCACCACACTCGTCCGCGGCCTTGTTACATCCCCGAAACACGAGGGCAACGGCGCGGGTCGTTCCCGTCCGTAGCGTCCCGCTCCGAAGACCGATTCAGGTGACGCGGCCCGCCGCGTCCCGTGCGAGGAGCAGACATGACCGCGAACGCCGTCCGCCTGGCCGCCATCAAGGACGCGCAGTCCTTCGAGGGCCCGGCCCCCTTCTTCGACGCCGCCGAGAAGACCGGTGAGATCTTCGGCGCGAACGTCTTCTCCCTCGCGGTCATGCAGAAGCGCCTCCCCAAGTCGGTCTTCAAGTCGGTCGCCGCAACCATCCAGAACGGCCAGAAGCTCGACCCCGCCGTCGCCGACCTCGTCGCCGCGGCGATGAAGGACTGGGCGATGGAGCGCGGCGTCACCCACTACGCCCACGTCTTCTACCCGCTCACCGGCCTGACCGCCGAGAAGCACGACTCCTTCCTCGAGCCGGTCGGCGACGGCACGGCGATCTGGGAGTTCTCCGGCAAGACCCTGATCCAGGGCGAGCCCGACGCGTCGTCGTTCCCCAACGGCGGCATCCGCGCCACCTTCGAGGCGCGCGGCTACACCGGCTGGGACGTCCAGTCGCCGGCGTACATCCTCGAGAACGCCAACGGCAACACCCTCTGCATCCCCACCATCTTCGTCTCGATGACCGGTGAGGCGCTCGACCACAAGACCCCGCTGCTGCGCTCGCAGGCGGCGATGGCGGCCCAGGCGCAGCGCGTACTGGCGCTCTTCGGCCACCAGGACATCGACAACGTGGTGTCCTACTGCGGCCCCGAGCAGGAGTACTTCCTCGTCGACTCCAACTTCGTCAACGCCCGCCCCGACCTGCTCAACGCCGGCCGGACCCTCTTCGGCGCCAAGCCGCCGAAGGGCCAGGAGTTCGACGACCACTACTTCGGCGCCATCCCCGACCGCGTCCTGGCGTTCATGCACGACACCGAGCGCGCGCTGTTCAAGCTCGGCATCCCGGCCAAGACCCGCCACAACGAGGTCGCGCCCGGCCAGTTCGAGATCGCGCCGGTCTTCGAGCGCGCCAACCTGGCATCCGACCACCAGCAGCTGCTGATGAGCGTCTTCCGCTCGGTCGCCAAGCAGCACGGCATGGAGTGCCTCTTCCACGAGAAGCCGTTCGCCGGCGTCAACGGCTCGGGCAAGCACGTCAACTTCTCCTTCGGCAACGGCAACCAGGGCAACTTCCTCAACCCCGGCGACAACCCGCACGACAACGCGCAGTTCCTCGTCTTCTGCGCCGCGATCATCCGCGCCGTCCACCTGCACGGCGGCCTGCTGCGACTCACCGTCGCCTCCGCCGGCAACGACCACCGCCTGGGTGCCAACGAGGCCCCGCCGGCGATCATCTCGATCTTCCTCGGCGACCAGCTCTCCGACGTCTTCGACCAGATCGCCAAGGGCGGCGAGGCGACCAGCTCGAAGCAGAAGGGCATCCTCTCGGTCGGCGTCGACACGCTGCCCGACCTGACCAAGGACGCCGGCGACCGCAACCGGACCTCGCCGTTCGCCTTCACCGGCAACCGCTTCGAGTTCCGCGCGGCCGGCTCCAACCAGACCGTCGCGGCCCCGATGGTCATCATCAACACGATTATGGCCGAGGCGCTCGACTTCGCCGCGACCGAGCTCGAGGCCGCCGTGGCCGGTGGCACCGACTTCAACGACGCCGTCGCGGCGCTGCTCAAGAAGATCGTCGAGCAGCACGGCGCGGTCATCTTCAACGGCAACGGCTACTCCGAGGAGTGGCACGCCGAGGCCGAGCAGCGCGGGCTGAAGAACCTCCGTACGACGGTCGACGCGCTCCCCGAGTGGCTCACCCCCGAGTCGAAGGAGCTCTTCTCGACGTACGGCGTGTTCAGCGAGGCCGAGCTCGAGTCGCGCTACGAGGTGGGCGTCGAGCAGTACCTGATGAGCGTCGGCGTCGAGGCGAACCTCACCTCCGAGATCGCCCGCACCATCGTGCTGCCGACCGCGCTGCGCTACCAGACCGAGCTCGCCCAGAACGTCGCGGCGCTCAAGGCCGCCGGCGTCGACGCCGACCTGACCACGCTGCAGGCCGTGTCCGCTCCCCTGTCCCGGCTCACCGCGGCGATCGCCGCGCTGGACGTCGCGATCGAGGGCGCCCACGCCCACACGGGCATCGCGGAGGCGGCCTACCTGCGCGACGTCGTCCTGGTCGCGATGGGCGAGGTCCGGGCCGCCGCCGACGCGCTCGAGGGCGTCGTCGCCGACGACCTGTGGACGCTCCCGACGTACCAGGAGATGCTCTACATCCGCTGATCCAGCTCAGCCCGACGGCCACGGCCTCCGCGATGCGGAGCCGTGGCCGTCGGCGTCCCCGGATGTTGTTACATGGCGGAAACAAACCAGTGACGGTCGAGAAACTGCCGGTTCGATAGGTTGGCGGCAGAACAAGCCACGCGACGGAGGAACGCATGTTCAACAACAGCGAAGAGCTGCTCAAGTTCATCAAGGACGAGGGCGTCGAGATGGTCGACGTTCGCTTCTGCGACCTGCCCGGAGTCATGCAGCACTTCACCGTGCCCGCGGGCGCGTTCGACCAGTCGGTCTTCGACGACGGCCTCGGCTTCGACGGATCCTCGATCCGCGGCTTCCAGGCGATCAACGAGTCGGACATGTCGCTCTTCCCCGACCCGACGACGGCGTACCTCGACCCGTTCCGCAAGGCGAAGACGCTCAACGTCAACTTCTTCATCCACGACCCGATCACGGGCGAGGCCTACTCGCGCGACCCGCGCAATATCGCCAAGAAGGCGCTGGCCTACCTGTCGAGCACGGGCGTCGCCGACACGGCGTACTTCGCTCCCGAGGCGGAGTTCTACATCTTCGACAACGTCCGGTACTCCACCGGCGTCAACGAGGGCTACTACCACATCGACTCCGTCGAGGGCTGGTGGAACTCGGGCAAGGCCGACGAGACCAACCGCGGCTACAAGACCCGCCTCAAGGGCGGCTACTTCCCCGTCGAGCCGTACGACCACTACAGCGACCTGCGCGCCGACATGGTCAAGAACCTCGAGCTCTGCGGCCTCGACGTCGAGCGCGCCCACCACGAGGTCGGCACCGCGGGCCAGGCGGAGATCAACTACCGCTTCGACACGCTGCTCAAGGCCGCCGACGACGTGATGAAGTTCAAGTACCTCATCAAGAACACCGCCTGGGAGCAGGGCAAGTCGGTCACCTTCATGCCGAAGCCGATCTTCGGCGACAACGGCTCCGGCATGCACGTGCACTCGTCGCTGTGGAAGGACGGCTCGCCGCTGTTCTACGACGAGAACGGCTACGGCGGGCTGTCCGACATGGCCCGCTGGTACATCGGCGGCATCCTCGCCCACGCCCCCGCGCTGCTCGCCTTCACCAACCCGACGGTCAACTCCTTCCACCGCCTGGTCCCCGGCTACGAGGCCCCGATCTCGCTGGTCTACTCCTCGCGCAACCGCTCGGCGTCGATCCGCATCCCGATCACCGGCACCAACCCCAAGGCCAAGCGCGTCGAGGCCCGCTTCCCCGACCCGTCGGCGAACCCCTACCTCGCGTTCTCGGCCCTGATGCTCGCCGGCCTCGACGGCATCCAGAACAAGACCGAGCCGCCCGCGCCGGTCGACAAGGACATCTACGAGCTCCCGCCGGACGAGATGGCCGAGATCGCCCAGGTCCCGACCTCGCTCGGCGCCGTCCTCGAGGCGCTCGAGGACGACCACGACTTCCTCACCGTCGGCGGCGTGTTCACCCCCGACCTGATCGAGACGTGGACGTCGTACAAGCGCGAGCACGAGATCGCGCCGGTGCAGCTGCGGCCGCACCCGCACGAGTTCGAGCTGTATTACGACATCTGACATACGTCGTAACCCCGAACCGGCCCTTGACCTGCGGAAACGCAGGATCGGGGGCCGGTTTCGTTGGTCCGCAGAGGGCCAAGTACCGCAGTGATACCGCAGGAGATTCGGCCTGTGCGCGTCAAGGCTTCAGATGAGGTCGAATTCGACTGCCGCTGTGGCCCATTCCAGAATCTGACCGACCGCCCTGCGTTCGGGCTCGCCGCCTTGCTGCCCAAGCAGGTCGAGTCGGGCCCACCCCACGAATCCTCGGATAGTCGTCTCCAACTCGCGTTCACCCACCTGCTCGGCGAAGGCGCGCAGGAGTCGAAGGCGCTTGAACTTCTCGTGCGTGTCTAGGCTCATCGTCTCGGTGACTTGGGTGGCGGCCCATTTCCTCAACACTGGGCTGCTCGCCCAAGCGGTGCCGCCGTCGAGGGACCGCCAGCCGGCCTGGATTCGCATGAGGGCAACCTGCTTCTCAAAGTCGCCGGCTGCCGCCCTGAATGCGGAATAGAGGTCCATTTGGCAAAGCCACACGCCTCCATCGGAGAGCTCAACCCGAACGCTCTTGAACGGGTCTCCGCGCACGGCAGCGAGCGTGGCGCCGACCGCGATGGTGACCCCCATCATCGAATCGGCACCGAGGACAACGTGAAGGCAGTCGGACTCAACGGCGACCACTCGGTCGGGGAAGCCGAAAGCACCGAAGGTGAAGTCGGCAACGTCTGCAGGCGAGAAGCCGAGCGACTCGAGCCCGGACTCCCCCGCAACGTCGATGCCACGGATGGCGCATGCGAGCCTGAGTGCGCAAAATCCGGCGAGGACCGACTCCATCGCTTCAAAGGTGGAATCGACGAGCGCGTCGTAGACGTATTCGCGGCGTCCCGACTTCAGGTCGGTCGTGAGCGCCTCGTCGCCGTACGCCACTCCTCGATGTGCCTGCGCTGTCCGAAGGTGGTCGTCAAGCCCGGCGAACACGGTAGCGATGCGGTCGTTGGTCTGCGCCTTGCGAAGGTGATCAGATGCGTCCTTCAACCGCAGGGTGCTGTAGGGGGCCGACTTCTGCCCCACCGCCGTCATGAGCGGGATGCCGAGCACCAGACCAGCGGCTTCCACCAGGCTGGCATTCAGCTCGACGACAGCTCGGGCCTCCTGCCGCACGTGCAGCGCTGCAGCGAGCGAGCGCTGACACGCCACCCCGCTGTCGAAGACCTCCAACTGCAGCCGGGAGAGGTCACACTGGAACCCCGCGTCGCGCAGCATGATGTCCAGCTCCGGCACGTCGGCGTTCAGGACATCGAACGCGACCTCCAACTTGGCCTGAAACGCCTCGTGGGAAAGGAAGATGTCGGCGAAGGTTGAGCTGATGCCGTAGTCGATCGCGACGTCGAGTTCCGGCTGGATCCCGAGGTGGCTCGATAGCTGCTCCAGGTTGGCTTGTGCCATCGGGAGGAGGGACTCTGCTCCGGCAGCATTCATTGAGTCTGTTACCAGCGCCCACAAAGACTCCTGCACCGTTGCCGCCTCGGAGACCTTCGCCTGTCGCTCCAGCCAACCCGCGAGCTCTCCAGCAAGCTGCGCAAGTTCGTCGAGTGCGCGCTGGGCCTCCTCGGCGCTCGCCTGCGCGCCGAGTGGCGTTGCGGCCATCAGCGCACCCATGTACCTCTGGACCATGGCAACGGCGCTGTCTGCCATCGACTGCGCCAGGCGCACAGCGCGTCCAAATGGCCGAGTCGGCTCGGCTGCGTGGAGGCTGGATCGCAGGGAGACCAGTTCTTCGATGGCATCAGTCAGGGCGGTGACGTCGCGGAATTCGCTGTCGGTAGCGACATGAAGTCCCTCCCAGAACCGTTCCAGCCAGGTTGCCACGCGCTGAGACTGGTCCAGGGGGCCGTGGGGGACGCTCTCGGAGGAGTCGCCACCGACCGGGCCAGTGAGGACGTGCACCAACGAGGTCGCCAAAGCGTGACGACGATTCCGGACCTGGTCTACCTCCCACGGTTCCGGTCGGCGGTCGCAGTCGGGGCACTGGACACCACGAATCCGTTCAACGCCGCACCGCTGGCAGGTGACGAGGTTGAAGGTCAGGGTGAATCGATGCCGGTCCAATTGCTTCCTTTGAGATGGTTCCGATACCTCAAGCATGCACGCCGACACCGACAAGCCGTTGCACCACGCGGACCGTCGCCCATCGACTCCGACCGCAGGCGAGGAACCGCCATACGGAGACGCGTCGAGAGGCCCTTCCGCGAAGCGTTCGTCAGTCGTCGAGCGGGTCGCACCAGTCCTCGTAGGGAAGTTCCAAGCCCTTGGCAGCCTGCTCGGCCTCCTCGCCGTGGAGTTCCTCAAGGCAGATGTAGCCCGCGAAGGCGTCGCCCTCGTAACTCACAATCCGAGCGAATCCCATGAGCTCGTCGTCGGTGATGGGGACGATCTCTCCCTCGACGTGGGTCTCTTCGACGTCGTAGCGGCGGACCCGGATGAGGCCGTCGGGGTCGGGCTCGAAGGAGTCGACGCAGATGCCGGGTTCGTAGAAGCCCATGGTTCTTCCCTTTCCTTGTAGACGGCCGCGACCGCGGCGCGCGAGGTGTCGTCCCTGTCCGGCCAGAGGTGGCCGTAGGTGTCGAGGGTCGTCTTGGCCGACGCATGCCGCAGCCGTGCTTGCACGACCTTCACGTCGAGCCCCGAAGCGATCAGCAGCGAGGCGAAGTAGTGGCGTAGGTCGTGGAAGCCGAATCCCTCCGGCAGTCCGACGACCGGAATGGCGGCGCGCACGGCGCGCTGGATCGTCCACGGCCCGCCAGGGTTGCCCCACTGGTCGCTGACGAGGTGGCTACCGTCGCCGAGCGGCACCGCCGACGCCAGCAGTCGAGTCATATCGAGCGGGATCGGGATCGCCCTGCGGCTCAATTCGGACTTCAGCGGTTTGTCGCCCCACTGGACTGAAGGCGCCACTACGCCAGCCTCGAAGTCGACGTCGGTGACCCGCAGCGCGGCGGCTTCGGCCAACCGCAACCCCGCATGGGCACCGAGCAGGATCGCGGGCTTCACACCAGCAGGCACGGCGTCGTAGAGCGCCCACACCTGCACTGTGGTGGCGACGTAGGGCCGCTGCTTGCCCATGCCCGGTGACGTACGCCGCGAGCACGGATTGCGCGCGACCAACTCGTCGTGGACGGCGTCAGAGAAGAGCTGGGAGAGCCGCGCGTGCAGCGCGTAGACGTACGAGTCCGCCCGTCCCTCGGCCTTGAGCTTCGCGCACCATGCGCGGACGTCGGAGGGCTTGACCGCCGACAGCGGCACGGCGTCGAACTCCGCGCGAATGATCTTCAGGTGGACCTCGGCCATCCGCACCGTGGATGCCCGGCGCGTCCCGTAGCCGGCCAGCCACTTGTCGCACCACTGCCCGACCGTCAGCTTGGCGTCCAGGGGTGAGACGTGGTCACCGCGCAGCAAGGAGGCGATCTGGCCGTCGAGCCATTGCTGGGCATCGACCTTCCGGTCGAAGGACCGCTGGACCTCGCGCCCGGTGTTGTCGACGTACCGAGCCCGCCACCGCTTCACCTTCCCGGCGACTGCGGAGGGCACCTCGACAGTGTTGCCGTCGTCGTCCTTGACGCGCTTGCGCCAGCGGTCCTCGACGGAGCCGCGTTGGTTGCGCCGCTGCTTTGGTGACATGTAGCGGTTCACGCCGCGCCGTGACCGGGGTCGTCTCGGCAGGCGTCGATCCAGGCGAGCACGTCGTCGTGGCGGTACCGCAGCCGCCGCCCGACGATGAACCCGCGCGGCCCGGTGCCCAGCACCCGCCAATAGCGCAGCGACGCCACCGGCATACGCAGCAGCGCGGCAACGTCCTCGATGGTCAGCAGCGCTTCGAAACGCTCGGTCTCGGGATTGATCTGGTCGGTCATGGTCGGCTCCAGGGGGTTGAGGTTGGTCCTACCCCTAATGGCCGAGCGGCGGAGCCGAGTGGCCACGGCCCAACGATTTGTCGGCGGGGCCTGCCATCCTGATCGGCTGCCCGGACGGACCGGGCGGCAGGAGGTCGCCCATGTCCACCCCGAGAAGCGCAGCCGTCATTAGAGTTGCGCCTGTGATCACCGGAGAGTTGAAAAGCAAGATCGACCGCGTCTGGGACTCGTTCTGGTCCGGCGGCATCAGCAACCCGCTCGAAGTCATCGAGCAGATCACCTACCTGCTCTTCCTCCGTCGCCTCGACGACCTCCAGATCCTCGCCGAGAAGAAGGCACGCGTTACTGGCGGTGTCATCGAGGACCCGGTGTTCCTGCCTGGCCAGTCCAGCCTGCGGTGGAGCCAGTTCAAGAACGCCTCGCCCGAGGTGATGCACAAGACCATCGCCGAGGAGGTCTTCCCGTTCCTGCGCGGCCTCGGCACCCAGATCGGCGGCGACGGTTCGACGTACAGCGAGCACATGAAGGACGCCCGCTTCACCATTCCGACCCCGGCGCTGCTGAGCAAGGTCGTCGACATGCTCGACGACATCCCGATGGCCGACCGCGACACCAACGGCGACCTCTACGAGTACCTGCTCTCCAAGATCGCCTCGGCCGGGGTGAACGGCCAGTTCCGTACGCCGCGCCACATCATCGAGCTCATGGTCAAGATGACCGCACCGAAGCCGTCCGACGAGATCTGCGACCCGGCGTGCGGCACCGCCGGCTTCCTCGTCGCCGCCAGTGAGTACGTCCGCGACACCCACGCCGACGCGCTGCTCGACGCCGCACAGCGCAAGCACTTTCACCGCTCGATGTTCCACGGCTACGACTTCGACTCCACCATGCTGCGCATCGGCAGCATGAACATGCTGCTGCACGGCATCGAGGCCCCCGACATCCGCTACCGCGACTCGCTGTCCGAAGGCGCGAGCGAGGACGCCGAGAAGTACACGCTCATCCTGGCCAACCCGCCGTTCGCCGGATCACTCGACTACGAGTCCACCTCCAAGGACCTGCAGCGCATCGTGAAGACGAAGAAGACCGAGCTGCTCTTCCTCGCGCTCTTCCTCAAGCTGCTCAAGCCCGGCGGCCGGGCCGCGGTCATCGTGCCCGACGGCGTGCTGTTCGGGTCGAGCACCGCACACAAGGCGTTGCGCAAAGCCTTGGTCGAGGACCAGAAGCTCGACGGCGTCGTGAAGCTCCCCTCGGGAGTCTTCCGCCCATACGCCGGCGTCTCGACGGCGATCCTGTTCTTCACCAAGACCAACTCGGGTGGCACCGACGACGTCTGGTTCTACGACGTCCGGGCCGACGGGTTCTCCCTAGACGACAAGCGCAACTCGGTCGAGGCAAACGACCTGCCCGACGTGCTCGACCGCTGGCAGAACCTCGGCACCGAGACCGAGCGGGCACGGACCGAGCAGTCATTCCTCGTGCCGAAGGCCGACATCGTCGCCCAGGGCTACGACCTCTCGCTCAACCGCTACAAGGAGATCGTCCACGACGAGATCCAGCACCGCGCCCCGCTCGAGATCATCGCCGACATCGAGACCCTCGAAGACGAGATCGCCAAGGGCCTGGCCGAGTTGAGGGCGATGCTGTCGTGACAGCTGTCGGCGACCTCTTGGTCGAGTTCAAAGAGAAGCCGGGCAAGGGCGACGAGCCACCCATCCTCACGCTCACCGAGCGCAATGGCTTCGTACGCCAGGCCGACAGGTTCAACAAGCGCCTCGCGACCGAGGACGTCAGCAACTACAAGGTCGTTCGACGCAACGACATCGCGTTCAACCCGTATCTGCTGTGGGCCGGCGCGGTCGCCCAGAACACGATTGTCGACAAGGGCATCATCAGCCCGCTCTACCCGACGTTCCGGGTTCGGGACGACCACGATCCTCGCTATGTTGCCCGGCTGTTGCTCACGCCCCAGCTCATCAGCGCTTACGACAGCATCGCGTTCGGGTCCGTGCCGCGTCGGCGACGATCATCGGTCAACGACTTCCTCGCGCTGCCGTTGGCGAAGGTTCCACCCCTCCCCGAGCAGCGCCGCATCGCCGCGATCCTCGACCACGCCGACGCCCTCCGCGCCAAGCGCCGCCAAGTCCTCACCCACCTCGACGCGCTCACCCAGGTCGTGTTCCACGACATGTTCGGCGATCTGCGTGGAGGTCGGTGGGACCGAGTGCCGTTCGGTGAACTAATCCCGCGAGTCGACAACGGCACCAGTCCGAACTGTGAGGCGCGGCCGGCAGGATCCGACGAGTGGGCCGTGCTCAAGCTCGGTGCTGTCACTTACGGCCACTTCCGGCCCGAGGAGAACAAGGCATACCTCGGAGACCTCGGCAGCATGGCCTCAAACGAGGTTCGCAGCGGGGACGTCCTCATGACCCGCAAGAACACCCGCGAACTGGTTGGCGCCGTCGCGCTCGTCGATGAGGTTCGTCCCCAACTGCTACTACCTGACCTCATCTTCCGGCTGCACCTGGACGGAGCGCGCCTCAACCGGAGGTACTTCCAGGCCCTGATGATGAACCCGCAGAAGCGTCCTGCCGTACGCGACTTGTCGAGCGGATCGGCGTCAAGCATGCCGAACATCTCGAAGGCGAGACTCGCCAAACTCCCGCTTGAGTTGCCGCCGCTCGCGCTCCAACGAGAGTTCGCCGTCCGAGTCGAGCTCATCGGAGGCCAGCGTGCTCGGGTTGAAGCTGCTTCCGCGGTCGACGACACTCTCTTCGCGAGCCTCCAGACCCGCGCCTTCCGAGGGGACCTGTGAGTCGCCTGCCGGTGCTTGAGAGCACCCTCAAGCAGCTCTACGGGGCGGCGAGTGAATGCGCCTATCCCGGCTGCTCGCAGGGGCTCGTCAGGTGGGTTGACGATCACGTAACGCCGGTCCTCAACTCCCGCGTTGCCCACATCAGCGCGGCATCCGTGAACGGGCCGCGGTACGACGCCACCATGACGGACGAAGACCGTCGACACTTCAGCAATCTGGTGCTCCTATGCCTGCCTCACGCCGAGGAGATCGACCTCCCCGCGCTTGTTGGCCGCTATCCACCCGAAACCCTGCGTGCGTGGAAGGTCGAGGCGGAGCGGGCCGGAGCAGCCGGCGCACCCGTCCCTGATGAACTGCTCGTTCGCGCCGAAGTATTCGTAGCGGGTGATCTCTATGACCTCGCGGGTGCACAACTTGGTGGGCAGGGCGGTCAGGCCCCAGGAGCTGGCGGAGGTGGCGGCGCTGGCGTTGGGCCCGGTGCGAAAGGCGGCGACGGAGGTCCTGGCGGCGCGCACGTTTCCTTCAGCGCGAGCGCGGAGCATCTCCGGGGCGAGGTTCCGATAGTCGTAGGACTCGGCGGCCGGCCAGGGGTGCTCGGCTATCCGGGCGAATGTGGAGCGCACACACGATTCGGCAACGTGGTGGCTCCTGGCGCTGGACGCGCGGTGCTCTCGCCGCTGCCACAAGAATTGGACGGTCTTGTTACCTCATCGATTCCGGCCGCCATCATGTCCAACCACGCCGAGATCTCCAATGGGCTCGCCTACCTGAACGGCGCTGGCTGGGAGACCTACCGCGTAACTGAGCTTCCGGGGCTCCTGGCCGGCGTGGTGACCTTGCTGGTCGACGTTGCTTGGTCCGACCTTGCCGTTGGCACCGTCATCCCATTCGAGGCTGGGGTCGAGTTGATCACCCCCTCAGGTACGGCCACTTTCAGCAAGCGAATCGAGGTTCCCGTCGAAGTTGGCTCCGAGACCGGTTGGGGCCGCCACTCCATCTCCTACCCGTTCGTGGGCACGCTGCATGATCTGGGCTCCCATGTACTGCATGTATCGACAAACGCGTCGGCGCACATGGACCAGTACCTCAGGGTCGTTCCAGCAGACGGAGGACAGCCGTGACCAACTTCGACTTCGTCCGCCAGACGCTGCCGTCGATTCACGACGACTGCGCCAGGGCTGAGTCGTACCTTGCCGCCGACCCACGCTCGGCCTGTTTCTACGCGCGGCGGGTGGTCGAGGAGGTCGTCGGCTACCTCTACGACGTCCTGTCGCTCCGCACGCCGTATCGCGACGACCTAGCGGCGAAAATCAGCGACGCCGCGTTCAAGGCGAAGGTGCCGCAGGGGATCACGCAGAAGCTGACCGCGATCCGACGCATCGCCAACACCGCCGTCCACGAGAGTCGACAGATCCGACCGGATGTCTCGCTGGCGGTGCTGCGCGAGCTGTTCCACGTGGTCGTGTGGACGTCGTACCACCACTCCCCCCATCCCGATATGGTGCCGTTGCAAGCGCAGTTCGACCCGAAGCTCGCCGCAAAGGCCGCGCCGCTATCCCGGGACGAGGTCGCTCGACTGGCGGCGAAGTTCCGAGAGCAGGACGAGGCCCACGCCCGGGCGCTCGCTGAGAAGGACGAAGTCCTCGCCGCGCACGAGGCCGAGATCGCCGAACTGAAGGCACAGATCGCGGCGGCGCAGGCCGCGGCCGCCCCGGATACCCGCGACTACGACGAAGCGGCCGCGCGCGACCTGTTCATCGACGTACTGCTGCACGAGGCCGGGTGGGCGCTGGATCGGGCGCGTGACCGCGAGTACCCGGTGACCGGCATGCCCAACGCCGAGGGCAACGGCTTCGTCGACTACGTCCTGTGGGGTGCCGACGGGTTGCCGCTCGCGGTAGTCGAGGCCAAGCGGACAGCAAAGTCACCCGAGGTCGGGCAGCAGCAGGCCAAGCTCTACGCCGACTGCCTGCATAAGCAGTTCGGCCGTCGGCCGGTGATCTTCTACACCAACGGCTACGAGCACCGGATCTGGGACGACGCCGGCGGCTACCCGCCCCGCGAGACGCAAGGCTTCTACACGCGCGACGAGCTGGAACTCCTCATCCAACGCCGGCAGACCAAGCTCCCTCTGTTGACCGCCCAGGTGAACACCGACATCGCTGGTCGGCCGTACCAGGTGCGCGCGATCAAGGCCGTGGGCGACGTGTTCGACCGCAAGCAGCGCGAAGCGCTCCTGGTGATGGCGACGGGCTCTGGCAAAACCCGCACCACGATCGCGCTGGTCGACCTGTTGCAGAAGGCGAACTGGGTCAAGCGGGTGCTGTTCCTCGCCGACCGCACCGCGCTGGTCAACCAGGCGGCGAACGCCTTCAAGGCACACCTACCCGGCTCGACCACAGTCAACCTCGTGACCGAGAAGGTCACCGACGGCCGCGTCTACGTCTCGACGTACCCGACGATGATGAACCTCATCAACGAGATGGACGACGGCCACCGGCGCTTCGGCCCGGGCTACTTCGACCTGATCGTCATCGACGAGGCCCACCGGTCGGTGTACGCCAAGTACGGCGCGATTTTCGACTACTTCGACTCGATGCTCGTCGGCCTGACCGCGACTCCGAAGGATGAGGTCGACCACAACACCTACCGCTTGTTCCACCTCGAGGACGGCGTGCCGACCGATAACTACAGCCTCGACGAGGCCGTCGACGCCGGGTACCTCGTGCCGCCGAGGGGCATCAGCGTCGGCACCCAGTTCCTACGCTCGGGCATCAAGTACGACGACCTCACCGAGGAGGAGAAAGATCAGTGGGACGCGCTCGACTGGGGTGAGGACGGTCCGCCCGACGAGGTCGGCGCCGAGGAGCTGAACAGGTTCCTGTTCAACGAGGACACCGTCGACAAGGTCCTGGAGACCCTCATGACCCAGGGTTACCGGGTCGCGGGAGGTGACCGGCTGGGCAAGACGATCATCTTCGCCAAGAGCCAGAAGCACGCCGAGTTCATCGAGAAGCGGTTCAACCTCGCCTACCCCGAGCTCGCGGGCCACTTCGCGCGCGTCATCACCCACGGCACGCCGTACGCCCAGTCGCTGATCGACGACTTCTCAATCAAGGACAATGCGCCGCACATCGCGATCAGCGTCGACATGCTCGACACGGGCATCGATGTGGCCGAGGTCGTCAACCTGGTGTTCTTCAAGCAGGTGCGGAGCAAGTCGAAGTTCTGGCAGATGATCGGCCGTGGCACTCGGCTCTGTCCCGACCTGTTCGGGCCGGGCGAGGACAAGCAGGACTTCTTCGTCTTCGACTTCTGCGGCAACCTGGAGTACTTCAGCCAGGACCTCCCCGGCTCCGAGGGCCAGATCCAGAAGTCACTCTCGCAGCGGCTTTTCGAGGCACGCCTGGGGCTCGTGACCGCACTCGGCGACACCGAACCGGATCTGCGGTCGTCGACCGCCGCGACACTCCACGAGATCGTGGCCGGGATGAACCTAGACAACTTCGTGGTGCGCAAGCACCGCAAGGCCGTCGAGATGTTCGCCGATGTAGACGCCTGGATGTCGCTGTCCCCCGCCGACGCGGAAACCGCTCTCGGCCTTGCCGGGCTGCCGTCGTCGGTTCGTGATGACGACGAGGACGCCAAGCGCTTCGACCTGCTCGTGCTCCGTCGGCAGCTCGCTCAACTCGACGGCGATGCCGTGCTCGCCGAACGGCTGCGAGAGACCATCCAGAACATCGCCGTGGCCCTGCTTGGGAAGACCGCGATCCCTTCGGTCGCGGAGCAGGCGGTCCTGCTGGAGTCTGTTGCCGGTGATGAGTGGTGGATCGACGTCACGCTGCCGATGCTGGAGCTCGCCCGCCTGAGGCTCCGGGGTCTGGTGCGGTTTATCGAGAAGACGTTGCGCAACCCCGTCTACACCGACTTCGAGGACGTCCTCGGCGAAGGCGTCGAGGTTGTGCTGCCGGGTGTCACTCCTGGCACCAACTACGAGCGCTTCAAGTCCAAGGCCGAGGCCTACCTGCGCGAGCACCTCGACAACCTCGCCCTCCAGCGCCTCAGGCGGAACAAGCAGCTCACCGCCGACGATCTCACCGAACTGGAGCAAATGCTCGTTGCGTCCGGCGGCCAGCAGGTCGACCTCGTCTGGGCGAGCGAGCAGAACGGCGGACTGGGGATCTTCGTGCGTGGGCTGGTCGGGCTCGACCAAGCGGCCGCGATGGACGCCTTCGCCCATTACCTCGATACAACGATCTTCTCCGTCGAACAGGTCCGCTTCGTCAACCTCATCGTCGACGAGCTGACGAAGAACGGCGTCATGGAGCCGAAGCGACTCTTCGAGTCGCCGTACACCGACCACGCTCCCACTGGGCCGGACTACTTCTTCCCGGACGCCGACGTGGACGTGATCGTCGAAACCCTGCAGCACATCAGGGCGACCGCGATGCCGAGCGAGGTCGCATGACCCTTCGGTTTTACCTGTCCGTCGGCGAGCCACTCTTCCTCGCGCGCCCGACGGGCGTCAGGGACGAGAACTGGGACGCGGTCGAGGATGCCGTCGGGCGGTTACATCGGGCGATCGATGCTGACGACCTCCGGCTGTCCATTGGCTGCTCCAAGGAACTGATCGAGTGCGTCGCCAAGATCGTCTTGGAACTGCGCGGCGAGGTCGTGAGCAACAACGAGAAGTTTGGCCCGGTCCTCGATCGAGCGCATCGCGCCCTCGGCCGCAAGCCGAGCGAAACCCCGGAGGGACTGGCGGCGCTGCGCGACATCAGCCAGGCAATGAGGACCCTGGCCGGCAAGGTGGGCGACCTCCGCAACGTCGTCGGCACCGGACACGGGCGGGCCGCTGTCCCGTCCGCCGATCTCGAGGTAGCCCTCCTGTCGGTCGAGGCAGCAACCAGCTGGGCTCGCTGGGCATTGCGCCGGCTGGGCGTGATCCTTGAGAACTCACCCACCCAGCTCGCCTCGGACCTCGTCGACGGCGCGATCTTCACCCGCGGCGTTCTCACCCGCAGGCTTCAAGACGCTGGACTTCCGTCGCTGGAAGAATCCGACCAACGGCTGCTCGGCTTGTCCGTCGCCCGGCGGGCGCAAAGCGACACGTTCCTCGTGCAGGAAGAAGGTGTTGAGCGCTGCGCAGAGAGCGACGACCTCGAAGCGTGGCCCTTGCCCTACCGCGAGGGCCTGGTCGAAGGGCTGGTGTACGACCGGATCGGGCGCTTCGATCTCTCACTTTGGGGAGTGCGTCAACTCGCCCAACTAATCGTCACGTCCGGGCCACGTGACCTGCTGACCTCGCCGCTGGAGGGGGCGATGACCGCGAATCTTGGCGAACGCCTCGGCGACGACGACTACCGATCGAAATGCCTCGAGCTCCTCGATGAGCTGATGCCCAGCATCCCCGACACTGCCTCGACAGCCTGGAAGGCCCTTCGAGACCGCACCGAGATTCCCTTCTAACCCTCTCCAGAACTCCACACACACCTCTTTCATCCACCGCCCGTCCCATGGCCACTCGCGTCCTGCGCGCGGCCGTTTGGGATGTGACGATGACGATCCACAAGCTCTCGGCGGGGTCGGGGTACGAGTATCTGACCCGACAGGTTGCGGCGCTCGACACGACGGAGATGGGGGCCACTCCCCTGGCTGACTACTACTCGGCGAAGGGCGAGTCTCCCGGGCGCTGGGTCGGCTCAGGGCTCGTCGGCGTCGACGGCCTGGAGGTCGGCGACGTGGTGACAGCAGAGCAGATGAAGCACCTGTTCGGCACCGGATCGCACCCGCTCACGGGCGAGCCGCTCGGGGCGGCGTACAGGGTCTACGACAACTCCGGTATCGACGGGTTCAACGCCGAAGTCGCCAAGCGAGTCCGCGCCACGGGCGAGTCGCGGTCGCCGTACGACGTGCTCGCACGTGTGCGCAGCGAGGTCGCCCGGGAGTACTTCGTCGCCGAGCACGGACGGGAGCCGGCAACCGCCCGGGAGCTGTCCGATGCACTGGCTCGCTACTCCCGGCCGCGGCAGTCGGCGGTGGCCGGGTTCGACCTGACGTTCTCGCCCGTGAAATCGGTGTCCGCGCTGTGGGCGGTCGCGCCTACCCAGGTCGCCCGTGCGATCGAGGATGCGCACGATGCAGCGGTGGCCGACGCCCTGGCCTTCATCGAGCGCGAGGTGCTGTTCACCCGGGAGGGGCGCAACGGTGCCCGACAGGTCGAGACGCGTGGGCTCATCGGGACGGCGTTCACGCACCGCGACTCCCGTGCGGGCGACCCTGATCTGCACACCCACGTCGCGGTCGCCAACAAGGTCCAGACGCGCTCGGGCAAATGGCTCTCGATCTACGGCAAGGTCCTGCACGAGCACGTCGTCGCCGCGTCGGAGACCTACAACACCGCTCTGGAGCGGCGCCTGGTCGAGGCGCTCGGAGTCAGGTTCGTCGAGAGGCCCGGAGCCAGCGGAGATCGCAAGCGGCCGGTACGGGAGATCGAAGGCGTCGCGGCGGACCTGTGCGAGCGGTGGTCGCAGCGGCGGACCTCCATCACGGCGCGGCAACGCGAGCTGGCGCGCGAGTTCCGAACGAAGCACGGACGCCCACCAACACCGGTCGAGTCTGTGGCGCTGGCACAGCAGGCCAACCTGGAGACGCGCGAGGCCAAGCACGAGCCCCGGTCGTACGCCGACCAGCGCCAGACCTGGCGGAGCGAGGCCGTCGGCGTACTCGGCTCCGAGCGGAATATCGAGTCGATGGTGTCGAGGGCCCTTCGTCCGATGCCGCGACGGGAGCAGCAGGTCACCACCGCGTGGATCCACACAGCCGCCGAGCGGGTAATCACCGAGGTGGAGTCGCGCCAAGCCACCTGGCAGGTATGGCACCTACTAGCCGAGGCACAGCGCCAGTTGCGCGGCGCCGCCGTACCGGCTGACCGGGTGGCTGAGGTCGCCGAGTGGATCGTCGACGACGCGGTCAGTCGCCTGTCGATCACCCTGACGCCGGAGCTTGATCCGATCCACGAGCCGTCTGCGCTGCTACGCACGGACGGCACCAGCGTCTACCGGCACACGGGCCGGGTTCACTACACCAGCCGTCGTGTGCTGGAGGCCGAGCAGCGCATCGTCGACGCTGCCGGGCGCTTCGACGGCCTCGCGTGGTCTGCCGACGACGTGAGGCTGTCGGTGCTCGCCGCGATCCTCGACGGCGTACCGCTCAACCGCGGTCAGCAAGACATGGTGACAGCACTGGCGACCAGCGGCGCTCGGGTGCAGCTTGCACTCGCGCCAGCCGGGTCGGGCAAGACGACGGCGATGCAGGTGCTGGCCAACGTGTGGACCGAGGGCGGCCACAAGGCCGTCGGGCTCGCGCCGTCCGCGGCAGCCGCTTCGGCGCTCGCCGAGGCGACCGGCATGCCGTGCGAGACGCTCGCAAAGGTTGTCCACGACGTCCGCCACGGGGTCGGCTCGTCGCTCGTGTCCAGCATCGGGCCAGGCACGCTGATGGTCATCGACGAGGCTGGCATGGCCGACACCCTCACCCTCGCGTCCGTGATCGAGTACGCCGTCGGACGCGGAGCCTCGGTGCGTCTCATCGGCGACGACCGCCAGCTCGCAGCCATCGGCGCAGGTGGCGTACTGCGCGACATCGCGTCCACCCGCGGCGCGGTCCGGCTGGACGAGCTGGTGCGATTCGCCGACCCGGCCGAGGCCGAGGCATCGCTGGCGCTTCGCGAGGGCGACCAGTCCGCGCTGGGCTTCTACCTCGACAACGATCGAGTTCACGTCGGCGACGCCGACAGCTCTGTCGATGAGGTCTTCGAGGCCTGGCAGCACGAGCGCGCCGGCGGTCGAGACTGCCTCATCCTCGCGCCGACGCGTGAGCTCGTCCGGGAGCTGAACCTGCGAGCCCAGGCTGCCCGCGGCCCAGCCGGAGCATCCGCGCCAATGGCGGATGGCTGCGCGGCCCACATCGACGACGTCGTGATCAGCCGCCGCAACGATCGACGGCTCGGCGTCAGCGGCACGGACTGGGTCAAGAACGGCGACCGCTGGCAGGTCGAGGCTGTGCGCGCGGACGGCGGCCTGGCCGTGCGACACCTCGCCTCGCGGCTCCATGCGACGCTTCCCGCGGACTACGTCGCCGCCCACGTCGAGCTCGGCTACGCCTCCACGGTGCACACCGCCCAGGGCATCACCACCGACGTCGTCCACGGCATCGTCACCGGCACGGAGGACCGGCAGCTGCTCTATACGATGCTCACTCGCGGTCGCATCGAGAACCACGCCCACCTCGTCATTGGCTCTGATGAGACGCACGCCCTACCCAGTCCGACCGACGACCGTGCGCTGACCGCGACCGAGGCGCTCGAAGGGATCCTCGCCCGCGACGGTGCCGCCGTCTCCGCCACCACAGCGCAAACGACGGGCGCTTCGCCGGAGGCCCAGCTGCACGACGCGGTCACGCGGTACGCCGACGCGGTCACCCTCGCCGCATCCATGCTGCGTGCTGACCTTGAGGACGCCGGACCCGGACCCCTCCCCTGGCTGCCGGGCATCCCCGAGGTTGTGGCCGACCATCCGAGCTGGGGGCCGTACCTGTCCGCGCGCTCGCGTCGAGCCAGCGCGCTGGCTAGCGAAGTCGCCCGACGCGAGAGGTTGCCGCGCTGGACGACGCGATACGGCGACGTCCTCACGGCCGAGCTACGGCGAGAGCTCGCCGTCTGGCGTGCTGGCACCGGCGTACCCACCGACGAGCGCAGCCTCGCCGGACCTTCACCGCGCGACGATGACGAGGCGGTGTACCACCGGAACCTCACCAACCGGATCAACGCCCGTTACGGCGAAGCGCTCCACGCCTGGCAAGAGCGGATCGTCGCGTACGTCGGGCATCGCGACGAGCAGACCGGCCAGTTGGCGAGGTATCTCGACGGGCTGCAAAGGAAGGGTGTCGACGCCGAGCGGGTGCTCGATCTCGCCGTCGCCCGGAAGCCGCTGCCCGTGGACCACCCGACTGCCGCCCTCGCCTTTCGGGTGAAGGACCTCGTCGCACGGCGACCCCGGCGCACGGCTCCAGTCGATGACCTCCGTCGCACGACTCCTTCGAGCAGCGGACCTGCTCTTGGGCTCTAATGACTGGCCGTTCGCTTGGAATGTATATCCTTGGTGGATACACTCCAAGCATGAAGTCGAAGGATGCTCTCCGCATGCTCGCTGAGGTCACCGCCTACCAGTGGGGCATGGTGACCTCGGCTCAAGCCAGCATGCACGGCATCACGCGCCTCGACCTCTCACGACTCGCCACTGACGGCCAACTGGAACGCGTCGCCCACGGGGTCTACAAGGACGCCGGTGCTCCCTCCGGCCCGTACGACGATCTCAAGGCAGCCTGGCTCAGCACCGAGCCGAAAACGATGGGCGAAGCGCGGATCAAGGACCTCGCCAACGGTGTCGTCGTAGCAGGTGAGTCCGCTGCCGACCTGCACGGCATCGGCGACCTCCGCGCCCTGCGGCACGAGTTCGTCTCCCCCGCGCGCCGGCAGAGTCAGCGCAGCGCCATCCGCTACCGCCAGCGCACGCTTGACCCCCGCGACGTCACGCTCGTCGATGGCCTGCCGGTCATGACGATGGAGCGCACGATTGTCGACCTCGTCGAAGAGGTGGGCGACCTCAGCCTTGTCGCCGACGCACTCCGCGACGCCTCTCGCAAGCGGGACCTCGACCTCGATCGGCTTCGATCACTCCTCGCTCCCCTCGCCCAGCGCAACGGACTCAAGAAGGGTGATGGAGCCGCCCTGCTGGATCGGCTGATGGAGATCGCAGGCATCGACCCGGAGGCTGTCGCGCGTCGAGTCGCTGCCGACGCGTCGCTCGGCTCTCGGGTCGCTGCGAGCTACTTCGTTGGCCTCAGCAAGGAGGACCTCGATCGGCTCGTCATGACTCCCGAGATGCAACAGACCATGCGCTCGATCCAGGAGTCGGTCGCCGCAACAATCCGGAGTTCGATGGCTCCTCAGCTCGCCGACATCAACGCAACTATGGAGCGCGTGAGCGCCGAACTGGTCAAGAACGCAGGTCTCGACGAGGTCGCGCGCCAAATCTCAGCACAACTCGTCAATAGCGACGTCATGGAGAAGATCAGCCGCGGATGGGCCACCGCCCTGAGCGACAGTATCGCGGTCAAGCCGGAGACGCTTGCCGCCATTCGTGAGACCCAGAAGGCGGTCACGCGTGGCTGAGCCCGAGCCCTACTCCACTCCTCGCGGCGTCGAGAACGCGATCAAGGACGCCGCGAGGAGGGCAGCTGCTGCCGATCCGTCACTCGACGTCAACAAGCGGATCCAGCTGGAGTATTTCAACCGCTTTCTGAGCCGCGTGTTCTCCGAGGCCGAGGACTCCGAGTGGGTGCTGAAGGGCGGCACGGGCATGCTCGCCCGAGTACCTTCGACCCGCGCCACTCGGGACATCGACCTGTACCGCCGCGGCTTTACTCTCACCCAAGCCCTCGACGACCTGATCCGTCTGGCAGCGATCGACCTTGGCGACCACTTCCGGTTCCAGTACGTCAGCCACACCCAGTCGATCGGCAACGACACCCAGCCCTACACCGACGGCTACCAGGTCAGGTTCGAGATCTTCATCGGGCTCAGCACCAAGGGCTCGCTGCAGGTGGACCTCGCCGTCGGTACCGGGATCACCGGAGAGGTCACCACGACCGACCCGGCGAACACACTGGAGCTGCCGCGTCTCATCAGCCACCAGTACCGCCTCTACCCCGTCGTCGACCAGATCGCCGACAAGGTCTGCGCGACCATGGCCGAGTACAACGAACGCACGTCGAGCCGCGAGAAGGACCTCGTCGACCTTGTCGTGTTCGCGACCACGCAGGACATCGACGGCACCGCGCTGCGAGTCGCCATCGTTACCGAGACACGCCGACGCCAGATGGAGCCGTTCGACAGCTTCGCGGTGCCCTCCGCATGGGGAGCCGGCTACGCGAAGCTGAGCAAGCCTGTCCCCCACTGCGCCGACTACCGCACCGTGGGCCTCGCCGCCGATCTCGCGAAGCGCCTCATTGACCCCGCGCTCTCCGGCAATGCCGATGGCAAGACCTGGTCGCACGAGACGCAGTCCTGGGCCCAAGGCCAGGCGTCAGAGCGCTAGCCCGCTTTGACGGGCGACCTCTCCCAGCCTGTCGAGCGCATTCGCGGCGTGGCGTCGGATCGTCCGGGGCCGCGAGCGCGTGATCCTCACTGACCAATTGGGCGACCGACGGCGTCGTCAGCCCAGCCCTGCCACGCCGAAGGGGTGCATCCGCAAGGTTGGCCGCGAGAGCCAGATCCAGGAGCAAGCCGCGGTCCTGGTCGGACAGCGCTCCTGAGTCGAGAGCCCGTCGCAGGAGCTCGATGAGCTGCTCCCGTGGCTCCTCAGCGTCCGGTTCCTCGGCCGGGGTCGTCTCGTCGTACCGCTCGATGAGGACCGAACTCGCCCACGTGGGATCGCGACGCTTGGCCAGCTCGCCCAAGCCGAGCTCGGCCATGGACTCGCGCTCAACACGCCTGAGGATGGTCGTCGCGACGTACCTGTCGTCGGCCGGATCGTGCTCGCAGATCTGGATCCACAGTTGGCCGGCGACGACCTCGTCGATCGCGTCGGTGAGCCGGCGCAGCCGACCGGCGACCAGCGAGGCGCCAGGTACCAGCAGCCAGGCAAGTGCGACGTACGCACGCGGATCGTGCTCGGCCCGGCGACGAAGCCCTGCGAGTACGGCGTCCCGCTCGATGGGCGTCGAGTGCTTCAACCAGCGCGGCAGATCCGCAAGGTGGTCGACTACGTCCAGCGCCCGCTCAACGTCCTGCCACCGAAGCCACTCGGCGCGTACTTCCTGCATATTCGGGGCGTCGAGGTCATCGACGCCCAGGCACTTCGCAACGCTCATCACGCTGCTCCTTTCTGTCGGCCCAGGGGTGGGCGACAGGTAGGTGTGCAGGGACTGCCAGATCGCGAAGAATAGATCTGGCTGGATATGTACGATGCTGGTGTGGCGAACTGGAGGCCTCAGCCGAAGACGGTGATCGAGGAAGCCCGCTTGGCGAGCGGGCTGGGCCAGGCCGAGCTCGCTGCCCTTTCCGGGACCTCACAACCGACACTCTCGGCATACGAGCGCGGCAAGAAGACGCCTGGCCTCGCGGTGGCGGAGCGCATCGTGAACGCCGCCGGCTGGAACATCGCCCTCCAGCCACGAGTCAGCTTCACCGAGCACCCAGCGCCACCGGGATTCCGATTCCCCTTCACCATCCCCGACCGGCTCTGGCGGCTCGAAGCCCCAGCCTGCTTCCGCACGATCAAGTTCTTCGACCTGATCAACGAGGACAACGACAAGTTCTGGTGGGACCTCTCGCTCCGGGCCGACCGCAAGCTCGTCTACGAGCGACTCCTCACGTACGGCGACGAGGGGAGCCTGCGCCTCTACCTCGACGCCGCACTCCTCATCGACCTGTGGCCCGAGATGAACTTGCCCGAGCCGATGCGCACCCACTGGGCCGCGATCATCGACGCAGCCCTTAGAGCGCCGATCCCCGCCGAGCACGAGCTGGGTCGCTACGACGAGGACACTCGGCGCACGCCCGTCGACGTAGTCAGGCACGCAACGTCGTAGGCCGAGGAGGTCCCGGGCCCGATTGCCCGGTGCGTGTCGGAGGATCCCGCTAGCGTGTCCCACGAGCAAGCGAGGGAGCAGCAATGGCGAAGTACTCGGTGACGCAGTCCGCTGTCACGCAGTTGTTGGCAGACGTGAAGAGCGACCGGATCGCGATCCCGGAGCTCCAGCGTCCGTTCGTCTGGGACAGCGTCAAGGTCCGTGACCTGATGGACTCGCTCTACAAGGGCTACCCAGTCGGCTACCTGATCACCTGGCAATCGGTGGGCGCCAAGCTCAAGGGCGGCCAGGTCGCCGCTCACCAGCAGATCCTGATCGACGGCCAGCAGCGCATCACCGCCCTCAGGGCGGCAGTCGCCGGCCTCAAAGTGATCAACAAGCGGTACAAGTCCGTCCGGATCACGATCGCCTTCAACCCGATCACCGAAGAGTTCGCGACGCTGACCCCGGTTATCCGGAAGAACCCACAGTGGATCGCCGATATCAGCGAGTACTTCAACTCCGAGTCGCCGCTGTCCTTCGCCCGCGAGTACCTCGAACGCAACCCCGACGTCGACGCCAAGATCTTCGAGACCAACCTCGCCCACCTCGGCCGGATCCAGAACGCGCAGATCGGCATCATCGGCCTCGCCGACGACCTCGACGTCGAGACCGTGTCCGAGATCTTCATCCGGATCAACTCCAAGGGCGTCCCGCTGAGTAGCGCCGACTTTGCGATGAGCAAGATCGCGACCTACGGCGACCGGGGTCGCAACCTCCGCAAGCTCATCGACTATTTCTGCCATCTCGCCGTCGCTCCGCACGCGTACGCCGACATCAAGGAGAACGACACCGAGTTCGCCGAGACTCCGTACCTCAAGGCCATCAGCTGGCTGAAGGACGAGGCCGAGGATCTCTACGACCCTGAGTACGGCGACATCATCCGCGTGGCTGGCCTCGTCGGATTCAGCCGCGGCAAGGCGTCGAGCATTGTCAGCGAACTTTCAGGCCGCGACCCGGAAACGCGCAAGGTCGACGAGGAGCGCATCCCCGTCGCCTACGACAAGCTCGAGCGCGCGCTGCTTCAGATCGTCAGCAACTACCACTTCGACAACTTCCTCATGCTCATCAAATCCGCGGGCTTCATCACTCCGGGCATGGTGAACTCGAAGAACGCGCTGAACTTCGCCTATGCCCTCTACCTCCGCCTGCGCGAGGACAAGGCGATGCCCGAGGGCGAGCGGAAGCGCATCGTGAAGCGCTGGTTCGTGATGTCGATGCTCACCGGGCGGCACTCCGGCAGTTTCGAGTCCACGTGGGAGCAGGACATCCGCCGGATCGGAGAGCAGGGTGCTGCCAACTACCTCAAGCAGATCGAGGAATCCGAGCTCTCCGACGCCTTCTGGGCTGTCACCCTTCCTGCTGCGCTGGAAACGACCAGCACGGTCAGCCCATTCTTCCAAACGTTCCTCGCCGCGCAGGTCACCACGAACGCGCGCGGGTTCTTGTCGAAAGGCATCACGGTCGCGGCAATGCACCAACAGTCCGGCGACATCCACCACATCGTCCCGAAGGACTACCTGCAGAAGAACGGCTACCCCGACCGCGGTGACTACAACCAGGTCGCCAACTTCGCGCTGACCGAGACGTCGATCAACATCAGCATCAGCAACAAGCCGCCGATGCAGTACATGGCGGACATGGCCTCGCAGATCGAGTCGGGCGTACTGACCCTGGGCGAGATCACCGACGCGACCGACCTGGCCGCCAACCTCGCGGAGAACGCCGTCCCGGCGAACCTCGTCGAAGTCACGGCCGGGAGCTACAAGGAGTTCCTGGTTCAGCGTCGGAAGCTCATGGCGGCCGTCATCCGCGACTACTACCAGGCGCTCTGATCAGGGAAGACGTGACCTTGGTGAAACCCGTCGGCGCGTTCACGCCACTCCTGCCGGGGATTGGCTTCTCCGGCTACAGGTCCTTTGCGGAGTGGCAAGAGTTCTTGTTTCCCACCAAGGTCACGGTCCTTGCGGGGGGTGAACAACAGCGGCAAGTCCAACGTTCTCCGGTTCTTGCAGCACGTGCTGCCGAAGGTAGGCGCCAGTGGGGGCAACCCCACCCAGCCGCCAAGTCGCCCACAGCTCGACGACCTGGACCGCCCTCGGGGTTTTCAAAACGAAGCGCCACTCGAGATTGGGATCCCAATTCCGCTCGGGGCCTTCGGAGACCCCCAGGACCCGGCGAATCGAAACGGTCGGGTCAACCCGCAAGATCTCAACGGCTTCCGCGAGGGCGCGATGGCGCTCCTGGCAGAGGATGGCTGCTATTGGTCGCGCTTCGTGCTCGTCGACAATCAGTTCGTCTCGAATCCCGCTCGTCGCGACCAGGCGATCTCCGGTTGGCCCAACTGGCAGAATTCTCACTTCGACCAGGCCCTCCGCACTCTCGGGGGCGGCGTCGTCAACGCCGAAAACGTCATGGAGCGGATTCTGATCTCGATCGGTGGGTTCTCCGAACTGCCGCCCGTGGTAACGATCGCCAGCGCCCGCCGAGTCGAAGCGACCGAAGACGATCAGCCCGACTGGCTTTCGGGGCGAGGCATCATCCGCGCGCTCGCCACGCTGCAAAGCCCGCCTCATGACCAGTGGGCATCCGCTCAACCCCGGTGGGCCGCGATCAATCGGTTTGTGCGGACAGTCCTCGGCGACCCAGCTGCGTCACTCAACGTCCCCTTCGACTTCTCGACGATCCAGGTCGAGACCCCGCAACGCGTACTCCCACTGGCGAGCCTGGGCAGCGGCGTCGAGCAGGTCATTGTGCTGGCAGCAGCCGCGACCGTGACCTCGCGATCGCTGGTCTGCCTTGAGGAGCCCGAGACCAACCTGCATCCGCTGTTGCAGAAGAAATTCATGCGGTACCTGACCGACGAGACGGACAACCAGTACGTGATCGCGACCCACTCGTCTCACCTCCTCGACGACGACCGAGCCACGGCGTACCACGTACGTCTCACCCAGAGCGGAAGCGTTGCGCGATTGGCCAAGAGGCCCCACGAGCTTGTCGAGATCTGCCACGACCTGGGCTACCGGCCGTCGGACCTGCTCCAGGCCAACTGCGTCGTATGGGTGGAGGGTCCTTCGGACCGCATCTACGTCCGTCGGTGGCTCGAGCTATTGGATCCGTCGCTCGCAGAGGGCATCGACTACTCGATCATGTTCTACGGCGGAAAACTCCTGTCCCACCTGACGATGAGCGAGGATGCTCTTACCGACTTCATCAGCCTTCGTCGCCTTAACCGGGCAAGCGCCATCCTCATCGACTCAGACAAGACGAACAGTCGCCAACACATCAGCGCCACCAAGAAGCGGATCAAGGACGAGTTCCTGGCCGACGACCCCGCACCTGGGCTGGCGTGGGTGACGAAGTGCTACACGATCGAGAACTACGTCCCGTTCGAGATTCTGAAGCGTGCAGTCGATGCGGTGCATCCTGCGATGACAGTAAGTGAGGCGAGCCAGTGGCAGAACCCCCTACGCGGCCGCTCCGACGGCCCGCGCTTCGACAAAGTCTCGATCGCGAGCGCGTCAAGCGAACTTCTCGCCGACGAGCACCTCGACGTCTACGACCTGCGTGCGCGGGTGACTGAGTTGCGGGACTTCATCCGGGCATCGAATGGCCACTCAACGGCCCCGAGCTAGAGAGATCCCGAGGTGTCTGAATACCCAAAGCCCTCGGCAAGTACCGCAGTGATACCGCAGGAGAACCATCCGATGCCGAAATCAGCCATCACGGGTCAACCGGCCAGAAGGGCGTTTGCCCAGGTCAGACCGCATTTCCCGAGATTTCCAACAACGCCCAACACCGCTTAGGGTGTTCGAGCTCTATTACGACATTTAGGTCGTAAATTGATCGAATTACTCATATTCGATCAACGATGGCCCCGGACTCCCCGGGGCCATCGTCATCTCGAGGAGCAGGTCACCGAGACGGCGCCGACTGGACCCCCGTCGCTCCGGCTCCCCTGTTCGCCGCGGCCACGACGAGCGGTGTCGCGTCCTCACGGCCACCTGGGTCTGGGCCGCGAACCGAGATCACCGAGACCCGCATCGATGGCGGCACTCAGGTTGTCGAGCGCCGCGGAGAAGACCCGTGGAGCCCGGGACGAGGATCATCCCGACGAGCGTTCAGGACGCTCGCGATCCTGACGTCCTGGGACACCCAGACCGACGTGGGAGTGAGCAGGGCGAGGGTCCCGAGGGTCCCCGCCGTGCCGGCCCAAGCTGCCTCCGCCCGGAGTGCAGGACAGCGGCCTGCTGGGTGCCGATCTGCTCGGGATAGCCGAGGAGACGCGGCGTGTATGCGCCGGCAAGCTCCTCCACCGGGCCGGGTTCGGGCGTGTTCGCCCGGAGGGGGTAGCTCGTGCCGCGTTCGAGTCGGCGCCAAGGACGACCTTGCGTCAGTCCTCGCCTCGGCGCACCCGGGCCCCGGTCAAGTCACTTGAGGGCGGGTGTCGCCCTCGTTCTCCCATGTCGCTTCCTCAGACTCCGCTCCCCTGTTGGAGGGACCGGCCCTCGCGGCGACGAGCAGGTCGGCGGCCGAGAGGAGGTTGCGTTCGTCGGTGGCCGCGTCCATCAGGGTCCGTGCGGTCGCGGTGTGTGTGCTGCTGGGGATCACGAGCAGTTCGAGTCGCTCGCGCGAGGAAAGAATGACGGTCACCAGGTGGGTGTCGTCCTCGGGGAACGAGCCGACCTTGACGAAACCGCGCTGAGCCTTGATCCGGCGGGTGGACGGTCGGTCGGGCTCGGCGTCCCAGTCGGGCCGGGAGAACAGCAGGCGCGCCGGGCGGCCGATGTTGCTCGGGAAGTTGTCGATCAGGTCGGCGCACTCGACCTGGAGGTCGCGCGACTGGGCCCACCAGGCCCCGTCGAGACGCCGGGTCGATGAGCTGGGGTTGAGCGAGATCCTCAGCGGAACTCGGTCGGTGGTGGTCATGGGGTTGCCTTCTCTCGTGGTGCTGACGCTCCAGGTGCGGCCAGTCCAACCTGGTGGAGGTGCCCCAGCGCCAGCCGGTACGACGCGAGCAGGGTCGTCTCGGCATAGGGGATCCCTCGCGCCTGGCAGTGCTGACGCACGACCGGCCGGGCGAGCCTGAGGTTGGGGCGCGGCATGCTAGGAAACAGGTGATGCTCGATCTGGAGGTTGAGCCCACCGAGTGCCAGGTCGACGAAGGGGCCGCCACGGATGTTGCGCGAACAGATCACCTGGCGCAGCAGCGGGTCCGCGGCTTCCTCCGCCGTGGGCACCGGCATTCCCTTGTGAGACGGGGCGAACGAGCAGCCGAGGTAGACGCCGAGCACCGCCTGGTGGACGACCACGAACACGATCGCCTGGAGCCAGGTCAGGGCGCTGACCACGAGCGCCAGGTAGAGCACAAGGTGGCCGAACAGCAACAGGCCCTCGGCCGATCGGTGCGCTATGCCGGGGCGCAGCAGCGCGCGCACGCCCTCGGCCCGCAGGTTGAACCCCTCGAGCGTGAGCAACGGGAAGAACAGGGCGGCCTGGTGCCGGGTCATCCAGGCTGGCCCACCGCGGCGTTCGCCCGCCTGGTCCGCGCCGAAGACGAACACGCCGGCGGCGACGTCCGGATCGGACTCCAGGTCGTTGGGGTGCGCATGGTGCGCGTCGTGCTTGGCAGTCCACCATCCGTAGCTGAGGCCGTTGAGGAGGTTGCCGAATGTCAGGCAAAGCGCCGTCGTGAGCCGGCGGCCGCGGACGATCTGGCGATGGGCGGCGTCGTGGGAGAGGAAGGCGATCTGTGCCGAGACGACACCGAACGCGGGCGCGAGCAGGAGAGCCCACCACGAGTCGCGCAGCAGGAAGAGGACCAGCACCAGGACGGCGAGCGCCGCCAGGGCGAGGGCGCCGAGTCGGGCGTAGAAGGCAGGTCTAGGGTGGAGGAGTCCCCGTCGCCGGATCTCCCGCACCAACTCGCCGTAGTCGCTGCGGAGCACCGCGCCTCGAGGATCACTGGTCGACATGACTACTCCCGGATGTCGCAGATCGCGCCGCCGGGGTCCGAGGTGGCCTTATTCGTCGAGGCTACCCCTGCATTCCTAAGGGCAGAGGGGTGAGCACGACGTGACGACGACGACGCAGATCCTCGCTGCCATCAGAGCGCGGCACCGCGACGGAAAGCCATTGACCGACCAGCTGTGCATCGACTGCGCACAGTCACTCAGGCTGGCCGGTGTGGGGATGACTCTCACGAACGCGGCCGGTCAACAGGCGGTCATTGGCACGTCGGGCGCCGTCGCCTCCCGTCTTGAGGAGATCCAGTTCGATCTTGGCGAGGGGCCGAGCCTGGACGCCTCGCGCTACGACCGCACGGTCGGCAGCGACGACCTCGGTGACGGGGTGCTGCTGCGCTGGCCGGCTTTCGCCCCGGCCGCGCTGGCTGCTGGGATCAGCGCCGTCACCGCGGTCCCGCTCAGCGTCGGCGGGGTCCGGCTCGGCAGCCTGAGCATGTACCGCTCCGCCCCCGGTGCACTCGACGTACAGCAGCAGACGGCCGCACAGGCCTACGGGGGCGCTGCCGTCGTCGTGCTCCTCCATCTGCAGGACCGGATCCCGTCCGTCGATCTCATCCGCGACGCCCTGCACCCCGACCTCGGTGCTCCGGTGGCCCACCGCGCCGAGATCCACCAAGCGACGGGCTTCCTCTCCGTCAAAGCCTCGGTCGGCATGACCGAGGCACTGCTTCTCCTGCGCGCCCACGCCTTCGCCGCAGACCGCTCGCTGCTCGACGTTGCCCGCGACGTCCTCGCGGGACGGCTGCGCATCCACCCAGAGGAGAGCGAAGATGATTGACACAGACACGGCCCGCCAGGCCCTGGTCCGCGACAGTGGAGGCGAAGACCATGACAAGTGAGCAAAGGCTGGCGCAGGTCTTCGTCGAGCTCGCCGACACCCTCGTCGACGAGTTCGACACGCTTGACTTCCTCTCCACCCTGACCGAGCGGAGCGTCGAGTTGCTCAATGCCGATGCCGCCGGCGTGATCCTGGCCGACGCCCGCGGCGTCCTGCACGTGGTCGCCTCCACGAGCGACCGGGCCCAGCTCCTCGAGCTACTCGAACTGCAAAACGACGAGGGCCCGTGCCTCGACTGCCTCCAGAGCGCGCGTCCGGTCGTCAACGTGGGCGGCGGCGAGTCCCGGGAGCGGTGGCCGCGGTTCAGCACAGCCCTCGCCGAGGTCGGCTTCGCGTCAGCCCACGCGATCCCCCTGCGCCTACGCGATTCCGTGGTCGGTGCGATGAACCTGTTCTGCGCGGCCGACTCCCACCTGAGCGAGGACGACGTCGCCATGGGCCAAGCGCTCGCTGACATCGCGACCATCGGGCTCCTCCAGGAGCGCGCCGTCCGCCAGTCCGGGCTGATCGCCGAGCAACTCCAGACCGCACTCGACAACAGGGTCCTGATCGAGCAGGCCAAGGGAGTGCTCATGGCAAGCGCCGAGATCGACGTCGACCAAGCATTCCGGTTGATGCGCGACTACAGCCGCCGCAACAACCACCCGGTCAAGGACGTCGCCCGCCAGGTCGTGACCCGCACCTTGAGCGTGGAGCACCTACGCCGCTCCTGACGCGGCGCGAACCTGATCGAAACAGCAACCCATCTGAGACAGCTCATCGGGGGCAGCTCGTCAAAAGCGGTTCTCTCCTCCCGCAACGTCGCGGCTCATCACCGCATCCAGTGTCTACACCGGATCACTACGCCCGGCACCGATCGATCACACCTCACGCGTACTGCCCAGTCGAGCTCCTCGTCTCCTCGGCTGCCGTGTCGAGGACGACGGCCGCCGCGACCCGGGCCCACGACACCACCAGTGTTGCGTCGTTGTCCGAGCCAGGATCGAGGACCTTGAGCACTCCGGTCGTCTCGTTGCCGACCTGGGAGATCTGCGACCGGACGTCGTCCTCCATACCCGCGGCGATCCTCCACCGCTGGGTCCAGCCGCTCCCGTAAAGCATCAGGTAGGACACGGGCTACCTTCCTAACCGGAATGACTGTGCCACGGCGTGGGGCCCCCACCATGTCGTGCCGTTGTCGATCCAACGATCAGCAGGATCGACATCGGGATGTTCTGTGACATGGTCAAGAATGTCCGCAGCGCAATGCTTGTTTCCGTGCGTCGACGCGGCCAGCAGAGCTTCCGCGCCCTGGTCATCGGTGAAGTCGGGCGGGACCACGAGCAGGTAGAACACGGCTCGCTCTGCTGTCTTGAGCCTCACGACGTGATCGTCGGCTTGAGGAAGCCAACCCACCTTCACATAGCCATCGGCGACAGCGACACGCGTCGGTGCCACGGCCCAATCCGGGCGCGACACCGAGACCCACCCCACCTTGCCGAACCGCGCCGGGAAGTGGTCGACCAGATCGGTCAACTCGACCACCAGGTCGTGGCTACGAGGCCACCATCCGCCATCCACACGGTCTCGTCCGGGGCGCTCCACCATCCGGAGTCGCAACGAACCACGCGCGGGCGAGGAAGCATGGACGGGATTGTTCGACGTCGTCATGACGTCCGCCTCTCGGACTGCTCCACGCCGGTAGGGTCCGGAACTGGGCAGTCACCACCACTCTACGCCTGACTGACCAACCGCGCGGTCGAGCGGCCAGAGCCCAGACTGGCAGGCCGCGCCTCCGGCTGCTCGGGAGTGCCCGTCGGGTAGATACTTCTCACCGTCCCTGATCGCGATGGCACGACCCAGTTCCGCACCCGCCGTACAGACCCTGCCTTGAACCCGACGCTCCGCGAGCTCCTAGCGCACCGTGAACTGAGGTGATATGAAGGTCGATACAGACCCGCCTGGACCCCGCGAGTTTCTTCGTGTTGGAACGCCAGGGGGAATCACATGTCCGAGCTGTCGGAGCTGTCGGAGCTGTCGGAGCTGTCGGAGCTGTCGGAGCCAACGCCGACGACAACTGGTCGATCCCCACAACAACCAGAACGCGTTCCGCCCCCTCACGCACTGCGACACGGCGCGACGACCGCGGAGGCAGTGCGGCACGGCCACAACCGGCGACCTGTGCGGATCACCGTCATCGACCATCACGTTCTCTTCGCTGACTCTCTCGCGATGGCACTGGACCCCGAGGGCTTCATCGTCACGGTGATCGACCCTGGTGAGCAGCACGCGTCGCTGGCCGCCGTGCTGGCCGCCGCACTACGTAGCGCTGGACGGCTCGTACTACTCGAGCATCGCCTGGGGCCGGTGGGCGACGGACTCCGACTCGTCGCCCCACTGACTGCATCCGGGGCGACAGTGGTGCTCCTGACCGACACCACCGACCGGGCCCGATGGGGGGCTGCGATACACCTAGGCGCCAAGGACGTCCTGCACAAAACGTGCTCGCTGAAGGAGCTGGTGGACACCGCCCGACGAGTCCGTGACGGTCTGCCCCTGATGAGCCGAGAACAGCGCGCCACCTTGATCGAGATAGCACGCGCCGACCGGGACGAGTCGCAGGCCATACGAGCCCGACTGGACCGGCTAACCCGATGCGAGACGGAGATCCTCGGCGCACTGATGAACGGCGACCCGGTCCAAGACATCGCCCGCACGAACGTCGTCGCGGTCGCGACGGTGCGGACCCAGGTCAAGTCGATCCTGAGCAAACTCGAGTTGCGATCACAGATCGCAGCCGTCGGCGCCGCTCACCGGGCAGCCTGGCGCCCACCCAGCTCACCCCGGAACCCATCGCGGGCGTTGCCGGCATGACCACCTGGCTATGGATCCTCGGAGCCCTCCTGTGGACCGCGATCATCGCCACCGGTTGGATCTCGATCGCCAGTGAACGAACCGGGCGATCCGAGCGAGCAGGTGCCCTGGTGAACCGGATGAGGAAGCCCCTAGGACAGGACCGACCTTGACCACCGGACCCATGCCACCGAGCAGCGACCGGACCCCACCCACCGGGAACCCAACGCACCCCGAGCCCCCGCCGGCGGCCAGGCCACGACGGCTCCGCACCACCCGCCTCAGCGCTGCCTGGGTCGCCGTCGGCATCGCGCTCGTACTCCTCCTACTGCTGATCATCTTCATGCTCCAGAACTCGACGGACGTCGACGTTCGGTTCCTTGGCACCGACGGGCAGATCCCTCTCGGGCTCGCCATGCTGATCGCAGCCGTCGGCGGAGGCGCCGTAGTGGCTGTCGTCGGGATCGGTCGCATCACCCAGCTGCGTCTCAAGCTCCGCCGAAACAGACGCGACAAGGTGGAGCGCGACTGAACGTGGCATTCGCAAGTCCCCCGGCAAACGGCTACCGTGCCACCGGAGATCGGGACCCGCCGAGGCTAGGAGAGATCACGCTCCCCAGCGCCGCCGTCGTCTTCCCACACACCCACCTCGAAGGGCACAACGCCATCGAAGTGGCTACGCGCCGCCTCGAGGAGAACACTTGCCGAACTCACGTTCCGCTCGTCAGCGGCTCGACGCATCAGATCCTCAGCGACATCGATCTCCGTCCCGCTGGGAATCACGAGCAGATGAAGACGCTCCCCCGAGGACGTCACGACGATCAGCAGATGCGTATCGTCGGTGGGAAACGCGCCAACTGCGACGGTGCCATGGCTCGCCGTGATCATGCGCTCCGAAGCACCCTCCGCGACGGCGTCCCAGTCCGGCCGGGAGAAGAGCAGTCGGGAAGGCAGACCGACCAAGCCGGGGAGGTGGTCGACCAAGTCAGCACACTCGACCTGGAGGTCTCGCGACTGAGGCCACCACGCGCCGTCGAGCGGACCCGACGGAAACCCATTGTCGAGCAGGATCCGCAAGGGAACCCTCGCAGTCCGCCGGAACGCCGGCTCGGATGGATCAGATGCAATCATCACGCCCTCCCGGTCCAGGGAGACTCTGCCTATCCCGGCCAGGCCCCGGACTCCACCACGTTACTCCGGTCCACCTCGGGTCGCACACGCGTGGACGATCTCGCAACCTAACATGATGTTGGTCGGTGGAATCATTGCGGCAGAACGAAGGCCTGGCGAGTCCCACCGGAGTTTACGTAGACCGCTTGGGCTCGCTCCTTCTACTGCTCTGCAATGTTCGGTTTCATGCCCGCCTCTCGGCACCGGTCGTCAGGTCGCTCATCACTGCCGAAGGTGACACAGGTGCCGGCATGAGCGTTGCGCGCACCTCGATGGTAGGCGGACCTACCGGTCGACGTGCCCGCCGAAGATGGTCGCTGGCAGACGGAAGTGTCGGTTGTCGCGATCGACGACGGTGTCGATGTCCTGGTTCCGGTCTTGGCGGCGATCCGCTCAAAGGATGGCGTCGAGGCCGACGTCCTGGACGCGTTTGCAGCGTCTGGCCTCGCGCTGCCGAGGTCGGGGCCTGAGTCGCGGCTCGGGCACGGATCCGGACGGCGGCCTGGCCCTCTTCTGCGGTCAATGACGACGCGAAGGGCCCGGTCAGCACCTGGCGCTCGCAGTAGATCCGGCGCGTCTCGTTGAGCTGCGTCCGCCCCGACTGGTTCGTGCCGCTCGGCAAGAACAGGTCAGGCGCAGCAGCGCCGCGTCCTCGCTCGGCCCTTCCCGGCCCGCCGTCGCAGGCACAGCATCGTCAAGGCCCCGGGGACTGTTCGTCGCTCCCAAGAGACAATGCTCCGCTCTCTTGCGCGTCATAGGCCGAGGTCGCGGCTGGTGCTGCGTTCGCAGCGTTTCGGCGGGCGGCCTGCACGTCCAGAGAACCGGTAGCCTGTTACGACTCCGGTACGAACAACGGGCCATCTCTACAAGTTTGCGCAGGTCAGCATGGGTCGGTCAGTCAGAGTTACGACCTTTAGGTCGTAAACTGATGAATTACTCATATTCGATGACGAGATGGCCCCGGGTCTCCCCCTGGGGCCATCGGTCATTCTCGGCCGTGGCGGTCGCCGTGATCTGCGTGCTCGGGTCAGCGCGAGCCACCCGTTCACGCCAGCTCGTCGACCAACGCCTTCTTGTCGAGCTTGCCGACCGCGTTCTTCGGTAGCGACTCGAGAATGTGAATGGCCGTCGGCCGCTTGTACCCACTGAGTCGTTCCCTGCAGCGGGCCTTGAGCGCGTCCGCGTCAACCGTCGCACCGGAGCGAGCTTCGACGAACGCAACCACGACCTCGCCCCACTTCTCGTCGAGCACGCCAACAACAGCGGCCTCGAGAACGGCAGGATCTCCGCTGAGGACGTCCTCGATCTCTTTGGGGTAGATGTTCTCCCCGCCTCGGATGATCATCTCCTTCGACCGTCCGACCAACGTCAAGTAGCCGTCATCGTCGAGCCGTCCGACGTCGCCTGTCCTGAGCCAGCCATCCACGATGGTGTTGGCCGTGTCCTCCGGGCGGCCGAGGTACCCCCGCATCACATTGGAGCCACGCACGGCGATCTCACCGATCTCTCCGTGACCGAGCGCGTTCCCGTACGGGTCGAGGATCCGAACTTCCTGACCCGGGAACGGAACCCCGACAGACCCGGCCTTGCGGACGCCGTCGATCGGATTCGTGGTGGTGCCGCAGGTGCCCTCCGAGAGGCCGTAGGCCTCGACCAGCGGGAACCCGAAACGTCGCTCGAACCTGGCCAGCAGGTCCGCGGAGGCGGGTGCCGCACCGCACAGGGCGAACCGCACCGAGGACGTGTCGGGACGTACGGCGTCGGGGAGCGCGGCGAGCATGTTGTAGATGGTCGGGACCGCGGAGAAGAACGTCGGACGCTCGCGCTCGAGCACGTCGAAGAAGGTCGCCGGGTTGAACCGCTCAGCCACCACCACGCTCGCGCCGGCACGGAGGGTCATCAAGATGCTGACCACGATGCCGTTCACGTGGAAGAGCGGCAGGATCAGCAGGCACCGGTCGGCATGCGTCACCTCGTAGGCCTGCTCGCCCATGTGGGTCATGGCATCGAGGTTGGCGTGGTCGAGCATCACCCCCTTGGGGACGCCGGAGGTGCCGGAAGTGTAGATCAGCAGGGCCAGCGCCGCTGGATCATGCTGCGCCTCCACCGGCTCCCGGGTGGACGTTCGGCGCACCTGGTCGACCGAGAGCGTCGGCGCGCCCGGCGCGGAGACGGCATCGTCCTCGACGACGACCAGACCCGCCCCCGAGTCGCTGACCTGGTGTGCGGTCTCGGTCTCGGTGGCGGCGGGATTGATCGGGGTCACCGCGGCCCCCAGGCGCCAGGCCGCGAAGAGGAGGACAACGAATTCGAGGCGGTTGGTGAGCTTGAGGGCGACCACGTCGCCACTGCCGACGCCGAGCTCGGAGAGGTGCTCGGCCGCCGCGTGGACGGCCGCGAGCAGGTCCGCGTTGGCCAGGTGGGTGCTGCCGTCGGCGACGGCGGGACCGTGCGGGTCCTGGACGGCGCGGATGTCGGGAAGGCGTGCGAAGTGCATGCGTCTAGTCCTTGGAGATGCCGAGGTGCCGGGCGAGGAACGCGGTCTGGTCTTCGACGATCTCCTCGAACGGCTCACCGAGGTAGATGTCGAAGTGACCGGCGTCATAGCTCCTGATCTCGCCCTTCGGCGCCGTCCGGGCGTAGGCAAGGGTCTCCTCGGCCGGCGTGACGGAGTCGTGGTCGCAGACACAGAAGAGGATCGGCACCTTGACCTTCCTCGCCGCCTTCCCGGGCCGGTGCCAGGTGATGGTCGGCGCAACGCGCGCAGCGACCTCGTTGACGAAGGTCGTGCCTTCGGGAACGAGGGCCAGGTAGCCGGGCAGGGCGTCCGGCGCGGTCATGAGCGCCTTCTCCCCGGGCGCACCTGCCAACGTCAGCAGTCGGGGCTCCTTGCCGCGGAGAGCCGACCAGACGTCGGCCCCGACGGCCGGGAGCAGCCGCATGCTGCCGACGGGCCCCAGCGCGCGGGCGGAGGCGAGGCCATCGGTGAACGGGCACTGCGAGACGGCGGCGCGCAGCTCGGGGTGGCGCGAGGCGACGATGATCGCGTGTCCGCCCCCGAAGGAGCTGCCCCACACCGCGATACGGCTGCCGTCGACGTCACTGCGGGTCTTGGCGTGCGCGATGGCGGCGTCCCAGTCGGCCAGCTGCCGCTTGATGGAGAGCAGCTGACGCGGCTGGCCGGTGGAGTCACCGAAGTGGCGGTAGGTGAAGGCGATCGCGGCGATCCCGGCCCGTGCGAAGCGCTCGGCGAAGGCGTCCAGGCGCATCTCGCGGGTGGCGCCCAGGCCGTGGCCCAGGATCACCACCGGGGGGCGCTCGACACCGTCGGGCAGGAAGAGCCAGGCCGCGCAGGTGTCTCCGTCGGAGTCGAAGGTGATGTCGTGGCGAGTGACGTCGCGGCCGTTCCGTCCGGTCATGCGACCGCTCCCTTCGCTCCGGCACCGCGGGTGGTGCCCGTCTCGAGGACCTGCTCGTAGACGCCAGGCTGGTACAGCGGCAGTTCCCCGGAGGCCTCGGTGTTGGCCATGTAGTCGAGCATCAGCTCCTGGCCGATGTCGGAGAGCGCAGTGGCGAGGAACTCGGAGCGCTCGATGTGCAACCCCTCCTCCAGGCTCGCCGACCCCCCGAAGTAGACCGATCGCTTGATCGCCGCCCTCGACGACTTGGGGCGCGACCCGAGGTGCTCGGCGAGCTCGATCGCCCGGTCGACCACGCGATCGGGCGCCACGACGTCGTCCACGGCGCCGATCTCCAGCGCCTGGGCCGGGGTGAACGGCTCACCGGACAGGATCGCCAGCAGTCCCTGGTGGTTGCCGACGAGGCGCGGCAACCGCTGGCTGCCACCACCGCCCGGCATGATCCCGAGCAGCACCTCGGGCTGGCCGATGACGAAGTCACCATCGGCCATGACCCGCAGGTCGTTGGCCCAGCAGAACTCGGCACCGAGGCCGAGTGCGGAGCCGTTGAGGGCGGCGATGAAGATGACCCCGCTGCGGTTCATCTTGAGGAAGGTCTGGTGCACCCGCTCGAGCTGGACGGCCGGCCACAGCGGCGTCCTGCCGAGCGCGGCCTTCATGCCGCCGACCCGGTTGACCCCGCGCGCGGTGTGGGCCAGGGCTGAGGCACCACGCACACCGACGGACGGAACGGTCGCTCCGCCCTCCTGCAGCCAGCGCACCTCGGCGTGGGAGACGAACCGTTCCGGATGGGTTCCGGTGAAGACCACGGCCTGGACCGCGGGATCGCGGTCGGCCCGGTCGACCAGGGCGTCGAGCTGCTCGGCGATGTCGTTGCCGAACAGCCCCAGCGGACCGCCGTCGATGCGGGCGACCAGCACCGCGCCGCGGTCGTCGATCGCGAGGTTGCCTCGTACTTCTTGTGCCATGACCGGCCTCCGTTGCGGGTCTGCTACGGCGGCGCGGCGCCGCTTGTCCCATGACGATAACGAAGTTATCCTGAGACGACAACCCCTCGAGGAGACGCCGTGAGCAATGCCACCCATCCCCCGCTCGGCCACGAGACGGACTACGACTGGGTCGTCGTCGGATCCGGCTTCGGCGGGAGCGTCGCAGCCCTGCGCCTGGCCGAGAAGGGCCACCGGGTGGCGGTGATCGAGCGCGGACGGGCGTACGCCGACGACGAGCTGCCCACGTCGGCCTCGGACCGTCGCCGATTCGTCTGGGCGCCGACACTGGGACTGCGCGGGATCATGCGCAACGTCCTGTTCCGACACGTCTTCAGCTCCGCCCAGACCGGGGTCGGCGGCGGCAGCCTGGTGTACGGCGGCGTCCTCTTCCGCCCCCACGAGGCCTTCTTCCGTCATTCCCAGTGGACGGAGCTCGCCCCATGGCAGGAGCACCTCGAACCCCACTACCGGACGGCGGAGCGGATGCTCGGGGCGAGCCGGACGCCCTGGGAGTCGGTGACCAGCGGTCTGACGCGCGAGGTCGCGAACCGGTTCGGCGGCTCCTTCTCGCCGGCGCCGGTGGCGGTCTTCTTCGGCGAGCCGGGTGTCACGGTGCCGGACCCGTACTTCGGCGGCGAAGGGCCGGACCGCACCGGATGCACCCGGTGCGGCCAGTGCATGACCGGTTGCCGTACCGGTGCCGCCAATCGGCTCACCAAGAACTACCTCTGGTTCGCCCAGAGGCACGGCGCCCGGATCCTCGCCGAGCGCGAGGTCGTCGACGTGACCCCGCTCGGGGCCGCGGACGGCGGCGACGGCTACCGGGTCTCGACTCGCCGCCCCGGTGCCGGGTGGCGACGAGGGCGCACCAGCATCACGACGCGTGGCGTCGTGTTCGCCGGCGGCGCCGTGGGCACCAACGCTCTCCTCGCGGACTGCAAGCACCGCGGGTCCCTGCCCGCCGTGAGCGACCGTCTGGGTCACCTCGTCCGCACCAACAGCGAGGCCGTGCTGTCGGTCCTTCTCCCCGAGGACGTCGGCACGTGGCGCGACGTGACCGCGAGCAGTCGAGTGGTCGTCGACGGCGACACCCAGATCGAGTTCCTCACCTATGGTCCGCGCGGCGACTTCATGCGGCTGATGTTCACTGTCCTGGTCGGCGAGGGCCCTCCCGTACGCCGCCTGCTGCACTGGCTCGGCACCGTGCTGCGGCACCCCCGGCGCTGGCTGGCGACGATGCGCTCGGGCTGGAGCGCACGGACCCTGATGATGCTCGTGATGCAGCCACGGGACAACGCGATCCGGTTCACGGCGAGGAAGCGGGTCCTGGGGAGCGGATACCGGCTCACCACCGGCCGTGACGACGCACGCCCCGCCCCGACGTACATCGACACAGGGCACCAGGTCGCACGGTGGCTGGCCGAGCGCACCGGGGGCATCGCCCAGAGCAGCGTGTTCGAGGCACTCGGGAACCGACCGATGACCGCCCACGTGCTCGGTGGAGCGGTGATCGGCGCGAGTCCCGACACAGGCGTCGTGGACGACCGACTCCGCGTCTTCGGTTACGAGAACATGGTCGTCTGCGACGCAGCCGCCCTCCCGGCCAATCCCGGCGTCAACCCCGCGCTGACGATCACCGCGCTGGCTGAGCACGCCATGGCCCACGTCCCTGCAGCCGGTTTGGGACGATGACGACCATGGCGAGAGATTCCACGGTGACCGACGGCCCGGCGAACGGCATCCCTGATCGACTCATCGCCGCAGCCGTCGCCATGCTCGCCGAGGAAGGGCCTTCGGCTATCAAGGCCCGGGCAGTGGCTGCACGGGCCGGCATGTCGAGCATGGTCGTCTACAACTACTTCGGAGGCGTCCCCGAACTGCTCAGCGCGGTGGAGGATCACGGCTTCGACCAGTTGGGGCAAGCGTTCGCGGAGGTAGGGGCGAGCGAGGACCCCGTGGCCGACCTGTTCACGATGGCCCTCATCACGCTGTCCTACGCGCGGGCGAACCCACACCTTTACGACGCCATGTTCGGCCTCTCGACCCGCGCCACGTACCGGCCCACGTCTGCGAAGGGCGAGCGTCGCGCCGGCCACTCCCCGGCCTTCAACACCGCGTACGCGCATGTCGTCGAGGCCGCCACACGGCTGGGCACCGTCGGCGGACTCGCCGTCGAGGACCCGAGGGCGGCGGCCGGCGCACTCTGGAGCTACGTCCACGGCTACATCGCGCTCGAGCTGTCCCAGCACTTCGCCGAGTTCGCCGACCCCGTCCGGCAGGTACTGGTCCCGATGGGCGTCACCTTCTGCGTCGGGCTCGGGGCCGACCGCGCCGCCGCCCTCGCATCGCACGAGACCGCCCTGCGGCGCGCCTGGGTCTAGAGGCCCCCTCGTCGCGCCTCCGGCAACTGGGGGTACGGCGGCCGGTCGGTCCCGAGCGTGCCGGTGCAGGCCAGCGGCCGGGCCTGGAGGAAGACGCCGACGCGATGGGTCTTCTGCTTCAACGCATGGGTCATGGCGCTGGCGTGCCCGCCCTTCTTGTAGGCGAAGTCCTGCGCCAGGCCGTAGGTCTTCCAGAGGCTGATCGAGGTGTGCTCGTACGGTAGCTGGGACGAGATGTCGATGCTGCCGCGATGCCCAGGGTGGTGGGCCGCCCTGCTCGCTGCGTGCGCGTTGTTGCGCACGAACTAGAGGAGCCGCCCGCGGCGCAGGATGCCGTGCACGATCGCGACCATGGGCTCGTCCACCGCGAGCGGATCGGCCCCCTCGGCGCTGGGCCGCCAGCCGTGCCAGTCGTCGCGCTCGGACTCCGAGTCGATCCGCACCCGCACGATCTCGCCGTCCATGCTGAACCGTCCCGGACCGTCGATCGCTCCGCGCAGCGGGCCAGCGAACGCGGCCTCCGCCGCGTCGGCCGACTCCCAGGCCGCCACGAGCGCACACCCGCCCGGCACGAGGCTGGGCACGAGGGCGTGGGTGCCGTTGTTGGCGTAGTTCACCGACCCGCCGCGCAGCCCGTCGACGCCCTTGCCGATCGCGCGGGCCACGTCACGTCGCCACCGCAGCCGGCCGCCCGGCGGTCGCCCGAAGGCGTCGATGGTGACGAAGTCCGGTCCGCCCATCACTTCGCACCGAGGAAGTCGAGGACCTCGGGAACGAACTCGTGGTGGTACTGGAACACGCCGCCGTGGCCCGAGGCCGGGTAGATCCGGAGACGGGAGTCGGGAAGCCGGGCAGCCATGTCCCTGGAGTGCTCGCTGGACACCATCAGGTCGTTGTCGCCGTTGGCGACCAGGACCGGGACCTTGATCTGCGACAGGTCGTCGGCGCGGTGCAGTCCCGCGCTGGTGATGGCGCGCACCTGTGCGATGCCGGCCTGCCTCGAGATCGGGATGTCCAGGTCCGACGTACGCTCCGCGAGCCGCGCGAAGTAGGCGTTGGCCGCCTTCTTGCCTTCCGCGGTGCGGGGGAAGAAGAGGAAGTGGCGCGGATCCTTCCTGCTCACGAACGCCTTGGCGTAGGCGCCTCCGACGATGAACGGCATCTTCCAGATGCCGCCGCCGCCTCGCGGGCCGGTGCCGGCGAGGACCATGCGGCGGACGAGGTCGGGGGCCTGGAGCGCGACCATCTGCGCCACTCCGCCGCCGAGCGAGAAGCCGATCAGGTCGACCTTGTCGTAGCCCAGTGCACGGATGAAGGCGATGGCGTCAGCGCCCATCTGGGACACGTCGGTCGGCACCCGGCCGCCCGTGCCCCCGACGCCGCGGTTGTCGAACGCGATCACGTGGTGCTTCGCCGCGACCCCGTCCAGCACGCGCGGGTCCCAGTCGTCGAGGACGGCGGTCAGGTGGTGCAGAAACACGACCGGTACGCCGCCGGGCTCGCCCAGCTCGCGGTAGGCGAACGAGGTGCCGCCGACGTCGATCGTCTTGGTCGGGGTGTTCTTCCAGGCGGTGGTCATGACTTCTTCCTCCGTGAGGGTGCTGCGGACGCGGGAGCGGGTGCCGGTGCGGCGCCCACGGGGCGGGCGTCGAGTCGGGCGAGGACGTCGAGGATGCGGCGGTCGCGGCTGAAGCGGGTGTCGAGCGTCGGGTTGAGGACGCCGCGCAGGGAGGAGACCGGGCCCCACAGGTTCGGGCGGATGACCCGCACCGCGCGGCTCTCGAGTCCGTCGGCGATGCCGGCTGCGGCCTGCTCCGGGGTGATGCGCTTGAGCATCGCCTTGGGCAGCGCGCCGAGCAGCTCCATGACGACCGGGTCCTCGTCGACGCCGCGGGCGATCATGTCGGTCTGGACGAGGGAGAAGTACGCCGTCAGGACGGAGACGCCATGGTCGGCGAGCTCGATGCGCAGGCCGCGTCCGAGCTGCTCGACGGCCGCCTTGCTCATGGCGTACGGGATCGTGCCCATGCCGTTGAGGAAGGCGAAGACCGAGCTGATCAGCACGACCTGCCCCTGCTGCGCGATCACCTGCGGCAGCGCCGCGGTCACCGTGTTGGCAACGCCCGTGACGTTCACCGCCAAGGTGGCCTCGATGTCCGCGGTGGGTGTGTTGCGCAGGGTGGCCGCCTTCGCGAGAAGTCCGGCGTTGGCAATCACGACGTCCAGACGCCCGAAGTGGTCGACCGCGCGAGCAACGGCGGCTTCGAGGGTGGCGGGCTCACGGACGTCGGCGACGCATCCCAGGGCGTCGGTCGGGTGCAGGTCCGTCGCACGACCGGGCGTCGCCGCGTCGATGTCGGCGATCACCACGCGGGCGCCGCGCCGGAGCAGGGTACGGGCCGTCGCGGCTCCGATCCCGCCGTTCCCGCCGGTGATGAGGACGACCCTGCCCGCGAGGTCGTAGGACGCGCGGCTCACTTGAGGCCCCGGCGCGGGGCGAACGAGACGCGGCCGTTGCGGCGCACCATGGCAAGGGCGGTGCGCAGGGCGCCACGGGCCAGGTCCGGCTCCTGCCCTCGGGCCAGCCGGTGCAGCTGGTCGGTGTTCCAGCTGATGTTCAGGAAGCCGTCGAGCGCCTTCAGGTCGGTGATCCGGCCGAGGATCGGGCGCATCCCGGCCCGGATCTCGTGCGTCGTCAGCACGCTGCTGCGCCCGTCGAGGATGCTCGCCGCGGCGTCGGTGGTGGTGACGGTCGGCCGGGCCATGCCCACGAGGTCGCAGTCGCCGCCGTCCAGCGCCGCCTCCATCGCGGCGCGGCTGCGGAATCCGCCGGTCACCGCGATCGGGATCGATCCCGCCTCGCGACGCACCGATCGCGCGTAGTCGAGGAAGTAGGCCTCCCGCTCGCGGGTGGAGGAGGCCTCGGAGCCGCCCATGGCCGGGGCCTCGTAGCTGCCGCCGCTGACCTCGATCAGGTCCACGGCCTCGTCGGCGAGTGCAGCGACGACCGCGCGCGAGTCGTCCTCGGTGAAGCCGCCGCGCTGGAAGTCGGCGGAGTTCAGCTTCACGGCGACCGCGAAGCCCGGGCTGACCCGGGCGCGCACGCGGCGCACGACCTCGATCAGGAACCGCATCCGCCGTTCCGGGGTACCTCCCCACTCGTCGGAGCGCAGGTTCGTGAGGGGCGAGAGGAACTGGGTGATCAGGTAGCCGTGGGCCGCGTGCAGCTCGATGCCGTCGAACCCGGCCTCTTCGCAGACCGCGGCGGCGGTCGCGAAGCGCTCGATGATGTCCTCGATCCCGGCCGCAGTCAGCTCGCGCGGCGTGGCGGCACCGGGCATCGCCAGCGGGACGGCGCTCGGCGCCACGGGGCGGTGGCCGACGTCGAGCAGGTTGGACTGGCGGCCGGGGTGGTTCAGCTGCGCGAGGATCAGCGCGCCCCCGTCGTGCGCGGCCTTGGCCCACGCCGTCAGCTGCGGCAGGGCGCGACGGTCCTCGATCACGATGTTGCCCGGCTCCCCCAGGTGCCCCCGGTCGACCATGATGTTCCCGGTGACGAGCAGTCCGTAGCCGCCCTGCGCCCAGCGGCGGTAGAGGGTGACGATCCGGTTGTCGGGCGAGTTGTCAGCGTCGCCCAGGGCCTCGCTCATCGCCGCCTTCACGATGCGGTTGGGCAGGCGTACGCCGGACGGAAGGTCGAGCGGATCAGCGAGCGAGGCCATGGCGACTCCAGATTTCGGGATTGCAGTACGGTCGTAATAGTATGATCGTAATGCTAAGATTCCCGCAAGCCCCCGAGAGGAGATTGACCCCATGGCGCGCTACGCCCCGGAGCACAAGGAGGCGACCCGGCGTCGCATGATCGAGACGGCCGGGCGCCGGTTCAAGAGCGACGGCATCGACGGCTCCGGCATCGCGACCCTGGTCGCTGACGCCGGCCTGACCAACGGCGCCTTCTACGGCCACTTCTCCTCGAAGGACGACCTGGTCGCCGCGGTCGTGGCGCAGCAGCTCGAGGCCCAGGTCGCCGTCGTGAACTCCCTGCCGGCCGGACTCGCCTCGGTCGAGCAGTACCTGCAGTACTACCTCTCCCCCGCACATCGCGACGACCTCGCCGGCGGCTGCCCCTCGGCGGCCCTCCTGGACGAGGTCGGGCGGTGCGACGTGGCAGTCCGTGAGGCCTACACCGCGGGCGCGACCGCGATGATCCAGGCCATCGCACGTCACCTCGACAACGGAGACCCGGAACAGACCGAGCAGCGCGCGATCGGGCTCTTCTCGCTGCTCGTCGGATCCCTCCAGGCGGCCCGCGCGGTCACCGACCCCGACCTGTCCGACCGCATGCTCGCGGCGGCGTACGCGAATGCGGTGGCCCTGGCCACCGCTCCCCGTCCTCCCGTCCACACGAACCGTCAGGAGTCCGAATGAAGGCCTTCGTCGTCACCCACTACGGCCCTGACGGACTCAAGGCTGCCGACGTCCCGGCGCCGAGCGTCGGGCCGCGCGACGTGCTCGTCGACATCCGGGCCGCCAGCATCAACCCGCTCGACATGATGGTCCGCAACGGCGAGTTCAAGCAGCTCCTCAAGTACAAGCAGCCCTTCGTCCTGGGCCACGACCTGTCCGGTGTGATCACGAAGGTCGGCGCCGACGTCCGCGGCCTCGAGGTCGGGGACGAGGTCTACGCGCGGCCCCGGGACCTGCGCATCGGCGCCTTCGCCGAGCAGCTCGCCATCGACGCCGACGACGTGGCGCTCAAGCCGAGCTCCCTGTCGTTCGAGGAGGCCGCGGCCGTCCCGCTGGTCGCCCTCGCCGCCTGGCAGGCACTCGTCGACGTCGCCGACGTCCAGCCCGGGCACAAGGTCCTCGTCCACGCCGGTGCCGGCGGACTCGGCTCGACCGTGGTCCAGGTCGCCAAGCACCTCGGCGCGCACGTCGCCACCACGGCCCACACCAACGACATCGCCCGGGTGCGCGCTCTCGGCGCCGACGAGGTCATCGACTACACCCGCGATGACTTCACGCAGGTCGTGTCCGGGTACGACGTGGTCCTCGACTCGCTCGGAGCCGCCAGCCTCGAGAAGTCCCTGACAATCCTCAAGCCGGGCGGCCTCGCCATCAGCGTCGTCGGCCCGCCCGACCCCGCTTTCGCCACCCAGCTCGGACAGCCGCTCCTCAAGCCGGTCATGGCGCTGTTGAGCCGCAAGGTCCGCCGCCGTGCGCGGAAGCTCGGCGTGCGCTACTCCTTCTTCTTCATGCGGGCCAGCGGTGCCCAGCTCGCCTCGCTCGCTGCCCTCTACGACGCCGGCACCCTCCGCCCCGTCCTCGACCGCACGTTCCCGTTCGACCGGACCCCCGACGCGATGGCCTACGTCGAGCAGGGCAAAGCCTCCGGCAAGATCGTGGTGACCCGATGACGGCGACCGGCGCGTCGACCGCACCCGGGACCACCTCGGTCACCGCGCCCACCCGTCACGTCGAGGCTGCCGGCGCCCGGTTCGCGTACCGCGAGCTCGGTCCCCGCGACGGCGTTCCGCTCGTGCTGCTCCACCACTTCACCGCCACCATCGACGACTGGGATCCCCGGGTCCTGGACGGCATCGCCGCGGAGCGCCCCGTCGTCGTCTTCGACAACCGTGGGGTCGGCGGCACCCGGGGCCGCGTGCCGACGACGGTCGAGGCGATGGCGGACGACGCACTCGCCTTCATCCACGCGTTCCGCTGGACCGAGGTCGACCTGCTCGGATTCTCCCTGGGCGGCTTCGTCGCCCAGGTCATCGCGAGCCGGGAGCCGCGCTTGGTGCGCAGGCTGGTCCTGGCCGGCACCGGACCAGCAGGGTTCAAGGGCGTCGGCCAGTTCAACCGCCGCCTGCTCACAGACTCGGGCCAAGGCCTCCTCACCCGGAGTGACCCGAAGCCGCTGCTGTTCTTCACCCGGACCAGGACCGGACGCGCAGCGGCCGTCGACTACATGGCACGCATCGGCGAGCGGACCAGTGACCGCGTGAACCGGACCTCGCTGCGGGCAGCCGCCCGCCAGCTGCTCGCCATCGCGCGGTGGGGCGCCCGCAGCCCGATGGACCTCGCGCTGATCGGCCAGCCGACCCTGGTCGCCAACGGGGAGGACGACCGCATGCTCGCGACCCGCGGGTCCTTCGAGCTGGCGCACCGGATCCCGAACGCGCGCCTCGTCATCTATCCGGACGCCGGGCACGGCGGCGTCTTCCAGCACCACGACCGTTTCGTACCGGAAGTCCTGGGCTTCCTGCGCTGAGCGCAGGTTCCGCTCGAGCTCGCCGCGCCACCCCTTTGGGCCGCCTGGCGGCACCGCATCCGCACCGACCTTGCACCGACCATTGGGGAACCGTCATGAGCGCCACCAACAACGAACCCGTCATCACGTCGTACGCCCAGGCTCCCGCGCGCACCGTCATCGCCGGCGACGTGACCTACGCCTACCGCGAGCTCGGCCCGAAGCGCGGCATTCCCGTCGTCTTCTTCGTCCACCTCGCTGCGACCCTCGACAACTGGGACCCCCGCATCGTCGACCCCATCGCCAAGAACCGGCACGTCATCACCTTCGACCAGCGTGGCGTCGGTGCCTCGACCGGTCAGGTGCCAGCCACCCTCGAGGAGGCAGCCGACCACGCCTACGAGTTCATCACCGCTCTAGGGTTCGAGCAGATCGACGTCTTCTCGTTCTCGATGGGCGGCATGATCGCCCAGGACCTGATCGTCAAGCACCCCGACCTGGTCCGCCGGCTTGTCCTGACCGGCACCGGGCCGCGCGGCGGCAAGGACATGGACAAGGTTGTCGGCGTGACCTATTGGGACATCCTCCGCGCGACCCTGACGCGTTCGGACCCGAAGGAGTTCCTCTTCTTCAACCGCGACGCGACCGGGAAGGCCGCCGGGAAGGCGTTCGTCCGGCGGCTCCAGGAGCGCACCATCGACCGCGACAAGGACATCACCCTCAAGGCGCTGCGCACCCAGCTCAAGGCGATCCAGAGGTTCGGCCGCTCCGCACCCTCCGACCTCTCGACCTTCACCCAGCCCACGCTGATCGCCAACGGCGACCACGACCGCATGGTCCCCACCGTCCTGTCCGAGGACCTCCATCACCGCATCAAGGGCAGCGAACTGATCATCTACCCGAACTCCGGACACGGCGGCATCTTCCAGTTCCACGAGCAGTTCGCGCCCGTCGCTGCCGAGTTCCTCGCCCCCTGAAGGCCCAAGGCAGCCAGCCCCACGCCGCTGGACAACGAACGGCGGAACTGAGGCGCCCCATCCACCAGGCGAGTAGAGAGGCGCAGGCCTTCTCCCGGATTTCGAGCTGTGCCGGTCGCCGCGGATCGGGGTCGGTTGTTACAACTCCGGTACAAACAGCCGGCCATCTTCGACGTTTGCGCAGGTCAGCATGGGTCAGTCAGTCAGCGCTACGACATCTGAGTGGACTACGCCCCCGACCTGCGCTTCGCAGGTCAGCGGCTGACTCGGGCCACACCGAGGCCACCGGGGCATGCGGCCGTCGATCATGCATCGACGGCCGCATCGCTGCGTCAACGGGCGTTGTGTTGGCGAGCGCCGCCGTGAGAGGTGAGATCCGAGCCCGCCAGCCCACGCAGCAGCGCGCCAGCATTCCACCGTCCCATGAGCTGTGCCCTGCTGACCAACAACAGCTCGGAACTCCCCGTGGCTCAATCTGCCCACGCTGACGCATGACTTCGGCGCGCAAGAGCGGCTCTCTGCCCGAATCGACATCCGACAAGGCCCGAAGAACGGCCGCAGGATCACGTTGGTCCGCAGTGACCTCGTCCGAGTGGGAGGGCTCTGCTGCACGGACCAGCGCCGGCTCGACGTCGTCGATCAGGCACAGGCACTTGTCGCCGTGTCGCAGCCCTCTGCCAAGAAGGGGTAGAGCAACCGCTCACGCTCGGCGGGACCGAGTAGAGCGCGCAGAGGTGAGTTCCTGAGCTGACGACGCCGACCCCGGGAATCCCAAGGCTCAGACCATTCATGCTGGCCACCGTTCGCCGGATCCGAGGTAGAAGTTCGACAGTACGCGCATCTGCCAGGGGGCGCACCCACGCGCGAGGCGGGTGGAGGTCTCCTGAAGGCCGTCGTCGTCATTCGGGAGCAGGCTCATCCCCGCTGGTGCGGACAGGCGTCAACGCCGTGCCCGCTACTCGGCCCTGACGCGCCTGGTGTCGTAGGCCCACATCGCGATCTCCACGCGGTTGCGGGCGCCCAGCTTGCCCATGAGCGAAGCGATGTGGCTCTTGACCGTGCTCAGGCCGACGAAGAGCTCGGCGGCGATCTCGGCGTTGGTCCGGCCGCGCGCGACCAGCGCGAGCACCTCCTCCTCGCGGTCGGTGAGCGGAGCGATGGGCTGGACCGGTGCCACCGGCGCCTCGTCGGCGAAGGTCGCCAGCAGCCGTCGGGTGATGTTGGGGGCGATCAGGGCGTCCCCGTTGGCTGCCGCGTGGATGGCCTGGACCAGGAGCTCTGGCCCGGCGTCCTTGAGCAGGAAGCCGCGGGCGCCGGCGCGCAGGGAGCCGAGCACGTACTCGTCGAGGTCGAAGGTAGTGATCACGACGACCGCCATCGGGTCGGTCACGTCAGGCCCGGCCAGGCGCCGCGTCACCTCGACGCCGTCGAGGCCGGGCATCCGGATGTCGACGAGGAGGACGTCGGGACGCAGCCGGGTCGCCAGGTCGAGCGCGGCGAGCCCGTCCGCGGCCTCCCCCACGACCTCCAGGTCGGGCTGCGCGCCCAGGATCATCACCAGCCCGGTCCGGACCAGGTCCTGGTCGTCGGCCACGACGACGCGGATGGTCATGCCAGCGCCTGCGCCGGCAGCACGGCCTCGACCATCCAACCACCCTCGGGCCGCGGCCCCGCGGAGAGCGATCCGCCGAGGAGCTGGGCGCGTTCGGTCATGCCCAGCAGGCCGAACCCGGGCGCGGGAACCGGCCCCGGCTCGTTGGCGCCGTCGTCGCTGACCCGCAGCCTGACGGCGTCGCCCTCTCGTCGTACGTCGATCCCGACGCGAGTCGCGCCCCGGGCGTGCCGTAGGGCGTTGGTGAGCGACTCCTGCGCGAGGCGGTAGAGCGCGGCGTCCACGGGTCGCGCCAGCGAGATCAGCGAGCCGTCCAGGGAGACCTCGACAGCCGGCGTCGCGTCGGCGTTCGCGAGAGCGGGCAGGTCCGCGACACCCCGCTGCGGCGCGTAGGCGACGGACTCCTGCTCGCGCAGCACCCGCACCATGGACCTCATCTCCGCCAGAGTGCGCGACGCCTCGGACTCGATCGCAGCCAGGACCTCGGCAGCCTTCTCGGGCTGGACGCCGGCGACCGCGCCACCGGCCTGCGCCTGCACCGCGATGGCGGAGACATGATGGGCGACGATGTCGTGCAGCTCGCGCGCCAGGGCGACCCTCTCCTCGTTGCGGATCTCGCGGCGCTGACGATGCCAGAGGTCCGCGCGGTAGCGGAACATCGCCGCGAGGGCGACGCACAGCAGCAGGAGGACGCTCCCGCCGAAGACGTCGGCCCGGCCCGCGGAGGAGGCGTACATCCCGAGCGCGACGACGACGGCGACGAACGCCGTACCGACGACCGCCTCCCGTCCCGAGCCCCACCGGACCACGGAGTAGAGCAGGATCAGAACGGCCAGCATGGCGTGGAGGCCGAGGTCCCCGTCGTGGGAGGTCAGCTGCAGGACCGTGAGCAACCCGGCAACGCCCCATCCGGCCAGGGCGGCCGTCAGCGGACGGCTCCGCCGCCAGAGTAGAGCGGGGATCAGCGCCAGGGCGAGCACCGTCGCCAGCGGTCGCCAGGCCACGTCCGGCCGGACGACGGCCTCGACCGCGACGGCGGCCGCGAACGCCGCCACCAGCAGCCAGTCGAGACGACCGACGGGCGCGACGTCAGCCGGCCGCGGCTCGTCGAAGATGGAGCGCCTGACAGTGACCACGGCCCCAGCCTAGGGAACGGCGCGCCTCGGCATACCGGCCGAAAGTACGAGACGGAGCTCATGCCATCGGCCAGGCGAACCCCGGCCTGCGGGCCGATGCCGGCCGCCGCTGAGCCCGGCCATCGTGGAGCTACCGATCCTCACCACGCAACGGAGACCCCCGATGAGCACACCTCACCCCACCGCGACACTGCACGACCAGCCGATCCCGCTGCGAGTCAAGCTCGCCGCAGCGTGGACCAGCTTCATGTTCCTGTACGCGTACGTCGACATCCTCAACTTCTTCACGCCCGGCGTCGTCGACGACATCCTCGACGGCAGGGTCTTCGAGTTCGACGTCTCGCAGACCTTCTCCGCCACGGCGCTGACCCTGATGGCCGTCCCGATCCTGATGATCGTGCTGTCGGTGACGCTGCCCGCCCCGGCGAGCCGCATCACCAACCTGATCGTGGCCCTGCTCTACGTCCCCGTCACGGCGTTCAACGCGCTGGGCGAGTCGTGGCTGCTCTTCTACGGCCTCGGCATCGTGCTGGAGCTGATGCTCCTCGGCCTGATCGTGCGGTACGCCTGGGCCTGGCCCCGCGCCGCTTCGTCGGCGACCGCGGCGCCCGTGGGGACCAGCCGGACCGTGTGACCGCGATCGCCGCATCCCACTGCAGCGCGGCGACCTCACTCGATCACGCGCACCTCGACGTCGCCGTACTCGGGATGGCGCGTCAGCCACTCGGTGACCCACGGACACACCGTCGCGACCCGTACGCCGGCCGCGCGGGCGTCGTCGAGGACGGTCCGGATCATCCGGCTGGCGAGGCCGTTGCCCTCGGTGCCGGGGAAGACGACCTGGGTGTTGACGAGGATCAGCTGGTCACCGAAGCGCTCGTAGTCGACGAAGCCGGCGACCTCGTCGTCCTGGACGATCTCGTAGCGCTGCCGGTCGTGGTTGTCGCGAACCACCGCATCGGTCATGAGAGCTTCCTTGGGTTCCTAGGCACTCGACTCGCATCGCGACGGAATCGCAAGGCCTGACCGGCGGGCCGGCGCGACGGCTCGGCCGGTGGTCGAGCGCCAGCTGCCACGGTGGCCGGTCATCTACCACGGTCGAGCGTCAGCTGGCACGGGGTCCTGACCGGTCCCAGCACCGTGGTGGATGCACGGACACCGAGTTACAAGCGAGCTCGGGCTCCGACGGCGATGGGGCTCGGGTCAAGCCAGCTGCCGCCGTCACGCTTCTCGACCGGCTCCGCCGTGCAGTCGACCGCCCGCCAGATCGGCAGCGACGGGCCGGCAGCGACGGCTTCGCTACCGGCTGGTGGATGGTGGATGGTCGCGGCGGCGGCTGTGCTCGCCGGCGCGACCATCCTCGGCGGTCGCGGCCTCAGTGGGTCGCGACCCGCATGACCCCGCCGTTGGCACCCGGCGCCGCGGATCCGACGGTGACGTACATCGCCCCGTCCGGCCCCTGGGCGATGCCCCCGGGTACCGGCAGCTGGCCGGCACCGATGTGGTGCTGCCTCGTCGGGTGCTTGAACGGGATCCGCACGATGTCACCCGGCGGCGTCGCGTTCAGGCCGCCCGCGAACATCTCGGTCGCCCAGAAGTTGCCGTGGCGGTCGAAGGTGCACGCGGTGATGGTGGTCAGGCCACTGGCCCAGACCGTCGGCTCGGTCGGGAAGTTGGCGTTCGGGTCGACGCGCCACACCTGGGAGAACCCACCCGTGCCCGGCGGGACGAACAGGTTCGAGACGAAGTCGAGCGTGCCGACGTACAGATAGCCATCCGGACCTTGCGCGATGCAGGTCGGTGTCGAGTCGCGGAAGGCTCCGAAGTCCTCGTTGGGGAGGTAGGACACCACGCGCGCGGTGCCGTTGCGCCTGATCTCGCTGATCGTGTTGGCGCCGGCGTCCGCGACGAAGGTGCGGATCCGGCCGGTCCGGGCGTCCTTCATGACGAGGACGCCGTACGGGTTCGAGTCGGGGAAGTCGCTCGGGAACAGGTCGACGTGGTCGCCGGTCCACTGGTACATCTGCGAGCCGACGTCCGACTTCGAGGTGGCCGCACCGGTGGCGCCGTCGAGGCGGTAGAGATGACCGGCCTGCGGGTCGTTCACCTGTCCGTTCGTCGCGGCGAGGATGCCCGGCGTCGACTCGCTGGTGATCAGCCGCACCTGGCAGCCGTTGTGCCGGCCGTGACGGTGGTGCTTCATGCAGCCTCTGCCGAACGCACTGATGCCCTCAGGACCGAGGACGTCGGGAGGCGCAGACGGGTCCTCGGTCGCGTAGAGCGAGTTGAACTGCGTCGACCACGCGGGTTTCGAAGAGCCCCACCTGTACTTGCTCACCTTGCCCGAGTGGGTCATGCCGACCGGGCCCTCGCCCGCGACGCCGGACTCCACGACGTACATGCTCCCCTGGCCGTCGAACGCGATGCCGCGGGGCGCGGCCAGGCCGCCGAGGACCGGCGTGATGGTGGGAGACGATGCGGCGTACGTGACGCCGGTGGGTACCAGGGCGCCCGCTGAGAGCGCGACAACAGACACTGCAGACGCAAGGACGCGGCTGCGCAAGCGACGAACGGCCATGACTCTCCTTCAGGTGGCGCCGGAGCGAAGGCGCCGTCAGGAATGGTCCCCGCGGCACAGTCTCCGGCGGATGCCCCGCGGGTGCATCACCCAGATTGGTCATCAACCCCGAGCGCCCTGCGTCGGGGCGCTGCCTCAGGGACGGCGCGCGTAGACGGCGACCAGGCCGCCGTCCCGCGTGACGACGGCGCCGTCGACGAAGCCGGCGGCGTGGATCTCGGCGACCAGCTGCTCCGGCGTCCGCTCGGGCACACCCCAGCCGTCGAGCATCACCCGCTCGGTCGCATAGCTGCGGGCCTCGACCCCGTCGGGCTCGGCGGCCATCTTGGCGTGGTCGCCGAAGAGCGGCGCGCGGACGACGGCTCCGCTGCGCAGGTTCGCGAACAGGCTCGCGAGCGCCGCCTCGCGGGTCTCGGCGGGGAAGAACCACTGCGCCCAGAAGCCCGCGTCGAACGGCTCCTCGCCCCGGTACGTCGTCGCGTCGCCCGCCACGAACTCCACCCGGTCGGCCACCCCGAGCGCCGCGGCCCGGCGCCGCGCCTCCTCCGCCAGGTGCGGATCGAGCTCGACCCCGACCGCCCGCAGGGTCGGCTCCGCCTGGAGCAGCGTGAGCAGCCGCCCGGCCACGCCGCAGCCGAGCTCGAGATAGCGGGCGCCGTCCGCCATGCCGGCCCAGTAGGGATCGGCGGCCAGGTCGCGGCGGAAGCCCTCGACCAGTCCCGCGGAGAACGGGTTCGGCGAGACGCCGCGGGCGAAGACGAGGCGGTCGGCCGGGCTGAGGTCGGCGTACCCGATCTCGCAGGCGAGCATGTCGTCGACGACCCGGCCGCGGGCGATGACGCTCCCGACGGTCACGAAGTTGTCGTCGGACGTGAGCGCCCGCCACGCCGGCGTCAGCCGGTAGCCCGAGCCGTCGGGCTCCGCCTCCGCGACCCCGTGGGCCACCAGCGCGAGGCAGAGCGCGACCGGGTCGCCGTCCGGCTGAAAGCCGTCGCGCAGCGACCGCAGCAGCCCGGAGCGGTCGGCGCGGTCGATCAGGCTCAGCAGGTTGCTCGCCGCGAGCAACGGGTCGAGCGCCTGCTCGAGCGCGGCGAAGAAGGTGGGCTGCTCGGTCACCGGCGCTCCTCGGAATCAGCCACGAGCGTAGGTCTCCACCGCCTTCGCCTCGAACTCGAAGCCCACCGCCGCCACGTCGCCCACGACCCAGGCGTCGTGCCCCGGTTCGATGACGTAGGCGTTGCCCGCGACGACCTTCTGCTCGGTGCCGTCGTCGAAGGTGACCGCGAGCTCGCCGGCCACGAGCGTCCCGACGTGGTGCACCTGGCACGAGTCGGTGCCGGCGATCGGCTTGACGCACTCCGACCAGCGCCAGCCGGGCTGGAACGTCATCCGGGCGACACTGGCGCCCGGCAGCTGGACGACGTCGACGGTGGTCTTGTCCGGGGACCGGCGCTCGTCCGGCTCGTCGAAGCTCTTGATGTGAATGGCCATGTCACTGCTCCTCCTGATCCTTCCGTGTCCGGTCCCTGCGTGCATTCTCACGCGGGTCGGCGCGGCGCACCAGCACCCCGTTGCCCGGCAGTACGACCACCGGACGGGCGCAGCCGCCGAGGGGGACGCGCTCGGTGGTGCTGAAGAGCACCTCCGCGGCCGCCACCTCCCAGGACCGCTCCCCCAGGTTGAGGTGGAGGGACAGCTCGCCGCGGTCGAGGGTGAGCCGGCCCTCGGCCTCGTCGACGGTGGCCGCGCCGAAGCGCGGGTCGGTGAGCTCCGGGTGCCGGCGGCGCAGCACCGCCAAGCGACGGTAGCCCGCGAGCACGCGCGCATGACGGCCGTGGTCGAGCTCCGACCAGTCGAGGCGACTGCGCTCGAAGGTGGCCGGGTCCTGCGGGTCGAGCACCTGGTCGGGGTCCCAGCCCATCCGCGCGAACTCCTCGAGGCGCCCCCGGGCCGTCGCCTCGGCCAGCTCGGGCTCGGGGTGGGAGGTGAAGAACGCGAAGGGCGTGGAGGCGGCCCACTCCTCGCCCTGGAAGAGCATCGGGGTGAACGGCGCGGCGAGGGTGAGCAGCGCGGCGCACAGCAGGCGCCCGTCGTCGAGGTGCTCGGCGGTCCGGTCGCCGCGGGCGCGATTGCCGATCTGGTCGTGGTTCTGCGCGCAGACGACGAGCCGCCAGGCCGGCATCCGCTCGGTGTCGATCGGTCGGCCGTGCGGACGGTCGCGGAAGCTCGACCAGGTCCCGTCATGCAGGAAGCCGCGATCGAGCACCTTGGCCAGGGCGCCCAGCGGCGCGAAGTCGGCGTAGTAGCCGGTGGTCTCGCCGGTCAGCGCGACGTGCACCGCGTGGTGGAAGTCGTCGCTCCACTGGGCGTCGAGTCCGCGACCGCCGCTCTCGCGGGGCGTGACCAGCCGGGTGTCGTTGAGGTCCGACTCGGCGATGAGCGTGAGCGGACGGTTCTGGTGTGCCGACAAGGCGCCCACCTCGATCGCCAGCTCCTCCAGGAGGTGCACGTCCGACGCGTCCGCCAGCGCATGGACGGCGTCGAGACGCAGCCCGTCGACGCGGAAGTCGCGCAGCCACATCAGCGCGCTGTCGAGGATGTAGCGGCGCACCTCGCCCGAGCCCTCGCCGTCGAGGTTGACCAGGTCGCCCCAGGTGTTGCGGCCGTCCTTCAGGTACGGCCCGAACCGCGGCAGGTAGTTCCCCGACGGCCCGAGGTGGTTGTAGACGACGTCCTGGATGACGCCGATCCCCGCCCGGTGGCATGCGTCGACAAGTCGCTGGTAGGCCGCCGGCCCGCCGTACGGCTCGTGCACCGCCGACCACAGGACGCCGTCGTACCCCCAGTTGTGCACCCCGTTGAACGCATTCACCGGCATCAGCTCGACGAAGCCGACGCCCAGGCTCACCAGGTGATCGAGCCGGGAGGCGACCGCGTCGAGCGTGCCCTCCGGCGTGAACGTCCCGACGTGCAGCTCGTAGACGATCGCGCCGGCGAGCTGCCGTCCGGTCCAGGCGCCGTCGCCCTCGGCGTGCGGCGCGGGGGTGAAGGTCGCGGAGAGCCCGTGGACGCCGTCCGGCTGGCGTCGCGAGCGCGGGTCGGGCAGCGGCCGCTCGTCGTCGTCGAGCAGGTAGCCGTAGCGGGTGCCGTCCGGCACCGGGCCGACGTCGGCAGACCACCAGCCCCCGGTCGTCGCGCGCATCGGCAGCACGTCGTCCCCGAGGACGAGCCGGACCCGGTCGGCGCGGGGCGCCCAGACGTCGAGACTCATCGCTGGTCCCGCACGAGCAGGGCGACCGGCAGCTCGCTCAGCAGGAGGTCGACCTCGACCGCAGCCGGGCGGTCGGTCACCAGGTCGCGCCACGCGCCGGGCGGCAGCTCCAGCCGGGTGTCGCGCCAGCCGCCGGCCCGTTCGAGGCCGAGCGGCAGCCGGGTCACGACGGTGATCGCGCCGCCCCGGTCGAAGGCCAGGACGTGGTCGGCGGCCGCGCCCGCCGCGGTGAGCGGGTCGTACCGGACGAAGAGGTCGGGCCGGTCGCGCCGCAGCCGCAACGCCGTCCGTACGACGTGCAGCTTGGCGCCTCCGTCGTCCCCCGGCCCACACGGCCGGACCGGCCCGGCCCCGGCGAGCAGCCGCTGCCGCAGGGCGAAGTCGACCGGCCGCCGGTTGTCCGGATCGACCAGGCTCTGCTCCCACAGCTCGCTGCCCTGGTAGACGTCGGGAACGCCGGGCACGGTGAGGCTGAGCAGCTTGGCTGCCAGCGCATTGCTCCAGCCCGGACCGGCGACCCGCGCGGCCGCGCCGTCGAGCAGGGCGGCGACGGCCGGGTCGTCGTACGCCGCGTCGACCAGGGCGTGCACCGCCTTCTCGTAGGCCGGGTCCGGCTCGGTCCAGGTGGTGCGGTCGCCGGCCTCGCGCATCGCCTTCTCGGCATAGCCGTGCAGTCGCTCCCGCGCGATCGGCCAGGCGCCGAGGGCCGCCTGCCAGAGCAGGTTGGCGAAGCCCTCGTCCGGGGCAGGCGCGGCGACCAGCAGCGCGTCCACGGTGTCGCTCCACCAGCCGGCATCCTCGGCGAGCACGCTGATCCGGGCCCGGACGTCCTCGCCGCGCTTGGTGTCGTGGGTGCTCAGCGTCGTCATCGCGGCGGGCGCCACGCTCTGCCGCCGCGCCATCGCCGCGTGGAAGGCGTCGGGCGTGACCGAGAAGTGCGACGGGTCGGCGCCCACCTCGTTGAGCGAGGTCAGCCGGGACCAGCGGTAGAACGCGCGGTCCTCGACCCCCTTGGCCATGATCATCCCGCTGGTCTGCTGGAAGCGCAGGGACGGCGCGCGCACCCGGTCGACCAGCAGCGGCAGCACCAGGTCGAGCGCGTCGGCGAGGTCCGGACGGTCGGCACGGACGGCGTCCACGGCCTGCTGGAGGTGCTCACGGCCCTCGGGCAGATAGCTGCGGTAGACCGGGAAGACGGCGAGCAGCTCGACCAGCACCTCCTCGACCGGCTGCCGCCAGGCGCGGTCGGGCACGACCTCGAGCTCGACCGCGATCTCGCGCGCGATGCGTCGTACCTCGGCGTGGAGGATGGTGTCCGCGACGTGCCGCTTGTTCGCGCGCACCACCTCCGGCCAGGGCGGCACACCGCCCCGCAGCCGCTCGTCGAGCGCTCCGAGCGCGGCCTCGCCGGACGGGTCGACGAGCACCCGGTCGATCGTCGCGAGCACCTCGTAGCCGGTCGTGCCCGCCGTGCTCCAGCGCGCCGGCAGGTCCTCCCCCGGCTCCAGGATCTTCTCGACGACGACCCAGGCGCCGCCGGTGAGGTCGGCCAGATCGTCCAGGTACGCCGCCGGGTGGCGCAGCCCGTCCGGGTGGTCCACCCGCAGCCCGTCGACCAGGCGTTCGCGAAACCAGCGGGCGATCTCGACATGGCTGGCCTCGAAGACGTCGCGGTCCTCCACCCGGACGCCGGCGAGCGTGTTGACCGCGAAGAAGCGGCGGTAGTCGAGGTCGTCGTCGGCCGCGCGCCAGCTCACCAACCGGTAGTGCTGGCGGGCGTGCACCGCCTGCGGGTCGTCGGTGTCGTCAGTGTCGTCGGTGTCGTCGGTGTCGTCGGCGGTTCCGGGCGCGAGCGGGAAGCGGTGGTCGTGATAGCCGAGCATCCCGTCGACGATCCGGAGGCCCGCGATCGGCCCGTCGGCGTCCGGCTGGTCGTCGTCGCCGACCACCGGCAGCAGGACCCGGCCGCGGCCGGCGGCCCAGTCGACGTCGAAGAAACGGGCGAAGCGTGAGTCACGGCCGTGCTTGAGCACGTCCCACCACCAGCCGTTGGTGGCCGGGCTCTCGACCCCGACATGGTTCGGTACGACGTCGACCAGCACGCCCATGCCGCGCCGGTGCGCCTCCGCGGACAGCCGCGCGAGCGCATCCGGGCCGCCGCGCGCCGGGTCGACCCGGGTGGGGTCGACGACGTCGTAGCCGTGGTCGCTGCCGGGATGCGCCTCCAGGATCGGTGAGAGATAGACCCAGCCGACGCCCAGCTCGTCGAGGTAGACCAGCACCTCGCGGGCCGCGTCGAGGTCGAAGGACTCCCGCACCTGCAGGCGGTAGGTGCTCGACGGGACCCTCACTGCTCGGCCGCCATCGAAGCCACGGACGCGGCCGGGCTGACGTCGGTCTCGGGCTCCGGCTCGTGCCACTGGCGCAGGACGACGACGCAGCGGTGCGGCGTCTTGAACGGCGACCCCGCGTCGAGACGGACCTCCGGGTCGCAGCTGCCGCTGGTGTCCGCGACCACCTGCCAGGCGCCGGCGTACTCCTCGTCGGGCAGCGTGATCAGCCGCTCGTCGTCGCCGTTGACCAGGATCAGGAAGTGGTCGTCGCGGATCGGCCGGCCCTGGCGGTCGCGCCCGGCGATGCCGTCGCCGTTGAGATACATGCCCACCGTGCGCAGGCCGCCCCAGTCGTCGTCCTCCATCGGGCGGCCGTCGGGATGGAGCCACACGATGTCGTTGAGCCGCTCGCCCTCGCCGACGCGGACCGTCGTACCGGTGAAGAAGCGCTGGCGCCGCAGCGACGGGTGCTCCGCGCGCAGCCGGGTCAGCTCGCCGACGAACTCGCACAGCGGCCGGTCGACGCGCTCCCAGTCGACCCAGCTCAGCGCGGAGTCCTGCGCATAGGTGTTGTTGTTGCCCTGCTGGGTGCGGCCGAGCTCGTCACCGTGCAGCAGCATCGGCACGCCCTGGCTGAGCAGCAGCGTGGCGAGCAGGTTGCGCTGGTCGCGGGCACGCGCCTCGTTGACGACCGGGTCGTCGCTCGGGCCCTCCACGCCGTGGTTCCAGGACCGGTTGTCGTCGGCGCCGTCGCGCCCGTCCTCACCGTTGGCCTCGTTGTGCTTGTGCTCGTAGGACACCAGGTCGCGCAGAGTGAAGCCGTCGTGAGCGGTGACGAAGTTGATGCTCGCGACGGGACGGCGGCCGGTGTGCTCGTAGAGGTCGGCCGAGCCGGCGAGCCGGCTGGCGAGCGCGCCGAGGTTGTGGTCGCCGCGCCAGAAGTCGCGGACGGTGTCGCGGTAGGCGCCGTTCCACTCGGTCCACTGCGGCGGGAAGCCGCCGACCTGGTAGCCGCCCGGCCCGACGTCCCAGGGCTCGGCGATGAGCTTGACCTGGCTCACGACCGGGTCCTGCTGCACCAGCTCGAAGAAGGTGGCGAGCCGGTCGACGTCGTAGAACTCGCGGGCCAGCGCCGAGGCGAGGTCGAAGCGGAAGCCGTCGACGTGCATCTCGGTGACCCAGTAGCGCAGCGAGTCCATGATCAGCTGCAGCGAGTGGGGATTGCCGGCGTTGAGGGAGTTTCCGGTGCCGGTGTAGTCCATGTAGTACCGCCGGTCGTCGTCGACGAGCCGGTAGTAGGACGGGTTGTCGATGCCCTTGAAGCTCAGCGTCGGCCCGAGATGGTTGCCCTCCGCGGTGTGGTTGTAGACCACGTCGAGGATCACCTCGATGCCCGCGCCGTGCAGCTCCTTGACCATGGCCTTGAACTCCTGCACCTGCCCGCCGGGCGTCGTACCGGACGCATAGCCCTCGTGCGGCGCGAAGAAGCCGATCGTGTTGTAGCCCCAGTAGTTGCGCAGCCCGCGCTGCAGCAGGACGTCGTCGTGCACGAACTGGTGCACCGGCATCAGCTCGATCGCGGTCACCCGGAGCGCGCGCAGGTGCTCGATGACCGCCGGGTGGGCGAGTCCGGCGTACGTGCCGCGGAGCTCGTCGGGGACGTCGGGATGGGTGGCCGTGAGCCCCTTGACGTGCGCCTCGTAGATCACCGTCTCGGCGTACGGCGTGCGCGGGCGGCGGTCGCCCTCCCAGTCGAAGAAGGGGTTGGTGACGACCCCGAGCATCATCGGGTCGAGCGAGTCGTCGTCGTTGCGCTCCCCGGGCGCGTCGAAGTCGTAGCCGAACAGGCTCTGCCCCCAGCCGATCTCGCCGACGGTCGCCGTGGCGTAGGGGTCGAGCAGCAGCTTGGCCGGGTTGCAGCGCAGCCCTTGCCCGGGGTCCCACGGCCCGTGCACGCGGTAGCCGTACCGCTGGCCGGGCTGCACGCCGGGCAGGTAGGCATGCCAGACGTAGGCGTCGACCTCGGTCAGCTCGACCCGCGTCTCGGTGCGGACGCCGTCGTCCCCGACGTCGATCAGGCACAGCTCGACACGCTCGGCGACCTCGCTGAAGAGCGCGAAGTTGGTGCCACTCCCGTCGAACGTCGCTCCGAGTGGGTACGCCGTCCCGGGCCAGGTCTCCACGTCCGCCACGCTCCTCAGGCTCGTCAGGCTCGTCGGTTGCCTTCGAAGCAGGGGGTACCCCTGGGCGCGACCTTCACCCAGGGGCGACCGCCTCCGCTGCCGCGACGGCGGTCGACGGCCTCCGGTCGGCCCACGGACGGGCCTGCTCGAGCTGCGCCGCGAGACGCAGCAGGGTGGCCTCGCCCCCGTAGGTGCCGAGGAAGTGGACGCCGATCGGCAGGCCGGACGCCGACCAGCCGAACGGGACGCTCATCGCGGCGCGCCCGGTGAGATTGGCGACGACGAGCGGGTAGGCGACGAAGCGGGCGGCACGGGCCTCGGCGACCGTCGGGTCGGCGTCGTCGGCGGCCATCTCGCCGAGGCGGGGCGGCGGCTCGGCCAGGGTGGGCGAGAGCCAGAGGTCGAAGCCGGCGGTCGCCTCCGCGAGGCGGCGGGTGAACCGCTGGATGGTGGTGATCGCCATCAGCAGCTCTCCCCCGCTGACCCGCTGCCCGCGCTCCCAGTAGAGCCGGGTGAGCGGCTCGAGCTCGTCAGGCTCCGGACGGCGGCCGAGCTCGTCGACCCAGTAGCGGATGGCCCAGTCGGTGGCGGCGCCGTACATCCGTCCGATCGCGGAGCCGACCCGGCCGTCGAGCTCGGTCAGGTCGCGCTCGAAGACGTCGTGGCCGAGCTCGGTCAACAGCCGGCAGGCCTCGGCGACGACCGCGACGACCTCGGGGTGGCCGGGGTCGCCGTCGGCGGTGCGGGTGGTGACCGCGATCCGGAGCCGGCCGGGCTCGGGGACGCACTCGTCGACCCAGCGCCCGGGCCCCGGCGGCGCGGAGTAGGGGTCGCCGAGGTCGGGGCCGGACGTGACGTCGAGGAGCGCCGCACTGTCGCGGACGGTGCGGGTGAGGACGTGCTCGGAGACCATGCCCGCGAACGCGTCGCCGTAGCGGGGGCCGAGGGGGTTGCGGCCGCGCGTCGGCTTCAGCCCGAACAGATGGCACGCCGAGGCGGGGATCCGGATCGACCCGCCGGCGTCGTTGCCGTGCGCCACGGGGACCATCCCCGACGCCACCGCCGCCGCGGACCCGCCGCTCGACCCGCCGGTCGTGTGCCGGACGTCCCACGGGTTGGCCGTCGCCCCGAACAGCCGCGGCTCGGTCGTCGGCGCCATGCCGAACTCGGGCGTGTTGGTCTTTCCGAGGATCGCGAACCCGGCGGCCCTGAGCCGTCGTACGTTCTCCTGGTCGCCGCGCGAGACGTGGTCCGCGAGGAAGGCGGATCCCTCGCAGCAGCGCAGGCCGTCGGCCTCGGTGCAGAGGTCCTTGAGCAGGATCGGGACGCCGGCGAACGGCAGCGCCGGGTCGGTCGCACGGGCCGCCTCGAGGGCGCGCTCGTAGTCGGGGATGATGACCGCGTTGAGCGTCGGGTTGAGCTCCTCGACCCGGGCGACGGCGTCCTCGACGAGGTCGACGGGACGCAGCTCGCCGCGGTGGACCAGGTCGGCCAGAGCCCTCGCGTCGAGCCAGGCGGTCATGACCGGTACTCGGGATTCTCCCAGTCGAACCGGGTGCCGGCGTTCCACTCCGAGCGCTGGTTGCCGAAGCCCGGCACGCCGCCGGCGTCCTTGAGCATCCGCGCCAGGTGCATCAGGTTCCAGGTCATGAAGGTGGCGTTGCGGTTGGTGAAGTCGTTGTCGGGGCCGCCGCTGCCCGGGTCGAGGTACGACGGCCCGGGGCCGGCCTCGCCGATCCAGCCGGCGTCGGCATTGGGCGGGATCGTGTAGCCGATGTGCTGCAGCGAGTAGAGGACGTTCTGGGCGCAGTGCTTGATGCCGTCCTCGTTGCCGGTGATCAGGCAGCCCGCGACCCGGCCGTAGAAGAGGTACTGGCCCTTGTCGTTGAGCATCCCGCTCAACGCGTAGAGCCGCTCGATGACCTGCTTGGTGATCGAGGAGTTGTCACCGAGCCAGATCGGGCCGGCGATGACCAGGATGTCGCTGTCGAGCACCTGCGGGTAGATGTCGGGCCACGCGTCGACCGCCCACCCGTGCTCGCGCATGTCGGGATAGACACCGGTCGCGATCGGATGGTCGACCGCACGGACCTCCTCGACGGTCACGCCGTGCTTCATCATGATCGCGGAGCTGGCGTCGATCAGCCCCTGCGTGTGGCTGATCTCGGGGCTCTTCTTCAGGGTGCAGTTGATGTAGATGGCCTTGAGATCGCTGAAGTCCCAGTCGCTCACAGGTCAGTCTCCTTGCCTCAGCGCCGATGGACGGCGACGACGACGAACTGTTCGTTGCCGCCGGCGACGTCCTGCTCGCGTACGACGCCGATGCCCTCGGCGTAGTACTTCGCGGAGACGACGCCGGGCTCGAGCCGGGTCCACTCGAAGGACCGCAGCACATGGTGGAACCGGCGCAGCGGCGTCCGCAGCGTCGCCTTGAAGCCGACCGTCCACGCCTGGTCCTCGGCGTGGCCGGGGTAGAGCTCCTGGCGGTAGGCGTCGGTGGCCTTCGGGTGGGCCTTCATGATGATCCCCGGCCGGGCGCCGTCGCGGCCGGCGAGCCAGGTGCCCTCTCGGCTGTCGAGGTGGCCGTTGGGCAGGTAGGTCGCCGTGTTCTCGCCGAAGTACCAGACGTTGCCGGCGTCGTCGGCGGCGTAGAAGTCCGTCGTCCGCTCGGCGAGGCTGCCGTCGGCACGCCGCAGGACGTCGCGGACGACGCGCGTCCGCACGCCCTCGATCACCCGCGTGTGGTCGGTGACGCGGACCCGCTCACGGAAGTGGACGCCGTCGTCCGTCCCGCGCAGGACGACGGTCGTGCCCGGTTCGAGCGGGAACCACCCATTGGCCTGCGGATGGGCGAAGCCCTGCGGCGCGGGCGCCGGGGCCGCGGACGGCCCGGCGCTGGCCGCGACGACGAGGATGGCTGCGGCCACCGAGGTCGCGAGCGTGGTGGCGAACATGGCTCCCCCTTCGCATGGCCGAAGCGGCCACTCCCCAGGCTAAGCCTCGGCGACGAAGGTGGCGACGGCCTCGACGAGCTGGTCCAGCCCGGTCTCCTCGATCGGATAGTGGCCGGCGTCGTCGAGCAGGGTCGTGGTCACCGGGACCTTGCCGATCCGGCGGAGGAAGGGCTCGGAGAGATGCAGCGGCGTCCAGCGGTCGGCGGCCGGCTGGGTCAGCAGGACCGGGCAGACGTCGAAGTCCTCGGGCTCGGTGGTGGGCCGGTGGTTGAGGTAGGAGGCGAGGAAGGCGACGCTCGCGCGGTTGCCGGCCGACGTCGGATCGGCGTACGTCGCGCGCTGGGCCGCGCGGTCGTTGGTCAGCGCCCGCATCCGGCTGACCCAGCGCATCGGCAGCCGCAGTCGCCGCAGCGGGGTCCGGGCGAGCAGCCGCATCAGGGGCGCCCCGACGAGCCCGGTGAGCGGGTCGAAGGCAGTCGCCGTCCGGACTCGGAGGGAGCGCTGGTCGAGGAAGGTCATCCCGACGATCCCCCGGACGTGCGGGCTGATCGAGGCGATGTGGAAGGTCTCCATGCCGCCGGCCGACAGGCCGTAGAGCACGATCGGGCGGTCGTCCCGCGCCCGCTCGGTCTCGACGAGGGCGGCGCCGATCCGCACCCAGTCGTCGTAGGTGACCAGCGCACCGTCGGCGACCCGCGTCACGCCGTACGTGGGCATGTCGATGGCGATCGTCTCGTAGCCCCGCTCGGCCAGGGGCCGCCCCAGGATCGTCGTCATCTGGCGGCCGTTGGTGCCGACGCCGTGGAGCAGCATCACCTTCGCGGGAGCCTCGGGGTTGCGGTAGGTGTCGAGGTGGATCTCGTGGCCGTCGTGGTGCCACCACTCCTCCGTCGGCTCGGTCTCGGGCGTCAGGCGGTAGCGCTCGGGCAGGTGCTGCTGGATCGCGCGCCAGGCAGGCTGGTCGGCGTACGTCATCAGGTTCCTTTCGGTCGACGGGGTGCGCGAGCGTCGGCTGCTCACCACTGGAGGTCGATGACCGGGTCGGCGGTCAGGCTCGCACTGCTCAGGCGCGTGCTGGTCACCGGGCATCCGGTCGAGGTCACCGTGAACGGCTGGTTCGCGTTCCCCGTCGCCATTCCCGTGCCGGCGTCGTAACTGCCGGTGAACGACTTGGCGACTGCCGGGCCGGTGGCCGAGCAACCCACAAAGACGCTCGACCACTCGATCGTGAAGCCGTTGACCGGAACGTTGTCCGATCCCATGAGGACGCCGTCATAGAGCTGACCTGGCGACGTTCCCACCGCAGGCACCGTGAACGAGAAACTCCACGTGCCGTGGCTGATCAACCGGGCGGGCAGTCCGGCCTGGTTCGGCCATCGTGCGCAGCATTCGTGATTCCCTTCCTTGCATGGACTGGGCGAGGCGGCCCCAAGCGCGACCGACGCCCTGGGAGAGAAATGCAGGCGCCGGCCGCGCGCGGATCGGCGTACGGGCGTACGCCGGTGGGTGACCGGCCGCAGGAGCGATGGTCCTGCGCCCGGTCGTCAGGGGGTGATCACTGGTAGACCGGCTCCATGCCCAGGGCCTCGCGGACCTCGTTGGCGTCGGTGATGTGCACCGTCGTGTCGAGCACCGCAGTGTTGGTGCCCGCCGGCGACGGCACTCCGGCGATCGCGTTCACGGTCGGGTTGAGGTAGCCGAGCGGCGTGCCGCACCCACTGGCGCCGGGCGCCGCGAAGGCGTTGTCGACCGCGCGTACGCCGTCGAACCGGATTCCCCAGCCCTCCGCCGTGCCCGGGTGGTACACGCCGCTGATCGGCTGGTTGGGCGGCGGCGGCGAGGTGGTGCCGGTGGTCAGGTTGAGGGCGATCGGGTGGGTGTTGCTGCCGATATAGCAACCCGGACCGAGGACGCTGAGGACGTCGGTGAACGGGTTGTGGACCTTGGCCTTGAGCTTCAGCCCCAGCACGGTGCCCTGCTGCAGGACGAGGTTGTTGATGTCGATCGTCGGCAGCGCCGTCAACTCCGGCGTCACGTAGGCGGCGAGCGGCCCCACTCCGGCGCCCGGGATCCCCAGCACGCCGCCCGGTACCGCGATCGGCGGGGAGTGGAGGATCTTGGCGCCGTTGGAGGGCGAGACGGCGATCGAGTTGTAGTTCTCGTCGTAGCGGAGGCCGAACTCGAGCGTGATCGGGTCCTGGGTACGCAGGTCGAACTTGCCTACCTTCAGTCGGGCGTTCGTGGTCTTGATGTAGACGCAGCTGGCCACGGCCGGGTTGTCGACCGGGCAGTTGGCGTACATGGACAGGTTCGGCGGCAGCGGGTCGGCCGACGCGGGGCTCGGGCTCAGCCCGAGCAGCGCGACCGCGCCGCCGAGCAGCGCCACCGCCGCCGCGGCGGCGGACCGCCGGGACTGCACGTTGAACAGCTTCATGGGAAACTCCAATCTCACACTGCTGGAAGAAGGCGCCCGCCCGTGCGGGTGCCGGTCACCGGGGGGTGGCCCGAGCGGCTACTCGAGCCACCCCTCGGCTGATCACCGGGGCGCGGTGATCGTCAGGCGGAGAGCTCGATCACCACTGGAGGTCGATGATCGGGTTGGCCGTCAGGCTCGCGCTGCTCAGCCGCGTGCTCGTCACCACGCAACCGGTCGCGGTCACGCCGAAGCCCTGGTTCGCGTTCGCCGTCACCACCCCGGAGTGGGCGTTGTAGCTGCCCGAGAACGCCTTCGCGGCCGTCGGACCGGTGGCCGAGCAGCCGGTCGCGATGTTCGACAGGTCTGCGCTCACCCCGTTGGCCGGCACGTTCAGCGTTCCCGTGAGCACGCCGTCGTAAAGCTGGCCCGGCGAGGTTCCCGCCGCCGGCACCGTGAACGAGACGCCCCACGTGCCCGTGGTCGTCACGGGCACCTGGACACCGGCCTGGTTCTGGCACGTCAGCGACGGCGGCGGTGTCGCGTTGACCGTGAGAGTCGAACCGGGCGCACCCGAGAACGGGCCGGTCGCGGTGACCTTGAGCGGGTTGGCCGTCGTGAAGGTGCAGGTGATGTTGTTGGGGCTGCCCGCGATCGTCGCGCCGATGACGATCGATCCGGTCGCCGTCAGCACGTCGGTGCTGGTCAACGGCGCGCTGGTGCCCTCGTTGTAGAGGATCCAGTTCGGGTTGGCGTGCGCGGCCGGGGTGCTCGTGGCGACCGCCGCGAAGGCGAGGGCGGCCCCGCCGAGAACGCCGGCCGTCCTGCGGAGAGTTGTCTTCATGGAGATTCCTTTCATGGATGTCCCGAGCCGCGGGCGCGGCCCGAGCATCTGCCGGGCGCGGCAGAAGCAGGAGAGGGTGCTAGCCGTCGAAGCCGAACCCGGACGGCGCACCCTTCGGGAGGCCCAGCCGGTCGATGGTGAGATCGGCGCTGACGTCGGCGACGCCGCGGTCAGGTGGGAAGAACGAGGCGGTACCGTCCCGCACGCCACTGGACCACTGGAAGAACTGCGGGTTGTCGGGCTCGTCGACGACGACCCCGTAGCCCCAGGGGTCGACGCCGTAGAGGTACATGTAGATGTTGGTCGCGAGCCCTTTCGCCTGGTCGTTGGTCACCTGGTCGAGGCGACTGACATCGATGTCCACATCCGTGGAACCGATGGTCGTCGTCGCGCCCTCGACCGCACCCGGGAGCGTCGTCGTCGGAAGGTACGAGCGGTGCTTCGCTGGGGGCGTTCTACCGATGTCCCACGGCACGTTCTGCGTGGACGGCCCGAACGGCACTTTGACGGCGGTGGAGAACGTCCCGCTGACCCCGAGGGGAAAGGCGACACCCGGCGCGTGATCGCCCCGCACCACGTCGATGTCGAGTTCGAGGTCGACCTTGAGGTCCAGGGATCCGTCGGAGGCCAGCCCGGCCAGCGCCGCGCCGACCTTGCGCACGGTCGGGTTCTCGACGACAAGCCGCCTCCCCGGATCTGCGGTGTCGAAGGGAGAGAAGACGTAGGAGACCAACGCTCCTGGCGGCGTGGCGACCGGCGAGCCATCGGGCCCGGGTTGCATCCACCAGGACCAGGGCTCGCTCCAGGGCGACCAGTCCTGCTCCGGGTAGGGCGCCGTGCCCTGCTGGGCGATCCCGAGCCCCGCTCCATCACAGATCGTGACGTCGCTGGGCTCCACCAGCATCTTGAGCGACGGCAACTGGACGCGCGCGTTCACCCATCCGGTCAGCCCCCGCAGCTGCAGCGAGAACGGCACTTCCTGCTTCCAATACACAGCAGGTGGCGAATAGCCCGCCAGCATCATCCCGTTAGTCACCTTGATCTGAACCGGAATCGTGTAGCCCTCCGGCGAACCCGCCTCGGTGGCGGCCAGGGGTGCGGGCGCCGAACAGGTCGGATCGCCTGACTTCAGCTGCGCCAGGCTCTTCGCCAGTTCGGCATCCGGGCTCAGGACGAACGGGGTGCCGTCGGAGAGCACGGGCAGCTCTTCCTTCGTGAAGTAGAACGGATTGATCGGCGACGGGTTCGGATCTGCGGCCGCAACCCCGGGCACGGCGAGGGCGAGCGCGACGACGGCCGCACCCGAGCCGGCGACGAGGCGGACGCGCCCGCGGCGGGTCATGCTTCTCATGAGATGTCTCCTCTCGTGCCCACGGCTCAGGCCCCGGGCTGATAGACGGCGATCTTGGCTTTCAGGTCGATCGGGACCTTGGTGATCGGCAGCCCCGCCAGCCGGCCCACGCGCGCGGGGAGCTGACCGGGGCAGTACTTGTCGTGGTTGGTGACCTTGGCGACGGTGAAGTCGCTGCCCTTCAACGTCGCCTGGCCCTCGTACGGCGGGCTGAGCAGCGGGCCGGTGATGACGGACGAGGCGATGCCGGTGAAGGGGATCGCGCACTGGAGGCCGAAGAGGCCGGCGCGGCCCTCGAGGGCGAGGTCGAGGCGGGCCTTGAAGCCGTTGGCCGAGTCGCCCTCGCACGAGATCAGCGAGACCGTCGGGCGGGCGCGCATCGTGACCGGGACCTCGAGCGGCTTGCCGGGGATGATGTCGAAGACCGCCTTGAGCGCGGTGACCTTCACCCCGTCGGCGGGCACGTGCAGCTCGGTGGAGACCGGGCAGGACGTGCCGGGTGGGCTGGAGACGAGGCGCAGGATGCCGCAGATGCTGACGTCCAGGTCGGCGATCCGCAGCGCGCCGGCGTTGATCGAGGCCTGCTCGACGCGGGCCGCGAACCCGTACTCGGTCGGGGGCGGGTTGGACGTCGGGCGGCAGCCGGCGGGGACCTGGGCGGCGGGCGCGGTGGCGCCCACGCCCCGCACCCCGTACGACGGGGGCACGCCCGGCCGTGCGTCGGCCGGCAGGGTCAGCAGACCCCAGGTGGTGAGCAGCACCGCCGGCACCGCGAGCCGCAGCCAGCGGCGACGGACGCGGACCCCTCGGGAACGTTGGGACAGCATGTTCTTCCTCCTCAGTCGGGTCCGCGCTGGAGGAGGCCGGACCTCTTCGCGCAGGGTTGCGGTGGGGCGCTGCCCGTGGTGGACGGCAGCGGCAGTGGGCGGTAGCTGCACATCGGCTGACCGATGTCGAGCGTCAGGTCGCCGTAGAAGACGCCGTTGCGGGCGACCTGGCTGAGCTTGGTGCTGACCCCGGGGAGCAGGTCGAAGAGCACCGAGATGGCCTTGGTGTTGCGGCTCAGCGCGGTGCCGATCGCGCCGGTGCCGCGCAGCAGCTCCTGGAACGGACCGGTCTGGGTGCGGACCAGCTCCTCGATCGTCGACGCCGCCTGGCCGCCGTCCTTCAGCAGGCTGCTGACGTCGGCGTCGTTGTCGGCGAACTGCTGCGACAGCACGTCGAACGACCGGACGATCTGCGCCAGCTGGTCCTGGGTGGCGTTGCCGGTGCGGAGCACGGTGAGGCCGTCGAGGATCAGGCTGCGGGTGCCGGGCGCGGCCGCGGTGACGGCGTTGAGCAGCCGCTGGCCGCCGACGACGAGGGTCCGCAGCTCGGGGGCGAGACCCCCGAAGGCGTCCGACATCAGCGTCTGGACCTTCTCGATGTCGGCCGGGTCGAGCGACCTCAGCAGTCGGGTGCCGCTGGCCAGCGCCTCGCTGACCGTGGTCGGCACCGACGCGTCGGCGATCACGTTGCCCTCGCTCAGCCGCGGCTCGGCGGCGCCGGTCGGGACCAGGTCGACATAGCTCTCCCCCAGCGCCGACAGCATCCGCACCCGGGCCTGGACCTGTCGTGGGATCGGCCGGTCGCCGGTCAGCCGGAGGCTGAGCTGGACGCCGCCCGGGCTCACCGAGATCGAGGACACCGAGCCCACGGTCACGCCGCGGTAGGTCACCTCGCTGTCCTCGAACAGGCCGGCCGAGCGCGGCACCTCGACCGAGACCCGGTAGTCGTCACCGAAGGGCGACCAGCCGACGATCTGGAAGCCGATGTAGTAGAGCCCCAGCGCGGCGCCGACGACGATGCCGAGCAGGCGCGGGAGCGGAGAGACGCGGTTCACGGCCGGCTCCTCTCGATCGGGCCCAGTGCCGTCATCAGCGACGTCGCCACCGGCCGACCGCGGACCGTGCCGCTGGCCGTCGACGGCGCCGAGCTGAAGTCGATCTGGGCGGTGAGCGACACCCGCGCGTAGCCGTAGCGGGTGACGCCGGGGACCTGGTCGGCGAGCGCGCGCACGTTGCGGATCACCGGCGAGATCAGCGCCCGCGAGTCGACGATCTGCTGGACGACGGGCGCGAGCCGCTTGAGCGCGCGCACGGTCTGCTTCCCGCTGCGCGCGATGACCTGGTTGCCGGCCGCGGCGAAGTCGTCGAGGCCGTGCAGCAGCGTGGCGAACTCCTTGTTGAGGTCGGCCAGCAGGCCCATCGCCGGGGCGATCCGCTTGATGCCCTGCACGAGGACGTCGCTGCCGCCGTCGAGCCGCTTCACCAGCAGCGAGACCTGGTCGAGCGCGCGGTCGATCGGCCCGAGTCCTCCGGCGAGCAGGGTCGCGGACTTCTCCAGTCGCCCGAGCAGCTGGCGGATCTGCGGCTGGTTGCCGTCGAAGACCGCATTGAGCTCGCGCGAGATCGCGTGCAGGTCGCCGATCCCTCCCCCGGTCAGCACCGTGGCGAAGGCGCCGAGGGTGTCCTCGACGGTCGGAGCCGCGGCGGTGTCGGCGGCGGCGATCCGGTCGCCGTCGACGAGCGGCGGCCCGCCGGTGCCGTCGGGTGGGCGGTGGACCTCGATGTACTGGTCGCCGAGCGGGTTGTCGAAGCGCACCTCGACCGTCGTCCCCCGCGGCACCCGGACGCCGTCGAGCAGACGCAGTTCGACCTCCGCCTGGTAGCCGTCGACCCGCATCGCGCCGACCTCGCCGACGATGCGGGCACCGTCGCGGACCTCGGCGTTGGCGGGCAGGTTCAGCACGTCGGCGAAGGACGCCGTCACGCTGTAGGTGTCGCCCTCCAGGCCGCCCGGCTTGGGCATGTCCTGCAGGCTCAGCGAGCACCCGCTCAGCGCGAGGCCGGCCACCAGCACCGGCGCCGTACGACGCATGGACGCTCTCATCTCAACCTCCCAGGTTCTGGAGCGCACGGAGGGTCCACGCCGACGCGTCCGGCGCTCCGACCGGCTTGCGCAGCTCGTCGAGCCAGCGGTCGGCGCCGCAGGCGAGGTCGAGGACCTCGCGCGCGGACGGGTCGGGCGTCAGCGCCACGGCCATCAGCCGCAGCAACCCGTCGCCGCACACCTGTGGCCGCACCGGCGCCCGCTTCGTCGGGTCGAGTCGACCGCGGAACGCCATGCCGTCGCGCGTCTTGACCACCGCGTTGCCGGTGTTGGAGACCGCGAGCGGCAGCACCCGCATCAGCCGGGTCAGCGCCTTCTGCTGCCGGCCGACCTCGCCGGCCAGACCGGACAGGCTGGTGACCGTGCCGGCGAGCTTGGCGTGGTTCTTCTGCACGAAGGTATTGAGCTCGGCCAGCAGGTCCTGCAGGTTCGTCAGTACGGCGGTCACCTGCGGCGCGTCGCCGGCCAGACCGTCGCTGACCGCGGCCAGGTTGTCGGCCAGGCTGCGGTAGCTGGTGCTGGCGTCGGCGGCGGCCGAGGTGAGCTGGCCGAGATCGGTCAGCCCGCTGGTGACGGCGTCGCTGTCGCCGCCGACCGCGTCGAGCGTGGTGCCGAGGTGCACGACCATGTCGTGCAAGGTGCTCCCCTGGCCACCGAGTGTCTGGGCGAGCGCGGCCAGCAGCCCCGACAGCGCGCCGTCGGCGTTGGCGCCGTCGGGCCCCATCAGCCGGGAGAACTCGTCGAGGTTGTCAATGATCTGGTCGACCGACTGCGGGACGACGGCGTGGTCGAGCGCGATGGTGCCGCCGTCGGGCAGCTTCGGCCCCGAGCCGGCATAGGCCGGGGACATCTCGATGAACCGGTCGTTGACCGCGTTGGGCGCCATCAGGAAGGCGCTCACGTCGGCGGGCAGCCGGTGGGCGGCGTCGATCTCGAGCTCGACCCGGACCCCGTCGGGACCGGGCTCGACCGCGGTCACCCGGCCCACCCGGACCCCGAGGATCTTCACGGAGTTGCCGGCGTAGACACCGGGCGCCTCACGGAAGGTCGCCGTCACCCGGTAGGTGTCGGGACCGCTCAGCCGACGCGCCGCCAACAGCCCGCCGGCGAGCACCGCCAGCACGGCCACCGCGACGACGACGGCTCGGATACGTCGTGACCGGATCACGGCCGGCACCCCACTCTCGGGTCGTTGGGCTTGGGGAAGGCACCCGCCTTGCACTGCTGGATCACCGCGTCGGGCACCAGGCTGTTGGGCACGACGACGTCGACGAACCGTCCGGTGCCGGTGACGCGGGCGATGTTCTGGGCGAGCTGCGCCATGGCCGGGATGGCCCGGCCGAACGCCTTGTTCTCGGTGGCGAGCGCCTGCGAGATCTGCTGCAGGCTGGTCAGCATCGGGCCGAGCTTGTCGCGGTTGACCTCGAGGATCCCGGCGATCTGCTTGCTGAGGTCGGCGGTCCCTTGCACCAGCCCGCTGATCGCCTGCCGGCGCTCGCGGAGCACCGCCGTCAGCGCGTCGCCCTGGCCGACCAGGTTGACCAGCACGTCGCGACGCTGGTTGATGATGCCGACCAGCTCGCTGCCAGAGGCCACCAGCTCCTTGATCTTGTCGGCGTCGTTGGCGAGGTTGCCGGCGAAGTCGTTGAGCCCGGTGAGCGCCCGCTCGACCGAGGCGGCGGACGACGCCGACAGCGTGGCCGTCAGCGTGCGCAGGGCGTCGCGCAGCTGCGGGAGGTCGGTCTTGTCGACCTGGCCCGACACGCGCCCCAGCTCATTGACGAGGGTGCGGCTGACGTGGGTGCGGGCCTCGGGGATCGGCGCGTCGAGCCGCCCGGGACCGGCCGACTCGAGCTCCAGGAACTGCGAGCCGAGCGGGTTGAGCACCTTGACCCGGGCCGACGTCTCGGAGCCGAGGTGGACGTCGCTGTCGACCTCGAGCTCGACGCGGACCCGGTCGCCCACCAGCGTGATGCCGGTGACCTTCCCGACCCGGACTCCACGCACCTGCACGGTCTCGTTGCCGCCCAGCCCCGACGCATTGGACAGATAGGCGACATAGGTCGTGCGCTGGTGCAAGAAGGGCAGATGGGTGAGGTTGAGCGCCAGCAGCACCAGCACCAGCAGGACGACGGCGGCGACCGCCGCCACCTTGAGGGGGTTGCGGTCGGAGACCCGCCAGTCGTCGAGATCGAAGTCACGGATCCTCATCGGCACACCTTTCCGACCCGCGACGGGTCTGCTACCGGGCCCGAGGGCGCCACGAGTCCCTCCGGCGGCTGCGGCGCAGCGAGGCCCGGGACGAGCGAGAGATTGAGTCGTCCGGTGACGCGCAGGTCGAGGTTGCAGAGATAGACCTTCACGAACGAGCCGGCGTCGACGACCCGGTTGACCGCGGTCACCAGACCGGGCATGTCACGCATCAGGCTGAGGATCTCCTTCGAGTTGCGGCTCAGCACCCCGGACGCCTCGGTCACGCCGGCGATGTCCTTGTTGATGGCCCCCGTCGACTGCCGGGTCAGCGCGGCGGCGTCGTGGCCGAACTTGGCGAGCCCGTCGATCGTCGAGGCCAGCACCGCGCGCTGCTCGGTGAGGTTGCCGACCACCGAGCCGAAGCTGTCGATCATGCTGCCGAGCGCCTGGCCCTGGTCGTTGACCTTGCTCAGCAGGTCGGCGAGGCTCGTGATCACCGTGGAGATGACCTCGCGCCGTCCGGCGAGATGGGTGGTGATGGCGCCGACCTGGTCGACCAGGTCGGCGACCGTGCCGGACTCGCCCTGGAAGATGCTGACGATCGACGCGCTGAGCTGGTTGACCTGCTCGGGGTCGAGCGCGTCGAACAGCGGCTGGAAGCCGTCGAAGACCGCCGTCAGGTCGACCGTCGGCAGGCTCTGCACGGCGGGCAGCGTGCCCCCCGGCCGGAGCCGAGGGGCATCGCCGCCCGCCTCGGGAGGGAGCAGAGCGAGGTAGCGGGTGCCGATCAGGTTGGCGTAGCGGACGGCGGTCCGCGTGGTGGTGTGCACCGGCTGGCCGCCGCTGACGACGAAGGTCACCTCGACGTCGTCGTCGCGCAGCTCCACGCCGGTCACCTTGCCGACCTGGAGACCGGCGACGGAGACGTCGTCACCGGAGCGCAGGCCGGCGGCGTCGGCGAGCAGCGCGTGGTACTCGGTGCCGTTGCGGTGGCCCAGGTTGAGCACCGACACCACCACGAAGACGCTGAGCAGCGCAGCGACCACCACGAACACGGCCACCGACGTCAGCAGGCGGAGGGGATGGGCAGGACGTCCGCTGGTCACGGCGCACTCCTCTCGACGGGACGACGGTTGAGGGAGCACAGGGGCTCCGGGCAGCCGCGATAGGTCGGCGGGTTCGCGAAGCCCGGCCGCACGGCCTTGTTGAGCAGGCCGACGATGTCGTCGGGATTGCCGCCCGCGGCCATCGCCAGCACCAGGTCGGCCGGGTTGCGCACCGACAGCGACGCGAGCCGGACGTCGGGCATCCCGTCGGCCAGCGCCGGCGCCCAGGTCGAGGCCCACTTGTCGACACCGCGCAGCATCTGCGTGATGACGTCGGGCCCTTGGGAGAGCGCCGCCAGCAGGGCGACCGCGCCGTCGACCGTGTCGCCGTAGGCGGCCACGGTGCTGCGCAGCAGGGCGGACGACGTGGTGGCGAGCCGGCTGCCGTCCTTGATCAGCGTGGTGAAGGAAGCCGAGTTGGCGTCGACGGTCTGCGCCGTCACGGTCGCGTTCTCGACGAAGCTGAGGAACGCGGGCGTCAGGTCGTGCAGACCGCCCGACAGCGTGGCGAGCTGGTCGAAGTCCTTCACCAGCGTCGGCCAGAGCGGCAGCATCAGGCCGAGGTAGTCGTTGGTCGACACCAACGTCTTGCCGAGCTGGGCGCCCTGGCCCTGCAGGGCGCTCGCGAGGCCGCTGAGTCCGGCGTTGAGCTTGGCCGGGCTGACCTGCTTGAGCAGGTCGTCGAGCGCCACGAAGGTGCCCTGCAGCGAGGGGTTCTGCGAGGCGTCGTAGGCCGGTACGACGGCGCCGTCGGCGAGCCCGGCCGGCGCGTCGTCGCTCGGCGCGAGCAGCTGGACGTACTGATTGCCGAAGATCGAGACCGGCCCGACCGTCGCCACCACGTCGCGCGGCAGCCGGTCGAGCCACTCGCGGTCGATGCGCACCCGCACCTCCGGCGCCCGGTCGGTGCCGGTGTCGGCGGCCTCGAGGACGGTGCCGACCCGCACGTCGCGGTAGGTCACCGGGCTGTCGACCGCCACCACCGAGCTCTCCGGCGGCAGCTCGACGCGCAGCGTCGGCGCACTCGAGAACACCCCGCGGAACTGGGCGACGACGAGCAAACTGACGGCGAGCAGGACGATGCTGAAGACGACGCCGAGCCGCGCGAGGACGCCGGGACGGCGGTAGATCGCGTGGATGTCCATCTAGATCCGCACCCCCGTCGAGGTGCCCCAGAAGAGCAGGGTCATCAGCATGTCGGCGACCGCGATGGTCACGATGCTGGCCCGGATCGCGCGGCCCGACGCGACGCCCACGCCCTCGGGTCCGCCGGAGGCGGTGTAGCCGTAGAAGCAGTGGACGAAGGTGATCATCAGCCCGAGCACGACCACCTTGAGCACCGACAAGAAGACGTCGCCGGAGTCGAGGAAGAGATAGAAGTAGTGGTCGTAGGTGCCGGTGCCCTGCCCCGCGATGAGCAGCACGGTGAGCTTGGAGGCGACGTAGGCGCCGGACAGGGTGACCAGGTAGAGCGGGACGAGGAAGATGCTCACCGCGATCAGCCGGGTGGTGACGAGGTACTCCATGCTGGAGACGGCCATCGTGTCCATCGCGTCGATCTCGCCGCTGATCCGCATCGCGCCGAGCTGGGCGGTGAAGCGGCAGCCCATCTGCGCGGCGAGACCGAAGGCGGTGATCAGCGGCGCCAGCTCGCGGGTGTTGCCGACCGCCGCGACCAGGCCCGACAGCGGCGCCAGGCCCACGACGTTGAGGCCCTGCATGCCCTCGAGGCCGAGCTGGACGCCGATCACGGCCGACAGCAGCGCGGAGACGAAGACCGTGCTGGCCGCCACGGTCAGCAGGCCCTTGCCGAAGGCGATCTCGGCGAGCAGCCGCCACACCTCGTGGCGGTAGCGCCGCAGCGCGATCGGGATCGTCGCCACCGCGTGCACGCAGAACAGCAGCATGGTGCCCTGGCGCTGCAGGTTGGCACCCAGAGCGCGCAGCAGCACGCCGCCGCGGGGTCCGCTGCGGGGCAGGAGCGTCGTCGCCATCGCGATCACCCCACCCTCGGCGGCGCGGCCAGCAGGAACACCTGGCTCACGACGAGGTTGATGACGAAGAGCAGCACCCCGGTGAGCACCACCGACCGGTTGACGGCGTCGCCGACGCCGGCCGGGCCGTGCTGGGCGTTCATCCCCTGGTAGGACGCGACGAGCGCCGCGATCAGCCCGAACAGCGCGGCTTTGAGGGTCGACTCCAGCAGGTCGGCCGGCTGCGCGAAGGCGCTGAACGAGTGCAGGAAGCCGCCGGCCGTGCTGTTGAGCAGGTAGACCGCCGACAGGTAGCCGCTCACGATGCCGACGAACGCGACCACGCCGTTGAGCAGCACGCTCACCAGCACGGTCGCCAGGATCCGCGGGGCGACCAGGCGCTCGAGCGGGTCGACCGCCATCACCCGCATCGCGGCGATCTCGCTGCGGATGGTGCGGGAGCCGAGGTCGGCGCAGATCGCCGATCCGCCCGCACCGGCCAGGACGATGCCGCTGATGATCGGCGCCGCCTGGCGCACGGTGCCGACCGAGTTGACGCCGCCGACCAGGGACGCGGCCCCGACCTGGCTGGTGAGTCCGCCGACGGTCAGCACCAGCACCAGGCCGAACGGGATCGCGATCAGGATCGTGGGCAGCAGCGCCACCGACGCGAGGAAGCGCGTCTGCAGCAGGAACTCCCACCAGGAGAAGCGCCGCCGGACGAGGGCCCGCACGGTCACCGCGCACGCATCGGCGAACATCGCCACCATGCCACCGAAGCCGCGTGCGCTCGCGGCGACGGCGGCGGTCGAGGGCGCCCTCACAGCAGGTCCACGCTGTCGAGGAGCCAGGTATCGCCGTGGCGCACCAGGTGCAGCCGCAGGCGCGAGGCCTGGGTCGTCGGCTTCGCGCTCTGCTTGCTGCTCGCCTCCTGGTCGACGAAGACGAGCGCGGTGGCCAGGTCGCCGCGCACCTGCTGGACGGCGGCGTCGACCACGGTGCCCTTGGCCGAGGCCTCGAGCTGGGTGAACATCGGGCCGAGGGTCTTGTTGGTCTCGGCGAACTTCTGCTGGAAGGCGTCGGTCGAGCCCTGCGCGAGCTGGCGCTGCTGGGCGCCGAGGTCACGGTAGTCGTAGGTCGTCAGCGCGACCGCGAGCTCACGTGCGCGCTCCAGCACCTGGGCCTGGGTGGTCTGGGCGGCCTCGAGCCGGTAGACGTCGGCACGGCTGTGCTGCAGCTGGACGGCGAGGAAGCCGATCACCGCCGCGGCGAGGACGGCGACCAGGGCCGCGGCGAGGACGCGGGGCGAGGGGCGGCGGGTGCGCGGCGGTGGTGCCGACGCGACGGCCTCGGTGGGCTCGGTGGGCTCGTCGTCGAGCGACGGCGTGGAACGGACGGCGGTGGTCATGTCTCTCTCCCAGGAGTAGGCAGGTGCGAGACCGCGCCCGCGGAGCGCGGACGGGCGGACAGGCAGACGGCGGATGGAGGTGCGGATGCACGGATGCACGGATGCACGGATGCGCGGAGATGCGCAGGCGCGGGCGCGCACGAGCCCCGCGAGGCGCGCGAGGTGTGCGCGGGCGGGGCTAGGCGGAGTGGGCGCCACCGACGAGCGCGAGCTCGTCGGTCTCGTCGGCGGGCTCGTCGGCGTCGACCATCTCGTCCATGCCGATCGGGCCGCGGACGCTGCCCTCGAAGAACTGCCGGACGACCGGGCGCTCGCTGGCGAGCACTTCGGCCGCGGGGCCGAAGGTCACCAGCCGCGAGCGGAAGAGCAGGCCGATGTGGTCGGCGGTGCGCCGGACCGACTCGATGTTGTGGGTGATCACGAAGAAGGTGCACCCGGTGACCTGCTGGACGCTGCGCATCATCACGTCGAGATGCGCTACCCGGACCGGGTCGAGGCCGGAGTCGGGCTCGTCGAAGAAGACGATCTCGGGGTCGAGCGCCAGCGCCCGGGCCAGGCCGGCCCGCTTGCGCATGCCGCCGGACACCTCACCGGGCAGCTTGGCGAGGTGCTTGACCAGGCCGACCAGGTCGGCCTTGGTGTGGACGACGTCGCGGATCGCGGCCTCGGTGAGGTCGGTGTGCTCGCGCAGCGGGAAGGCGATGTTGTCGTAGAGACTGATCGACCCGAAGAGGGCGCCGTCCTGGAAGAGCACGCCGAACTTGCGGCGCACGCGCATCAGGTCGCGGTGGCGCATGCCCACGAGGGGCTCGCCGTCGACGTAGATCTGCCCGCGCTCGGGCGGGTACATCCCGATGATGGTGCTCAGCAGCACCGACTTGCCGGTGCCCGAGGGCCCGAGGATCGCGGTGATCTTGCCGCGTTCGACGTCGAAGCTGACGTCGTCGAGGACCGTGGCCGGCCCGAAGGACTTGCTCACCCCCCGCAAGGAGATGACGTGGTCCGTGGTGGTGGTGTCGGTGGGTGTTGCTGTGTGCTCGTGTGATCCGAGGATCATTGGAAAGGCCCTCCCAGATGTTGCGTGGACACGCTGCACTCCGGTCGGGCTCGCGGCCCCGCCCTCGGTGCACATCCGCTTGCCTCTCCCAACAAGCGTTCTGTAACCCTGAGTTACAGATAGTCGCCACCCCACACCAGAGCGGACGATGTGTCAAGGCTCACACGGCAACGGGGCCGCGCGGGTCACCGCGCGCGGACCACCTCGCCGCCCTGCAGGACCATCCGCAGGTCGGTCGCGAACGCCGCGAAGTCCCCCGCGCGCGACCCGCCGTCGAGCACGACGAGGTCGGCGACGCAGCCCGCGGCCACCCGGCCGACCTCGGGCAGCTCGAGCAGGTCGGCGGCCGATCCGGTCGCCGCGTGCAGCGCCTGCCAGGGACTCAGCCCCGCCCGGGTCATCCACGTCAGCTCCTGGGGCGTGGAGCCGTGGGCGAAGACGCCGCTGTCGGTGCCCATCGCGATCCGTACGCCGGCCGCGTGCGCGCGGGCGACCGAGTCGAGGTGCGTCGCGGCGATCGAGCGGGCCTTGAGCTCGACCTCCGGGGCGACCGCCATGCCGGCGTCGATGGCCGTGACCAGCGCGACCGGGGCGAGCAGCGTCGGGACCAGCCAGGCGCCCCGCTCCAGGAACAGCTCGATCGACTCGTCGTCGATGAAGACGCCGTGCTCGATCGAGCGGACGCCGGCGCGCAGCGCCTGCTTGATGCCCGCGGCGCCGTGGGCGTGGGCCATGACCGAGCGCCCGGCGGCCGCGGCCTCGTCGACGCAGACGGCCAGCTCGTCGTAGGAGAACTGGGGGTGGCGGGGGTCGTCGCGGGTCGACATCACTCCCCCGGACGCGCAGACCTTGATCGTGTCGGCGCCCGCGCGGATCAGCTCGCGCACGCGCAGCCGCATCCCCTCGACGCCGTCGACGACACAGTCGGGGCGGCCCGGGTGGGGCACGAACAGCCGCTGCACGTCGCCGTGGACGTTCCAGCCGTCGACGTGCCCCCCGGTCTGGCTGAGCGCGGAGATCGAGATCGTCATCCGCGGCCCGCGGACCAGCCCCAGAGCGACGGCGGCCTTGACGCCGAGGTCGGCGCCGCCGGCGTCACGGACCGTGGTCACGCCGCTGTCGAGGAGCGTGCCCAAGGCGCCGATCGCCTCGAAGAACTCCATCGAGAACGGCCGGGCCTGGAGCCGGGCCATGTCCATCCCGTCGAAGATCGTGTGCACGTGGCAGTCGATGAGGCCCGGCGCGACCAGCGCGCCGGACACGTCGACCACCGTGTCGTCGAGAGTGTCGTCGAGAGTGTCGGCGTCGCCCCCCAGGCCGGCGCCGACCGCCTCGATGCGGCCGTCCGTGATCACCACGTCGGCCGCGACCGGCTCGGCGCCCGTCCCGTCGAAGACCAGACCGCCCCGCAGGACCGTACGCCGAGCCGGGCCGCTCATCGAACGGCTTCCTCGACCGGCCGGTAGTCGATGTCGTAGCCGAAGCGCCGCGGGCCGGAGAGCTCGATGCCCGCCTCGGTCCGCCAGTGCGGGTCGGCCGGGAGGCCGATGACCGCGACCCGGTAGCCGTAGCGGATCTCCTCGGCCGGGATCGGCTCGCCGGTGTCGATCTCCATCGCCATGATCAGGTCGGGGCTGGTGGCGACGACCTCGCCGTCGCGCTTGGCGGCGAGGTTCTCGTTCTGGAAGTGGATCGTCATCGTGTGGCCCTGGTCGCCGTCGATCCCGCTCAGGTGCGCGGTCCCGATGGTCCAGCCGCGCTCGTTGCGGCGGTCGACCTCCTCGACCTTGCCGGTGAAGAGCAGGACTCCGCCCTGCTGCTCCAGGACGGCGTGCACCGGCGAGACGTGCGCGTCGCGCGCCTCGCGGATGGTGCGGCCGATGTCCTGGGCCATCGACAGCGCGCCCCGCACCAGCCAGTCCTTCGCCTGCCTGCCCGACATCGGGTACAGCGCCGACGCGGCGTTGGCGCCGCTGGCGAGCACCGCGGCGCGGGCGTAGGCCTCGGCCCAGGGGTTCGTCGCCGACTCGAGGAACATGGTGTTGCCGTGCTCGTCGATCATGACCATCGGCGTCGCGGAGGCGCCGTACAGCGTCGGGGTGACCATCTCCAGGTGGGGGAAGGCGCGACCCATGCCGTCGGCGTCGATGACCGGGAGGTTGCGGGCGGCGGCGGTCGCGAAGGGCGTGACCGCATTGAGGCCGCCGGCCTCGATCGGGCAGACGAAGTCGTAGGTGACGCCGGTGAAGCGCTCGAGCTCGTCGAGCACGCGCTCGTACTCGAAGGCCCGCGGCAGCTTCTCGATCAGGACGCCGGGCGCCCCGATGCCCGCGATGAACACGACGTTCGCGTCGTCCGGGACCTCCTCGATGTCGACCAGGCTCACCGGGCCGAAGCGGCGGATCGCGTCGCGGGCGAGCAGCATGCCGACGTACGGGTCGCCGCCGCCACCGGCGCCGAGGATGGTGGAGCCGAGGGTGATGTCGTTGAGGGCTTCCTCGTCGATGATGCGCATGTCAGTGTCCTTCCGAGGTGATGGCGGGCTGGTGGTCGAACGGGCCGGCCGCCTTCACCCGCACGCGGACGGCGGATCCGCCGCCGAGGTGCGTCAGCGGGACGTCGTCGGCGTCGACGATGCGGACCTTCGCGGGGTCGGCGCCGGCCGCGACGGCCTGCTCGATCGCCTCCGCCTTGGCCTGCTCGAGCACCTCGGTCCGCGAGGTGCCGCTGAGGTCGTAGATCCGGTCGACCTCGCCGCCGGCCTCGGCGAAGGCGGCGCCGACCGCGTTGGCGATGCCGGCGTTCTCCGGCACGACCAGCGACTCGAGACCCGGGACGACGCGCAGCAGCGGACCGCCGCCGCCCACGACGACGACGGGGGTGTCGTCCGCGCTGAGCTTGGCCTTCTCGACTGCGTGGATCACCCGGTCGCCGACGATCTTCAGAGCCGCCGCGACGACGTCGTCCGGGATGTCGGCGACGAGGGCGGAGTCGCCCATCGGGTCGGCGCCGGCGCGCACCGCGATGTCGCTGAAGGTGAGGGTGTCGCCGCCGAAGACGCGCGCCTGCTCGGTGATCCGGAAGCCGACGCTCTCGGGGCCGACCGTGCCGCCGTCCTCGGCGATGATCGTGCCGCCGCCGATGGCGAGCGAGAGCACGTCCGGGATCCGGAAGTTGCTGCGCACGCCGGCGAGGCTGAGCGCGACGGTCGACTCGCGCGGGAAGCCGCTCTGCAGCAGGCCGATGTCGGCCGTCGTACCGCCGACGTCGACGACGACGGCGTCCTCGATGCCGGTGAGGAGGGCGGCGCCGCGCATCGAGTTCGTGGGGCCGGAGGCGATGGTGAAGATCGGGTAGAGCCGGGCCCGCTCGAGGGTCATCACGGTGCCGTCGTTCTGCGAGAGCAGGATCGGGGCGTCGATGCCGCAGGAGGCGACGACCTGCTCCAGGCCGTCGATGACCCGCGCCGCGAGGTCGAGGAGCGAGGCGTTGAGGATGGTCGCGTTCTCACGCTCCAGCAGGCCGACCCGGCCGACCAGCGTGGAGCGGGTGATCGTGACGTCGGGCAGCTCCTCCTGGAGGATCCGCTCGGCGAGCAGCTCGGGCTCCGGGTTGACCGGCGAGAACACCGAGCTGAGCGCGATGTGCTTGATGCCCGACTCGGCCAGCTTCTTCGCGACGTCGCGCAGGCCGTCCTCGTCGACGGGGCTGAGCGGGTTGCCGTCGAACTGGGCGCCACCGGCGCAGATGTAGACGTCGTCGCCGACGACACCGCGCAGCCGGTCCGGCCAGTCGATCATCGGGAGCAGGCTCTGCGGCGGCGTGGCGAGACGGACCAGCGCCACCCGCTCGAGGCCGCGGGCCTGGGCGATCGCGTTGATGAAGTGGGTGGTGCCGATGAAGACCGCGCCGATCTCGCCGGGGTCGACGTCGGCGAGGACCTCGGTGAGGGCGGCCCGGATGCCGATGGTGACGTCCTCGGTCGTGGGCGACTTGGTGGACGAGACGACCCGGCGGCCGTCGAGCACCACGGCGTCGGTGTTGGTGCCACCGACGTCGATGCCGATGCGAAGGGACATGGGAAGGACTCCTAGGTGAGGGGGTTCAGGCGTCGCGGCGGGCGCGGTCGATGCCGACGGCGATGAGCAGGACGACGCCCTGGACGGCGCCGATCCAGAACTGCGGCATGCCGCTGAGCAGCAGGATGTTGGAGAGGACGATCAGGAAGAGCAGCCCCAGCAGGGTGCCGAGCAGGGTGCCCTGGCCGCCGGAGAAGCGGGTGCCGCCGAGCAGCACCGCGGTCAGCGCGAAGAACTCGTTGCCGAGACCGGCGGACGGGTCGGCGGCGCCGAGCGCACCCAGCAGCAGGAGGCCGGCCACGCCCGCGCAGAGCGCGCAGATGCCGTAGCAGATCATGGTGACCCGGTCGACGTTCACGCCGGCGAGACGGGCGGCCTCGCGGTTGCTGCCGACGGCGTAGACGTTGCGGCCGAAGACGGTGCGGTTGAGCAGCACCCACATCAGGCCGAAGACGATGCCGGCGATGATGACCGGCGTCCGGATCCCGAGGATGGAGCCGTTGGCGAGCGAGTCGAGGGCCGGGCTGTAGACCGGCTTGCTGGAGCCGTCGAGGATCACCCGCAGCAGGCTGGGCAGGATGGTGAAGCTGGCCAGGGTGACGATGAAGAAGTTCATCTTCCCCTTGGCGATGAGCAGGCCGTGCAGCAGGACGCCGATCGCGAGGGCGGCCCCGAGCGACAGCACGATCACCAGCCCGTCGGCGAGCTTCCAGCCGACGAAGAGGAAGACCAGGCCGCCGACGAAGCCCTGCATCGCGCCGGTCGACAGGTCGAAGCCGACCTGGATCACGACGAAGGTCTGGCCGAGCGCCATGACCAGCACGGCGGAGTACGTCGCGAGCTGGACCATCAGGTAGGGCCCGCTGCGCAGCTGCGGCAGGAAGGGCAGCGCGACGACGAACATCGCGAGGACGATCGCGAAGAAGAGACCCTGCTGCTTCATCGTCGACGGGCCGCTGGCCACGACGGGCTCGGGCCCCGCGGACGTCGCGGGCTGGGACTGGATGACGGTCATGACGGGTTCTCCTCCACGGAGTCGGGCAGGTGGGAGCCCAGCGAGGAGGCGAGGACCTCGTCCTGGCTCACCTGGGCGATGGGGCGGTCGAGCACGACGGCGCCGTCACGGACGACGACGACGCGGTCGCAGAGCTCGAACAGCTCCTCGAACTCGCTGCACACGGCGATCACCGCGCTGCCCTCGGCGGCAGCGGACGCGAGTGCGGCATGGATGGCGCCCCGGGCGCTGGCGTCCACGCCCTGGGTCGGCTCGTCGGCGACGATGACCTTCGCCTTGCGGGACAGGGCCCGGCCGACGACCAGCTTCTGCTGGTTGCCGCCGGAGAGCAGCGCCGCGTGCCGGTCGGGGTCGCGCGGGCGGACCTCGAAGCGGTCGATCAGGTCGGCCGCCTCCTGACGCTCGGCGGCGCGGCGGCGGAACGGACCACGCCGGATGACCCCGTCCTCGCGGCCGACGAGGAGGTTCGCCGACACCGACTGGTTGCCGAGGATCGCGGTGACCTGGCGATCCTCCGGGATGTAGGCGACACCGGCGGCCTGGGCCGACCGGATGCTGCCGAGCTTGAAGGTGCTGCCCTCGACCGCGACCTGTCCCTCGGCGGGGTGGGCGCCGGCGAGGACGGAGGCCAGCCGGGAGCGGCCGCTGCCGCTCTGCCCGGCGATGCCGAGGATCTCGCCGGCGTACACCTGAAGGTGGTCGACGGACAGCCCGCGCCAGCCGCGCAGCCCGCTCGCCTCGAGGACGACGTGCCCCCGGTCGGGGCGGTGCGCCGGCCGGTTGTCGCGCTCCTCGGCGGAGAGGAGGCGGACGATCTGGTGCTCGGTCTGGGGCGTGACCGGGCCGGTGTGGTTGACCAGCCCGTTGCGCAGGACGACGACGTCGTCGGCGAGCTCGAGCACATCACGCAGCCGGTGCGAGACGATGACGACGGTGCCGCCCTCCCCCACGAACCGGCGGATCAGCGCGTGCAGCGCCAGCACGCCGTCCTCGTCGAGGACGGCCGTCGGCTCGTCGAGCATGAGCACGATCGGCTTGCGGGCCATCGCCGCGGCCAGCTGCACGAGCTGGCGCGAGGACTTGTTGAGGGTGGAGGTGACCTGGTCGAGGACCGACGCGGGCAGCAGCCCCTCCAGGTGCTCGGCGGCGAAGCGCCGCGCCGCTCGGTCCCGCAGGAACGGGCCGCTCGCGGCCTCGGGCCGGCCGAGGCTGACGTTCTGCCAGACGGTCAGGTGCCCGGCGAGGGTCGGCTCCTGCGGCACCAGCACGATCCCGGCGTCCTGCGCCGACGTGAGACCGGTGACCGGCCGGCCCGAGGGCCCCTCGACCTGTCCTGAGGACGGGTCGAGGAGCCCCGACACGACGCGGAGCAGGGTGGTCTTGCCGGAGCCGTTGGCGCCGACGACCGCCGTCACCACGCCCCGGCGGAAGGCGACGTCGACGCCCGCGAGCGCCTTGGTCGCGCCGTACAGCTTGGTGACACCGGAGACGACGACGCCGGCGGTCGACCCGGACTGATCCTGGAGCGCGCTCATCGGAATCAGAAGCCCGACGGGATCTTGATGTAGGTCTGGCGCTCGGTCCACGGCTTGTAGTCGGCGACATTGGTCTTGGTGTAGACCTGGCCGAGGGGCGCGTCGACGATCTCGTTGTGCAGCTTCTCGCCGGTCAGGGCGCGCTTGACCAGGTCGGCCATGGCCTTGCCGTAGTCGAGGCCGTTGAAGTCGTAGGAGAGCGCGAGCTGGCCCTGCTTGACCTGGGCGATGTTGGTGTCCTCGCCGGCCATGGTGCCGATGACGACCTTGTCGGAGACGCCGGCCTGGCGGGCCGCGGCGATCGCGCCGGTGGCGGACGCCGAGTTGTAGACGACGAGCGCGCGCAGGTCGGGGAACTTCTGGAAGATCGTCTGCGCCACGCGCTGCGCCTCGGGAGCGTCGTCCTTGAGGTTGCGCTGGTTGTTCGGGTCGCCGACGAGCTTCATGCCGCCCGCCTCCAGGCCCTTGACCGCGCCGCGGACGGCGGCCTCGATGTTGTCGGTCGGGATGCCGGAGAGCACCGTCGCCTCGCCCTTGCCGCCGGCGAGCTCGGCGAGCGCCTTGCCGGTGTCCGCGCCGCGCTGCTCGTCGGGGAACTTCAGCTTGCCGGTGACGTCGAGGCCGCCGAGGTCCTGGAAGGTGAAGATCGGGATGCCGGCCTTGTTGGCGGCCTCCACGCCGGGGCGGATCGCGTTGGCGTCGAGCGGGAAGGTGACGATCGCGTCGACGCCCTCCGCGATGCCCTCGTTGATGCGCTGGTTGCCGGTCGCGAGGTCGATCTGGTTCTGCGCGTTGAGCTGGAAGACGCGGGCCATGGTCGCGCCCTGCTTGTTGAGCTCCGAGGCGAGGCCCTGGGCCAGGCCGTCGAGGAGCGCATTGCCCGGTACGCCGTCGACGTACAGGATCTTCTTGCCGGCGAGCGCGCCGGTCGTGTCGACCTTGGCCGCGGCGAGCGGCTTGTCGCCCGATCCCGCGTCTCCCGTCGAACCGGTGCCACACGCCGCCAGAGCGAGCGCCGTGACACCGGCGAGGAGGGGTGCGGTGAGGAATCGCTTCATGTGCTGTCTCCAGGTGTTGTCCGAGGAGTTCGGGTGGGTCAGCTCCCCCGAGGTGCCGTGACAGGGATCGAACCGCCATACGTGTCCCGGGTCACTGGGCGGATCGCACAGGAACCACCCCTGGACTGGGCGCGCCGCCCGGAGCGACGCCGGGGGCGAGCCTCTAGCGTCCTCGGCAAGGAACGACGGACCCGAGGAGCCAGCCCATGCACCTGCGCGTGATCCTGCCGATCATCGGCGACACCTTCATCGAGCAGATCCGGTCGGAGGTCAGCGCCTGGGTGTCGCCCGGCACCGAGGTCGACGTGGTCTCCCTCGACCATGGCCCCGCCAGCATCGAGAGCGAGTACGACGAGGCGCTCGCCGGCCCCGGCATCCTGCAGCGGGTCGAGGAGGCGAACGCCGACGGCGTCGACGCGATCTTCGTCAGCTGCGGCGCCGACCCGGCGATCCAGGCCGCGCGGGAGATCACCGACCTCCCCGTCGTCGGCGGCTTCGAGCCGGCGATGCTGACCGCGCTCACCCTCGGCGAGCGGATCGGGATCCTCCAGGTGCTGCCGAACGTGCTGCCGATGCTGCGCAGCCTGGCCCGCCGCTACGCGATCGGCGAGCGGCTCGGCACCATCCGCGTCATCGACCTGCCGGTGCTCGGCCTCAGCCACGGTGACGACCTCGTCGACCGGCTCGTCGAGCAGGCCGCGTCGGCGGTGTGCGCCGGCGAGGCCGACGTGCTGGTGCTCGGCTGCACCGGGATGCTCGGCGTCGCCGCCGCCGTCCAGGAGCGGCTCGCGGCCGACGGGCTCGTCGTACCGGTCGTCGACCCGACCGCGGCCGCCGTGCTGTGGCTGGAGTCCCAGGTGCGGATGCGCCTGACGGCGAGCCGGACCACCTATCTCACCCCGCCCGCGAAGGAGCGCATCGCATGAGCATGCTGCGACTCGGCATCGACGTCGGAGGCACCAACACCGACGCCGTCCTGATCGACGGCCAGCGCGTCGTCGCCGCCACGAAGTCGTCGACGACGTCCGACGTGACGAGCGGCATCGTCGCCGCCATCGCCGACCTGAAGGCCGCCTCGGGCTTCGACCCGGCGCAGGTCTCCGCGGTGATGATCGGCACCACGCACTTCATCAACGCCCTCGTCGAGGGCACCCGGCTCACCCAGACCGCGGCGATCCGCTTCGGCCTGCCGGCCACGAGCGCGCTGCCGCCGCTCGTCGACTGGCCCGAACGGCTGCGGACGGCGATCGGCGGGCACAGCTATCTGTGCCACGGAGGCCACGAGTACGACGGCACCGAGATCTCCGCCTTCGACGAGCAGGAGCTGCGCGACGTCGTCGACAAGGCGCTCGAGGCAGGCGCCCGGTCGTTCGCGATCTCGTCGGTCTTCTCCCCCGTCAACGCGGAGTTCGAGCTGCGGGCGGCCGAGATCATCGCCGAGGTCTCCCCCGGCGCGCCGATCTCGCTCTCCCACGACATCGGCCGGATGGGCCTGCTCGGCCGCGAGAACGCGACGGTCATCAACGCCGCGCTGCGCGACCTCGCCGACAATGTCACCACCGGCCTGAGCCAGAGCGTGCTCGCCGCCGGCATCTCCGCGCCGGTCTTCCTGAGCCAGAACGACGGCACCCTGATGGACGTCGACTACGCCCGCCGCTACCCGGTCGCGACCTTCGCGTCCGGCCCCACCAACTCGATGCGCGGCGCGGCCTTCCTCTCGCAGCAGCTCGACTGCGCCGTCATCGACGTGGGCGGCACGACCACCGACGTGGGCATCCTCCAGAGCGGCTTCCCGCGCGAGGCGTCGGCCGACGTCGCGGTCGCCGACGTGCAGACCAACTTCCGCATGCCCGACGTCCTCTCGGTCGGCATCGGCGGCGGCAGCATCGTCGACGGCGACGCGGGCGCGCCCCGCGTCGGCCCGCAGAGCGTCGGCTACCGGCTGACCGAGAAGGCGCTGGTCTTCGGCGGAGACACGCTGACCGCCACCGATCTCGCCGTCGCCGCCGGCATCGCGGACGTCGGCGACCCGTCGCTGGTCGCCCACCTCGACCCGGGCCTGGTGCGGTCCGCGCTCGCCAGCATCGGCGAACGGATGGGCGAGATCGTCGACCGGATGCGGATCTCCGCCGACCCCGTGCCCGTCGTGGCGGTCGGCGGCGGCAGCATTCTGGTGCCCGACGAGCTGATCAGCGCCTCGAGCGTGATGCGCCCCGAGAACTACGCGGTGGCGAACGCGATCGGCGCCGCCATCGCGGAGGTCGGCGGCGAGGTCGACCGGGTGTTCTCGGTCAGCCCCGGCCAGCGCGACGCCGTCCTCGACGAGGCGCGGCAGGAGGCCGTCGACCGGGCCACCGCCGCGGGCGCGCGCCCCGGCTCGGTGCGCGTCGTCGACATCGAGGAAGTGCCGCTGGCCTATCTGCCCGGCAACGCCACCCGGATCCGGGTCAAGGCGGTCGGCGAGCTCTCTCTGGGAGGAGACCACCATGCGTGAGATCACCGTCGAGGACCTGCCCGACATCGCCCGCGGCGCCGCGGTCCTGGGCACCGGCGGAGGCGGCGACCCCTACATCGGGCGCCTCCTGGCGCAGCAGGCGATCCGCCGGCACGGACCGGTGCCGCTCGTCGACCCGATGGACCTGCCCGACGACGCGGTCGTCATCCCGACCGCGGTGATGGGCGCGCCCACGGTGATGCTGGAGAAGCTGCCGTCGGGCAAGGAGCTGGTCACCGCGCTGCGCGCGCTGGAGACGCTCATCGGCAAGAAGGCGACGCACACCATCTCGATCGAGGCCGGCGGCCTCAATTCGGTGATCCCGTTCGCGACCGCCGCCGAGCTCGGCCTGCCGATGGTCGACGCCGACGGCATGGGCCGGGCGTTCCCCGAGCTGCAGATGCTGATGCCCACCCTCGGCGGGATCAGCGCGACGCCGATGGCGCTGGCCGACGAGCGCGGCAACGCGATCAGCATGAACACGCTCGACAACGCCTGGGCCGAGCGGTTCGCCCGCACCGCCACCATCGAGATGGGCTGCAGCTCGGCGATCAGCCTCTACGTGCTGACCGGCAGGCAGACCAAGGAGTTCATGGTCCACGGCACCATCTCGCTGACCCAGCGGATCGGCGTCGCCATCCGCGAGGCCGCCGCCGCACACCGCGACCCCGTCGCCGCGACGGCCGAGGTGCTCGGCGGGCGGCGGATCTTCCAGGGCAAGCTGGTCGACGTACGACGCGGCACCGAGGGCGGCTTCGCCCGCGGCGAGGTCCGGCTCGACGGGCTCGGCGACGACCTCGGCGCCCAGCTCGACATCTCGATCCAGAACGAGAACCTGGTCGCGATCCGCGACGGGCAGGTGCTGGCCAGCGTCCCCGACCTGATCTGCGTGCTCGACACCGACACCGGCGAGCCGGTCACCACCGAGATGCTGCGCTACGGCCTGCGCGTCAGCGTCGTGGTGGCGCCGTGCGACCCGCGCTGGCGGAGCCCGGAGGGGCTCGCGCTGACCGGCCCGGCGTACTTCGGCTACGACCACGAGTACGTGCCGGTCTGAGCCCGCGCTCTGCGATCATCGCACCTGTGAGTCACGTCGACGCCCCCCCGCTCGGCCTCATCGCCGAGGAGCACGTCGACGCGCTCACCGCGGGCGCGAACCTGCTCGGGTCCGGGGGCGGCGGCAATGTCGCGCTGGCCTATCAGCTGCTCCGCCAGGCCGTACGACGCCGCCCGGTCGTCGTACGGCGGGCGGCGGACCTGCCGCCCGACGCCCTCGTCGTCCATGTGGGCGTGGTCGGCGGCCCCGACGTCCTCGCCGAGCGCCTGATCGACCCGCGCGACATGGCCACCGCCGCGCACGCCGTGGCCGAACGCGTCGGCGGCCGGGTCGACGCGGTCGGCATCATCGAGATCGGCGGCCTCAACGGCCTCGCCGGCGTGGTGGCGGCCGGCGAGCTCGGCCTGCCCGTCGTCGACGGCGACCTGATGGGCCGCGCCTTCCCCAGCATCAACAAGACCACGATGGCGCTGGCCGGCGGGAGCGCCGCCCCGATGGGTGTCGTCGGGCCGGCCGGCGACACGGTCCTGGTCACGAAGAGCTCGGCCGCGTTGGCCGAGCGGGTGCTGCTCAGCACGGCCGGCGCGATGGGCGGTGCCGGCGCGCTGGCCCTCTACCCGACGACGGCCGCCTTCCTCGCGGAGGCCGGCGTCGTCGGCAGTCTCTCGGCCTGCGTCGCGCTCGGCGCCGCCTACGGCGAGTTCCCGCGGACGCAGGTCGCCGCGCTGGCCGAGCACCTGGGCGGGACCTTCCTGTTCGAGGGGCGGGTCGACGAGATCCGCCCGCGCGACGGAGCGCTGCCCGGCAGCATCACCGTGACCGACCGGGTGGCCGGCTCGGCCGCGCGGATCGACCTGCTGGAGGAGTTCCTCGCGGTCACCGTCGACGGCGTCACCCGTGCGTGCACGCCCGACGTCATCGTCGCGCTCGACCCGACGAGCGGCGGCGTGCTCAGCGTCGGCCAGGTGCGGCCCGGCCAGCTGCTCGCCCTCGTCACGCTGCGCGCCCTGCACGCCTGGCCGCCGGAGGCCGACGCCGTCGTCGGCCCCCGGGCGTTCGGCCTGGACCTGGACCTCGAGGAGACCGTCCGATGACCAGTGCGCCGCGCGTCGCGGACCTGCTGCACGACCCCGTCCTCGACGGCGCCCGGATCGTCGCCGGTGCGGCCGGCCTGGAGCGGCGGGTCACCGACGTGCTCTGGTACGACGGCGCCTTCGCCGACGTCACCGACCACCTGGTCGTGTGCGGGGACGCCCACGCCAGCCCGCCGTACCGGCTGGAGGCGGTGGTGCGCCGCGCCCAGGAGGCCGGCGCCGCCGCGCTGCTCGTCGTGGCCGCGACCGCGCGGCCCCTGCTGTCGACGGTGCGGCTCGCCGACCGGCTCGAGATCCCGGTGCTGTGGGTGGAGAGCGGCTCGCCGGGGCAGATCGCGCTCGAGCTGACCGCGCTGGTGCGCGCCCCCGAGCAGGTCCGTGCCCGCACCATCGAGCGGCTGCTGCGCCAGCTCAGCACCAAGCGCACCGGCCAGGACATCCTCGCCACGGCCGCGTCGGTGCTGTCGGCCAAGGTCTCGCTGATGACCTCCGACGGCGCGTGCATCCTCGGCGACCCGGTCGACCTCGACCCGCGGCTGCACCTCGACCAGGCGGTGGCCCAGCATGGCGAGCACCTGCTGGTGCACCCCGTGCTCGACCCGCAGGTCAACCGGCTGGCCGCCTGGCTGGCCTGCCCGTTCGAGCGGGCGGCCGACGCGCGGCTCGACGTCCTCGCGGTGGGGCTGGCGATGACTGAGCCGTTCATCCGCTCCTGGCTGTCGGGGCAGCGCGCGCAGGCCGACCGCGACTCGGTCTTCCGCGCCCAGCTGATCTCCGAGATCATCGCCGGCCGCGACTCCGTCAGCCGGGACGTCGTCGAGGGCGCGGTGTCGCTCGGCTGGCGGCTGCCCGGCTGGCACGTCGGCATCCACGTGCTGTCGGAGGCAGGCGACCACGTCGACCGCGAGCGGATGATCGACCAGATCACGACCGCCCTGGCCGGGCACGGCATCGAGCTGGTCGCCGCGGCCCGCCGCGGCCCGGGCTGGGCGATGTGGATCACCACCGACGACGAGCCCGCCCCGGACGACGCGCGCCGGCTGATGCGCGCCGTACGGCTGGTGGCGGCGGCGCTGCCCCGCGACTGGAGCCTCACCGCCGGCATCGGCCGCCCCCACCGGGGCCCCAACGGCCTGGCCGAGTCGCTCAGCGAAGCCCGTGACGCCGCGGACCTGGCGCGCAGCCACGACTTCCGGCCCGCCGTCGAGCACTCCGACGAGCTCGGCGTGGCGCGGCTGCTGGCGACCTGGCAGCGCTCCGACGTCACCCGTGCCTTCGCCGAGACCGCGCTCTCGCCGCTGCGCGACCCCTCGCACAGCCACCTGCTCAGCACGCTGCACGCCTACCTGGAGAGCGGCGGTTCCGCCGTACTGACGGCTCAGGCGCTGGGCGTCCACCGCAACACGGTCACCACGCGGATCCAGCAGATCCGCGACCGGCTCGGCGTCGACCTCGACGACCCGAGCCAGCGGCTCGCGCTGCAGGTCGCGTGCCGCGCGCTCGACGTCTGAGACGTCCGGGGGCGTCCTGCACAGTGCCCCCTGCGGGCGGCGGCAGGATGCACATTCCGGGTGTGACGCGTCCCACCTAACCTCCGAGGTAACCAACCGAAGGAGACGGCATGCACATCCGAGTGGTTCTTCCGGTCATCGGCGAGACGCTCATCGAGCACGTCCGCAGCGAGGTCCTCGCGTGGGCCGCGCCCGACACCAAGGTCGACGTCATCTCGCTGGAGCGCGGGACGGCCAGCATCGAGTCGGAGTACGACGAGGCGCTCTCGGCCCCCGGCATCCTCCAGCGCATCGAGGAGGCCGCGACCGACGGCGTCGACGGCGTCTTCATCACGTGCTTCGGCGACCCCGGCGTCCACGCGGCCCGCGAGATCATCGACGCGCCCGTGGTCGGCGGCTTCGAGCCGGCGATGCTCACCGCCCTCAGCCTCGGCGAGAAGGTCGGCATCATCACCGTTCTGCCGAACGTGCTGCCGATGCTCCACTCCCTCGCCCGCCGCTACACGATCGAGCGCCGGGTCGGCACGATCCGCGTCGTCGACCTCCCCGTGCTCGGCCTCGAGGACCACGACGTCCTCATCGAGCGGCTCTTCGAGCAGGCCTCGGACGCCGTCGCCAAGGGCGAGGCCGACGTCATCGTGCTCGGCTGCACCGGCATGCTCGGCGTCGCCGCCGAGCTGCGCGATCGGCTCGCCGCCGCGGGCCACAAGGTCCCCGTCGTCGACCCGACTGGTGCCGCGATCGCATGGCTCGAGTCGTGCGTGCGCCTCGGCGTGACGCCCAGCCGGACGACGTACATGCCGCCGCCCGCGAAGGACCGCAAGGCGTGAGCTCCCTGGCAGCCCGGCTCCGGGCGCGCTCCGGGACGGGCTGCCTGCGGGGCCTCTGGCTCAGCTTCCTCGGACCGTTCGGGCTCGAGGTGGTCGCCGCGTCCGCCGCGGCCGGCCGGATCGACTGGCTCGGCGTCGACCTGCAGCACGGCGACATCGAGCCCCAGGACGTCGCCCCGCTGCTGCGCGCGACCGACATCCCCGTCCTGGTGCGCCTCTCCTCCCACGACCCGGCGCACCTGGCCCGGATGATCGACACCGGCGTGGCCGGCGTCATCGTCCCGGGCGTCGAGTCCGCGGCACAGGCCTCCCAGCTGGTCGCCGCGGCCTCGCTCCCCCCGCTGGGGCGGCGCAGCACGGGACTGTGCCGCGCCGCCCTCGCCCCGACCGGCGAGCGCCCCCTGCTCCTGGCGATGGTCGAGACCGCCGCCGGTCTCGCGGCCGCCGACGAGATCGCCGAAGTGGACGGCGTCGACGGGATCTTCGTCGGCCCCTACGACCTCTCCCTCGCCCTGAGCGAGCCCTCGGTCTCCACCGGCCTGATGCTCTCCGCGATCGCCGACGTGGCTGCCGCGGCGCGCCGCTGGAACCGCGCCTTCGGCGTCTTCTCCGGCAACCGCGAGCTGACCGCCGCACTGCCGCCGGTCGACCTGCTCGGCGTCGCGACCGACGCCGCCGTACTGCAGGTCGGTCTGGACGCTCTCTTCGCCGAATCACCTGTCCTGGTGGGCCGATGACCATCCCGCGGCTGCACGACCCGGACCGCCGCGACTTCGGGTCCGACAACTTCGCCGGCGTGCACCCAGATGTGCTCGCCGCCCTCGCGACGGCCAACCTGGGGCATCAGCCCAGCTATGGCGCGGACGTCTACACCGAGCGGCTGCGCGACGTCGTACGGCGGGAGTTCGGGCCGGACGCATCGGTCTACCCGGTCTTCAACGGCACCGGCGCGAACATCATCGCGCTGCAGGCGATGGCCCAGCGGTGGGAGGCGATCGTCTGCGCCGAGTCGGCGCACCTGCACACCGACGAGTGCGCGGCGCCCGAGCACCACGGCTTCAAGCTGATCACGGTGCCGTCGCCGCACGGACTGGTCTCACCCGACGCGCTCCCCGCCATCGCGGCCGATCGAGCCAACCGCCATCACGCGCAGGCGGGAGTGCTGTCACTGAGCCAGAGCACCGAGCTCGGCACCTGCTACTCACCCGACGAGTTGCGCGCGCTCACCGATGCCGCGCACCGATCGGGCTTCCGGGTCCACGTCGACGGCGCACGCATCGCCAATGCGGCGGCGCGTCTGGGCGTCTCGCTGCGGGAGCTGACGACCGACGCGGGCGTCGACGTGCTGTCGTTCGGGGCGACCAAGAACGGCGGCATGTTCGGCGACTGCGTGATCGTCCTCGACCCGACGGCCGTGGCCGGTCTGCCCTACCTGAAGAAGGCGAGCACACAGCTGCCGTCCAAGACCCGCTTCATCTCGGCACAGCTGCTCGCGCTGATCGAGGACGGACTGTGGCTGCGCAACGCCGCCCACGCCAACGCGATGGCCGACCGCCTCCACGCCGGCCTGTCCGCGCTGCCCGGGGTGACGATCACCCATCCGGTGCAGGCGAATGTCGTGTTCGCGGTCCTCCCAGACGGGGTCGCGGACCGGCTGCGCCGGCACTGGTCGTTCAGCACCTGGAACGCCGCGACCGGCGAGGTCCGGCTGATGACGTCGTTCGACACCACGGCCGAGGACGTCGACGCGCTCGTCAGGGCCGCCAGCCACGAAGGAGTCCCCGCATGAGCAGCATCCCCGAGCGGATCGACCGGGCGCTGCCCGTCGTCCTGGGACACCTGGAGGAGCTGGTCCGGATCCCGTCGGTCAGCAGCCTCCCCGAGCATGCCGACGACGTCGCCCGCAGTGCCCGGGCCTCCGCCGACCTCCTCACCGAGCTCGGCCTGTCCGCCCGCGTCGTCTACGCCGGCGGCCTGCCGTCGGTGATCGCGCACCGCCCCGCGCCTCCGGGCGCCCCGACCGTGCTGCTGTACGCGCACCACGACGTGCAGCCGGCCGGCGAGGTGACCGACTGGGCGTCGGACCCGTTCGAGCCGAGCGCGCGCGAGGGACGGCTCTACGGACGCGGCGCCGCGGACGACAAGGCCGGTCTGGCCGTGCACCTGGCCGCCCTGCTCGCGCACGGCGACGACCTCCCGGTCGGCGTGACCGTGCTCGTCGACGGCGAGGAGGAGATCGGCTCCCCCAGCCTCCCGGACCTGCTCGACCGCTACCGCGACGACCTCGCCGCCGACGTCATCGTCGTCGCGGACTCGGTCAACTGGGCTGTCGGGACGCCGTCCCTGACCGTGGTGCTGCGCGGGCTCGTCGACGCCGTCGTCGAGGTCCGCACCCTCGAGCACCCGCTGCACTCCGGCGCCTGGGGCGGCCCGCTCCCCGACGCCCTCACCACCCTCGTCGCGACCCTCGCCACCCTCCACGACGCCGACGGCTCGGTCGCGGTGGCCGGGCTGGCGCGCGGACGCGGCAGCGAGGTGGAGTACGACGAGGCGCGGTTCCGCAAGGACGCGGGCCTGCTCGACGGCGTACGGCTCACGGGCACAGGCTCCATCACCGACCGCCTCTGGCTGCAGCCCTGCATCACCGTCACCGCCATCGACAGCCAACGCGTCGACGGCGCCGCGAACATGCTGAGCGCCTCCGCCCGCGCCAAGCTCTCGATGCGGATCGCCCCCGGCGACGACCCGGACCGCGCTCTCGCCGCCCTCACCGAGCACCTGCACGCCCACGCCCCGCACGGCGCCCACGTGAGCGTCACCCCGGGGCCGCTGGCGCACCCGGTCCGGCTGGACCCGCCGCCCGCCGTACGGGACGCGGCGCTGGACGCCCTCCGCACGGCCTGGGACGGCGTCGAGCCGGTCGAGATCGGCGTGGGCGGGACGCTGCCGTTGATCAAGCTGTTCACGGACGCGTTCCCTGACGCGGCCGTGCTCGTCACCGGCGTCGAGGACCCGGACACCCGCGCGCACGGCCCGAACGAGAGCCTTCACCTCGGGGACTTCCGCAATGCGTGCGTGGCCGAGGCGCTGCTGCTCGAGAGGTTGGGGCGGTCGGGTGATCAGGGTTGAGTGGTCGGGGCCCGACAGCGAAGGCGGCGAACCTCGAACGCCGCCGGGAAAGGCCGGTCCGATAGCCACGGACTGTCCACAACCCCTATTTTTCCGGTGCTTTGTGCACAGGCTGACGCTTTGAGATTGGCAGAGTCGGAGGGCGGTGTTGGGATGGCGGCATGGCTCAAGCGCCCGCACCCGACACCGGCATCAGCACGATGCTGGCCTCGCTGCGCGCGGAGATCGAGGGCCGTGAGGCGTCGCTGATCCGGGAGTGGGCGACGATCGCGGCCTGGGCTGAAGCCAACGTGGTCGAGGCCGCGGAGAGTCCGGCGACGACCGGCGACGGGTTCGTCGACACCGGTCTCCCGATCGCCGGTGACGGGGCGCCGTTGGTGTCGGAGTTCGCGCTCATGGAGCTGATCGCGGTCCTGGGCCGCTCACCCGCCGGCGGCCGCGCCTACGTCGGGAAGGTGCTGGGTTGCGCCTGGCGCCTGCCCAACGTCTGGGCCGCGGTCATGGCGGGGCGGTTGGCGCCGTGGCGCGCCGTACGGATCGCCAAGCTGGTCGGGCCGCTCTCAGCCGAGGCCGCTGCGTTCGTGGACCGCAACCTGTTCAACGCCTCCGGCGTCGGGTGGGCCCAGCTCGAACGCCTCATCACCGAAGCGATCGTCCGGTTCGACCCCGTACGGGCCGAGGCGGAACGTGCGGCCGTGGCCGATGAGCGGTACTTGGACATCGACGAACCCAACGCCCAGGGCCTGGCGCATATCTCCGGACTCCTCGACGCCGCCGACGCCCGCGACCTCCACGACGCCATCGTCCGCCGCGCCGCCCTCCTCGGGACCCTGGGCAGCCTGGGCGCCCTCGGCGGTGAAGCGTCGCTCGACGTCCGCAGGTCTCAGGCCCTGGGCGAGTTGGCGCGGGCCGACCTCGCACTCGACCTCGACGGCGCCCCGGCTCGACGAGCGACGATCAACGTCCACATCACCGACACCACCCTGACCGGCGACAACCCCGTCGCCCGCTGGAACGACCGCCCCATCTCCACCGAGCAGGTCCGTGAGTGGCTCGGCACCGCGACCACGGTCGTGGTGCGGCCGGTGGTCGATCTGGCCGACCACATCCCGGTCGACTCCTACGAGATCCCCGATCGCCACCGTGTGAGTGTCGAGCTGCGCGATCACACCTGCCGCTTCCCGCGCTGTGGCCGCAAGGCAAAGACCTGCGACCTCGACCACGCGAAACCCCACCGCAAGGGCGGACCCACCTGCCCCTGCAACCTGGTCCCCCTCTGCCGCCGGCACCACCGCGCCAAGACCCACTCACGTTGGCGCTACAAGGTCACCAAGCCCGGCACCTACACCTGGACCAGCCCCCACGGCTTCCTCTGGCAGGTCGACCACCGAGGCACCCACCCCCTCCGAACATGAGCCGCTGAACAGAGCACCCACTCACACCCCGCACGACAAGGGTGTACCGGCAGCAACGGCCGGTCGACAGGCGACCACAACAAATCACCTCGACCACCGCGGCGCGCAACCACGCAATCGATAACGAAAGCCGGCACCGCGACAACCCGGACCTACCGGACACCCGCCCCAAAGGCAGTAGCCCGCGCCCGCAATCCCGCATGCACGTCGGACGTCCGCCCGGGAGGCAGCCACGCCTTCCGGATCTTCGCGACCGAGGTGTAGTTCGTGTCGCAGACGTTGGCGAGCGGTGACTCCACCGCCTGGGTGAGCAGCTGATAGGCGTCCAGCTCGGACAGGCCGTGGTCGGCGACCACCCAGCTGAGCAGGTCGAGCTGGGCGATCCGGAAGGCGTCCTCGAGCGGGCGGGCGGAGCCGGCGGACATGAGGTGGGTGTCGGACTCCATCCGCGGCCAGGGCGTGGGGACGCCCTTGATCAGGTCGACGATGACGACCGTGTTCATCGCGCATTCGACAGCGACACCGCAGGTCTCGCCCTCGCCTTGGCGCGCGTGTCCGTCGCCGAGGCTGAACAGCGCGCCCTCGACGTTGACGCCGAGGTAGCAGGTGACGCCGGCACGCATCTCCGGCGTGTCCAGATTGCCGCCGTGGGCGTCCGGGACGAGGGCGGAGCGGACCTCGAGGTTCGCGGGGGCGACGCCGACGGTGCCGTGCATGGGGTCCAGCGGAAGGTCGACGGTGAGGTCGCTCTGGCGTGCCTGGAAGGTGCAGGTACGGCGCTCGCGGTCGAGCTTCCACATCCAGACCATCTCCGGCAGGGGCGGCTGGAGCGTCGCGGTGGTGTGCGTCGAGGTGAGGGCGCCGAAGAGCGGCACGGTGGTCGAGGCCGCCCAGTCCCGGGCGGGCTCGATCGACACGAAGTGGACGGCGAGGGTGTCGCCGGGCTCGGCGCCCTCGACGTAGAACGGCCCGGTCTGCGGGTTGAGGAACGGGAACTCGCACACCTGGGAGACCAGGTCGTCGACGCCGCGGACGCGGCCATCGAAGCAGTCCTCCGTGTAGACTTCGAGCACCGTGCCCGGCGCGATCCGCGCGATGGGAGCGGCGCCACCGAACGTCCAGGCGTACGGCGCCTCCCCGGCGCCCACGGTCAGCACCTCGAACTCAGCCATGCTCACTCCTCTCGTTCCGCTCACCTCTGTCACGCAGCCGGCGGCCCGGCGGCCTTGACCCGGATCCGCACCGACTGCCCGGGCAGGTAGGTCAACGGAAGCGCATCCACCTCCACGATCTCAACGGTTCCGGCCTCGGCGCCCGCGTGGACGCACTGGCGGCGAGCCTCGTCCTCGGCGAGCTGGACGGCCTCTTCGCGGGAGAGGCCGTCCAGGTCGTAGATCCGGTCGGACTCGCCGCCGGCATAGGCGATCGCGCTGCCGACCGCGTTGGCGACGTCGGCATGGTCGGGACGCAGCACGGTCTGGCCCGCGAAGGCGTCCGGTCCGACGAGGGGCGCGCCGCCGCCGACCAGGACGACGGGGACGGCGTCCGCGGCGAGGCGCATGGCGTCGACAGCACGCTCGACGAGCTCCTGGATCCGGCTCGTGGCGCGGGCGACGAGCTCGGGGTCGAGCGCGGCAACGAGCGACGGCGTGCCGACGGAGAGCCGGCCGGCGGCGACCGCGAGGTCGGTGACCGTGAGGGTGTCGCCGCCGAAGACGCGGGCGCGGGTCCGGAGCTCGCGGGCCACCGAGCGCGGGCCGATCGCGATCGGCGAGGCGTCGAGCGAGACGATCGAGCCGCCGCCGACGCCGATGGAGACCAGGTCGGGCATCCGGAAGTTGGTCCGCAGGCCCGCGAGCTCGGTGGTGTTGGCCGACTCGCGCGGGAAGCCGCGGCGGAGCGCGCCGACGTCGGTGGTGGTGCCGCCGATGTCGACGACGAGCGCGTCCTCGACGCCGGCGAGGAAGCCCGCGCCGCGGATGCTGTTGGTGGGTCCGGAGGCGAAGGTCCGCACCGGGAAGCGCGCGGCGAAGTCGGCGGACATGAGGGTGCCGTCGTTCTGGCTCAGGTAGAACGGACAGTCGACGCCGACCCGGGTGAGCGCCGACTCGATCGACTTCATCACCTCGACGGCGGTGGAGGCCAGGCAGGCGTTGAGGATGGTGGCGTTCTCGCGCTCGAGGACGCCGAGGTTGCCGATGTCGCTGGACAGGCTGAAGCTCAGCGTCGGCTGCTGCGCCGCCATGACGTCGCGGGCGAGGGTCTCGTTGTCGCTGCTCAACGGCGCGAAGACCGACGTGAGCGCGATCGAGGTGAGTCCGTCGGCGACGGCGCGGTCGGCGGCGGTCCGCAGCGCGGCCTCGTCGAGGGCGGTGATCGGCGAGCCGTCGAAGTTGACGCCGCCGGGCAGCAGGGCGACCGAGCCGCGGGTGGCGTCGGCGAGGTCGTCGGGCCAGATCGAGAACGGCGGGAAGGCGCGCGAGGCCGGGGCGCCGAGGCGGATCGCGCAGACACGGTCGAGTCCGCGGCGCTGGACGACGGCGTTGGTGAAGTGGGTGGTGCCGAGCACGACCCGCCGTACGACTTCGCCGTCGACGCCGGCGATGTCGAGCACCTCGCGGATCGCGCGCTCCACGCCCTCGCCGACCGAGGCGGTGGTGGGCGACTTGTGGGAGGCGACCACCCGGTCGCCGTCCATCAGGACGGCGTCGGTGTTGGTGCCGCCGATGTCGATGCCGATGCGCATGGGTCAGCCCCTCGCAGCCAAGAGCGCCGGCGACGGACGCCGACCCTCGAACGGTCGGTAGTCCACGTCGTAGCCGAAGTGCCGCGGGCCGGCGATCTCCAGTCCCCGCGGGCTCAGCCACTGCTCGTCGCAGGGCATCGCGAGCACCGAGACGCGGGAGCCGAAGCGGAGCCGCTCGGTGGTGATCCCGCGGCAGCTGTCCTGCTCGACGATGGTGAGCAGGTCGGGCACGCAGGCCATCGGCTCGTCGCCGACGTAGGCCATCAGGTTCTCGTTCTGGAAGGTGACCCGCATGGTCGCGCCGGCGAAGGCGTCCGCGCCCTCGATGTGCACCTCGCCGACCGCCCAGCCACCGGTGACGTGCCGGTCGACGCCGCTGATCTTGCCGGCGAAGAGCTCGACGCCGCCGGTCCGGTCGAGCACCGCCCGCAGCGCGTCCTCGCCGGAGCGCTCGAGCAGGATCTCGCCGATGTCGCGCGCCAGGGACACCGAGCCGTGCACCGAGGCGAGCTCGATCTGCTCCTTGGTCAGCGGGAACGCCAATGCCGGTGCGATCGCGCCGAACTGGATGACGGTCGACCGGGCCAGCCGCTCGGTCCAGAAGTTGTCGACCGCCTTCATGATCACGACATTGCCGTGCTCGTCGGCCATCGACATCGGGCTGACGCCGATCCCGTGGATGGTCTGGGTGACCAGCTGCACCTCGGGGAAGGCACGGCCCATCGAGTCAGCGTCCACGACCGGCAGGCCGCGCTCGGCGGCGAGCGCGATCGAGACGACGGTGTTCACGCCGCCGATCTCCGGCGACATCATCGCGGTGATCGGGCGGCCCATCGCCTCCTGCATGCCGTCGAACGCGCGGCCGAGCTCCTCGCCCAGGCTGAGCTTCTCCATCATGGGCACCGGGCTGCCGACGACGGCCGCCGCGACCGCGAGCGCGTCGTCCGGCAGCTCGTCGACGGAGACCAGCTCCGGCTCGCCGTGCTCCCGGATCGCCCGGCAGGCGAAGCGCGAGCCCAGATAGGGATCGCCGCCGCCCCCGGTGCCAAGGATCGCGGAGCCCTCCGCGATCGCCTCGATGTCCCGCTCACTCAATCTGCGCCGCATGCCCGGCGACGCTAGCCAGCCCCCGACCGCGACGTTCTGGTCCGATGGCACACTCGGGAGGCGGCGGCTGAGCAGTCTGCACATGGCCGACTCCCCCGGCGGCAAGGAGCCTTCACGCGATGAACGACGACACCCCCGTGCTCGACCTGGCGGCCATCCGCGCGCGCTTCCCCTCGCTGCGCAGCGGCACGGCGCACTTCGACGGCCCCGGCGGCACCCAGACGCCGGACGTCGTCGCGCAGGCGATCTACGACACCCTCACCGGGCCGCTGTCCAACCGCGGCGCGCTGACCGAGGCCGAGCGCAATGCCGACGCCGCGGTCGTCGGGGCGCGGGCCGCGATGGGCGACCTGCTCGGGGCCGATCCGTCGGGCATCGTCTTCGGTCGCAGCATGACCGCGCTGACCATGGACTTTGCGCGGACCATGGCGAAGCAGTGGGGGCCCGGCGACGAGGTCGTCGTCACCCGCCTCGACCACGACTCCAACGTCCGCAGCTGGGTGCTGGCGGCCGAGGGCGTCGGCGCGACCGTCCGGTTCGCCGATTTCGACCGCGAGACCGGCGAGCTCGACCCGGCCGAGATCGCGCGCAACCTCTCGCCCGCGACCCGGCTGGTCGCCGTCACTGCCGCGTCGAACCTGATCGGCACCATGCCCGACCTGCCCGCCATCAGCGCGCTCGTCCACGATGCCGGCGCCCGGCTGTACGTCGACGCCGTCCACTACGCCGCGCACGCGGTGGTCGACGTGGCGGCGCTCGGGGCCGACTACCTGGCGTGCTCGCCGTACAAGTTCCTGGGGCCGCACTGCGGCGTGATCTGGGGCCGGCCGGAACTGCTCGAGGAGCTCCGCCCCGACAAGTTGTTGCCGTCGCCCAACCACGTCCCCGAGCGCTTCGAGCTCGGCACGCTGCCCTACGAGCTGCTCGCCGGCACCACGGCCGCGGTCGACTTCCTCGCCTCGCTCGCCTGCCCCGACGCCGCGCAGCGGAGCCGCCGTGAGCGGCTGGTCGCCACGATGACCGCCCTGGAGGCCCACGAGGAGCGGCTGCGCAGCCGCATCGAGCGCGAGCTGCTCAGCCTCCCCGGTGTCACCATCCACTCCCGCGCCGAGCGTCGGACGCCGACCCTGCTGGTCACCGTCGCCGGTCACGACCCGCGCGCGATCCAGGCCTTCCTCGCCGAGCGCGGCGTCAACGCGCCGGCCGGCACCTTCTACGCCTACGAGGCGGCCCGCCACCTCGGCCTTCCCGACTACGGCGCGCTGCGCATCGGCCTCGCGCCGTACGTCGACGACAGCGACGTCGACCGGCTCCTGGCCGGCATCCGCGACTGCCTCACGCGGTAGCGGTCTCAGCCGAGACGGGTCCAGTGCTCCAGGACCACGAGCGTCTTGGTGCTGGAGATCTGACCGCCCGCGCGCAGCTGGCTCACCACCCGACGCAGGTCCTCGACGCCGTCGACCCGGATCCGCAGCAGCGCGTCCGGGTCGCCGGCCAGGGTGAGCACCTCGTCGACCTCGGGGATGCCGGCGACGTACTCCATGATCTGCGCCAGATCGAGGTCGTCGGCGAACTGCAGCTCGGTGACCGCCTCGATGCCGTTGGCTATCCGGCCGTGGTTGATCTGCACCGTGTACCGCTCGATGACGCCCAGCTTCTCCAGGCGCGCGATCCGGCGCTGCACGGGCGCCACGGTGAGGCCCACGGCGTGGGCGATCTCGCGCAGCGGACGGCGCGCGTTCTCGCGTAGCAGCTCGAGGATCTCGCGGTCCGTCCGGTCGACGGTGGCAGCCGATTCACTCACGCAACAGATCCTAAGCCAGCCAGTTCGTTTGTTGCGCGACAAGGAGCCAAACAACCAAGGAGTTTGCGGATCTTCGCGTAACTCGACGATCAGTGTTGTGACCGGGCCCACCAGCCAGCAGGCTCCTGCGCATGACGATCACCGCCTCGCCCACCACGCACGAGCAGGTCGTGACCTGCCATGACGAGGAGACCGGTCTGCACGCGATCATCGCGCTGCACGACACCCGGCTCGGCCCGGCCCTCGGCGGTACCCGCTTCTACCCCTACGCCTCCGAGGCCGAGGCGCTCACCGACGTCCTGCGCCTCTCCGAGGGCATGACCCACAAGGCCGCGGCGGCCGGTCTCCCCCTCGGCGGCGGCAAGGCCGTGATCATCGGCGACCCGGCCACCGCGAAGACCCCCGAGCTGCTGGCCGCCTACGGCCGCTTCGTCGACGCGCTCAACGGCCGCTACTTCACCGCCGCCGACGTGGGCACCACGGCCGAGGACCTCGACGTCGTCGCCACCCAGACCAAGTACGTCGTCGGCAGCAACGGCGGCTCCGGCGACAGCGGCTTCTCCACCGCGTATGGCGTGTTCTGCTCGATGCGGACCGCCGCCGAGCTGCGCTGGGGCGCGACCGGCCTCCAGGGCCGCACCGTCGGCATCGAGGGCGTCGGCAAGGTCGGCGCCAACCTGGTCGCGCTGCTCCTCGAGGCCGGCGCCACGGTGTCCGTCGCCGACCCGTCGGGCGTCTCGATCACCCGGCTCCTGGCCGACCACCCCGAGGTCGACGTCCGCCCGTCGGTGATCGACGCCCCCGTCGACGTCTACGCGCCGTGCGCCCTGGGCGCCACGCTGACGCCCGCCTCGGTGCCGACCATCCGCGCCGAGATCGTCTGCGGCGCCGCCAACAACCAGCTCCTCGACGCCACCGTCGGCCCGCTGCTCCACGAGCGCGGCATCACCTGGGTGCCCGACTACGTCGCCAACGCGGGCGGCCTGATCCAGGTCGGCGGCGAGCCGTTCGACCGCAGCGCGGACCAGGTCCGCGAGAACGTCGCCGCGATCGGCGAGACCGTCCGCCAGATCCTCACCCGCTCCGCCGCCACCGGCCGCCTGCCGATCGAGGTCGCCTCGGACATCGTCGCCGAGCGACTCGCCGCCGGCACCCCGACGACCGTCGAGGAGACCGAGGGAGACCGCGCATGACCGAGCTGCTGAACCGTCCGACCGAGCCGGCGACCCCGGCGACGCCGTACGACCTGGCGGACCGGTTCAAGCCGTCGGCCCCGCCGGTGCTGCTGACCGGCGTCCAGGCGATCGCGCGGCTGCTCGTCGAGCACCGTGCCCTCGACCGCCGCCGCGGCCTGCACACGGCGTCCTTCGTCTCCGGCTACCAGGGCAGCCCGCTCGGCGGCCTCGACAAGATGCTCGGCGACATGTTGGACGTCCTCGACGAGAACGACATCCGGTTCGTCCCCGGCGTCAACGAGGAGCTCGCGGCCACCGCGGTGTGGGGCAGCCAGATCGACCTGCCGCTCGGCCGGCGGACCCATGACGGCGTCACGGGATTCTGGTACGGCAAGGGCCCCGGCCTCGACCGCGCCACCGACGCTCTCCGCCACGCCACCATGTACGGCGTCAACCCGCGCGGCGGCGTCCTGCTCCTGGTCGGCGACGACCCGGCGTCGAAGTCCTCGACCGTCCCGGCCGTCAGCGAGCGGTCGCTGGCCGCGCTCGGCATCCCGGTCCTGTTCCCCCGCAACGCCGCGGAGATCGTCTCGCTCGGTCTGCACGGCATCGAGATGTCCAGGACGACGGGCTGCGTGGTGGCGCTCAAGATCGTCGCCGACGTCGCCGATGGCGCGTGGGTCGTCGACGCCGCCGACGTGGCGGTCGACCCGGTGGCCGCGAGCATCGAGTGGGACGGCAAGCCCTACACCTATGCGCAGCGGCCGATGGTCGTGAAGCCCGACGCGATCATCCGCGCCGAGGCCGACATGGTCGGCCCGCGCACCGAGCTGGTCCGCGCCTACGCGAGCGCCAACGGCCTCGACGTCGTCGAGGTCGCGCCCGCGCAGGCCGGCATCGGCTTCGTCGCGTCCGGCAGCTGCTACGACTCGATGCGCCAGGCGATGACCGACCTCGGCATCACCGACGACGCGCTGCACGCCGCCGGCATCCGCGTGCTGCGGCTCGGCATGATGTCGCCGGTCGACGGCGCCACGGTCCGCCGCTTCGCCGAGGGTCTCGACAAGGTCGTCGTCGTCGAGGACAAGACCTCGTTCATCGAGGCCCAGATCCGCGACGTCCTCTACGGCACCGCCGACACCCCGCAGATCGTGGGCAAGAAGGACGTCACCGGCCTCACCCTGATCCCCGCCGACGGCGAGCTCACCTCGGGCCGCCTGCTCGCGCCGATGCGGCACCTGCTGCAGGGCGTCGTCGAGCTCAAGGTGCCCGCCGCCAAGCGCACTCCCCTGCCGATGCTGTCGGCCAGCCGGTCGGCGTACTTCTGCAGCGGCTGCCCGCACAACCGCTCGACCGTGCTGCCCGAGGGCTCGATGGGCGGCGGCGGCATCGGCTGCCACGTCATGGTCACCTCGTCCGACCGCGAGGAGAGCGCCGTCACCGGCGTCACCCAGATGGGCGGCGAGGGCGCGCAGTGGATCGGCCAGGCCTGGTTCACCGACGCCCCGCACGTCTTCCAGAACGTCGGCGACGGCACCTTCTTCCACTCCGGTCAGATGGCCGTCCAGGCGTGCATCGCCGCCGGCGTCAACATCACCTACAAGGTGCTCTACAACGACGTCGTCGCGATGACCGGCGCCCAGGACGCCGAGGGCGCCCTGTCAGTGCCGCGGCTCACCCACAAGCTGCACACCGAGGGCGTCAAGAAGATCATCGTCTGCGCCGACGAGCCCGGCCGCCACAAGCGCCGCGACCTCGCTCCCGGCACCCTGCTCTGGGACCGCGACCGGCTCGACGAGGCGCAGCGCATGCTGCGCGACATCCCCGGCGTCACCGTGCTGATCTACGACCAGCACTGCGCCGCCGACGCCCGCCGGCAGCGCAAGCGCGGCGCCCTGCCCAACCGCACCAAGCGGGTCGTCATCAACGAGGCGGTGTGCGAGGGCTGCGGCGACTGCGGCGCCAAGAGCAACTGCCTCTCGGTGCAGCCGGTCGAGACCGAGTACGGCCGCAAGACCCGCATCGAGCAGACGTCGTGCAACACCGACTACAGCTGCCTCGACGGCGACTGCCCGTCGTTCGTGACCGTGGAGACCGCGCCGCGCAAGCGCCGCAAGGTCAAGGCGCGCCGCAAGACGTCGTACCCGACGCCGCCGGAGGTCGCCGCGAGCGACGCCGAACAGCGGGTCGGCACCACGCAGAACGTCTTCATGGTCGGCATCGGCGGCACCGGCATCGTGACCGTCAACCAGGTGCTCGCGACCGCCGCGCTCCGGGCCGGGTACGCCGTGGAGTCGCTCGACCAGACCGGCATGAGCCAGAAGGCGGGCCCGGTCACCGGCCACCTGCGCTTCGCCGACGGCGACATCGAGCCGGCCAACCGGCTCACCCCGGGCTCGGCCGACTGCTTCCTCGGCTTCGACCTGCTCACCCTCGCCGAGGACCGCAACCTCACCTACGGCAACCCGGAGTTCACCCGGACCGTCCTCTCCACCAGCCGCACCCCGACGGGCGCGATGGTCGAGGACCCGAGCGTGCAGCACCCCGACGAGGCCGACCTCCTCGCCCGGGTCCGTACGGCGAGCGCCGCGCTCTTCGACTTCGACGCGCTCGAGGCCGCCGACCGGATCTTCGGCAACACCGTCGCCGCCAACTTCCTGCTGGTGGGCGCGGCGTACCAGACCGGCGCGCTGCGGCTCCCGGCCGCCGCGATCGAGGAGGCGATCGCCATCAACGGCACCGCCGTCGCCGCCAATGTCGCCGCCTTCCGCTGGGGCCGCGTCGCGGTCGCCGACCCGGCCGCCTTCCGGGCCGCCAACGAGCGCACCGTGACGCCGCGCGAGCGGCACGTCCCGGCGTCCGTCGCCGCGTCCGGTCTCGAGGGCGAGGTGCTGCGGCTCGTCGAGCAGCGCGCCGCCGACCTGGTCGACTACCAGGACGAGAAGCTCGCCGACTCCTACGTCGAGCTGGTCGCCCGGGTCGCGAAGGCCGAGCAGGCCGTGTCGAGCGACACCCGGCTCGCCGCGGCGGTCGCGCGCAACCTCTTCAAGCTCACCGCCTACAAGGACGAGTACGAGGTCGCCCGACTGCTCACCGACCCGGCGTTCCTCGCCGAGACCGGCGAGGCCTACCCGGACGCCACGGTCGCCTTCCAGCTGCACCCGCCGGCGCTGCGCGCCCTGGGTCGCAAGAAGAAGATCGCCTTCGGCCCGCGCTCGCACGGCTCCCTGCGCACGCTCGCGCGGATGAAGTTCCTGCGCGGCACGGCCGCCGACCCGTTCGGCCGCGCGCACCTGCGCAAGGTCGAGCGCGCGCTGCGCGACCACTACCGCACGCTGGTCACCGAGCTGGCCCGCGACCTCACCGCCGAGAGCCTCGACCGTGCGGTGCGGATCGCCGACCTGCCCGACCTGGTCCGCGGCTACGAGGGCGTCAAGCTCGGCAACGTCGAGCGCTACGTCACCGCGCTCGCCGAGCTCGGGGCGGACGCGCCGGTCCTGCCATGATGTGAGCATGTTCGCGTCGCTGCCCGAGCTGAGCCAGGAGGTCCGTGAGGCCTACCTGGCTCGGCTCGGTGTGGCGGCCGAGCCGCCATCGGTCGCGGCCCTCCACCACCTCGTACGACGGCACGCCGAGCGGGTGCCCTACGAGACGATCTGGATCCACGCAGGCGAGGCGTGGGATATCGATGCCGGCACGGCGGCTGCCCGGATCGCGCTGCAGAGCCGCGGCGGCTACTGCTATCACCTCAACGGCGCGCTCGGCCTGCTGCTCACCTCGCTCGGCTATGCCGTCCGTGGCCACGTCGGCGGCGTCCACGGCGCCGACGGCCCCGACCCCGCCGCGATGGGCAACCACCTGGTGCTGACCGTCGACGGCCTGCCGAACGACGACAACCCCACTGGCACCTGGTACGTCGACGCCGGCCTCGGCGACGCGCTCCACGGCCCACTCCCCCTGCGCGCCGGCCCGCACCCGCAGCCGCCGTTCGCCCTCTCCCTCGAGCAGGACGGCGACCCGACGACGTGGCACCTGACCCACGACCCCCGGGGCGGCTTCCGCGGGATGACCTGGTCGACCGCCGACGCGCGCCCCTCCGACTTCGAGGCCAAGCACCGATGGCTGTCGACGGCGCCCGAGTCGGGCTTCGTCCAGGTGGCGATGGCCGAGAAGCGCGACGCCACCGGCGTCGACGTCGTCCGCGGTCTGGTGCTGAGCCGGATCGGCGACGACGACCGCGTCGACGAGCCCGTGACCGACCGCGGCGCGTGGTTCGGGCTGCTCGCCGACGTCTTCGACCTGCGCCTCGACGCGATGGCGTCCGAGGCCCGCGACCGCCTGTGGGACGGCGTCCTGGCGGCGCACCGCCGTTGGGAGGCGGCGCAGGCCACCACGTAGGCTCCGTCTGTTACCCGGATTCACCCCCCAGAGAGGAACCCGATGGCGCTGCAGGAGGAGCGGCTGACCGCCGTCGACGCGAACGATCGCAACGACGGGTGGCTCGCCGTCCGGCTGTGGGCCGTCGTCCTCGCCTTCGTCGCGATCGCCCTCGCGCGGTCGATCGACGTCGGCATCCCCTTCCGCGACCCCCACGGCGCCTTCCTGGTCAATCGGATCGGCGTCACCATCGCCATCGCCGTCGGGCTGATCGTCCTCGACGGCATCCTGCGCTCGCCCCGCCCGCGCTCGCGCGCGAGCGTCGTCGCGACCATCCGCGGCCGCTGGACCCCCCGGCGGCTCGGGCTGGCTGCGCTGGCCCTGCTCGCCTATCACGTCACCTACTTCACCTATCACAACCTGAAGAGCTGGGACGTCCTCAACGCCCCGCGCGACGACATGCTGCTGCGCTGGGACCGCTGGCTCTTCTTCGGCCACAGCCCCGCCGTCCTGCTGCACGACGTGCTCGGCGAGAACGTCGCCGCCTGGGTGCTGATGGTCTGGTACGAGGCCTTCCCGACGCTCGTCATCTTCTCGTTCCCGGCCGCGGCCGTGCTGGTGCGTCGCACCCGCGAGGCCTACGCCGGCATCGCCGCCTTCGTCTGGGCCTGGATCCTGGGCACTTTCAGCTACTACGCGATCCCCTCGCTCGGGCCGTTCAACGCGGCGCCCGAGGAGTTCGCCGGGCTGCCGCACATGATGATCCAGGACACCCAGGACAAGTACATGGCGCAGCGCGACTACCTGCTCGCGCACCCCCACGCGTCCGACGCCTTCGCGCAGGTGTCGGCCTTCGCCAGCCTCCACGTCGGCATCACCGCGACCATCCTCGGCCTGGCCTGGTGGCACCGGATGCGGCGCACCACGATCGTGATGTGGGTCTTCCTCGCGGGCACCATGGTGGCGACCGTCTATCTCGGCTGGCACTTCTTCGTCGACGTCCCGGCCGGTCTGGCGATCGGGGCGCTCGCGTGGTGGCTCGGGCCGCGCACCGTGGGGGTCAAGCGGCCCCCTGCCCGGTCGCAGACATAGCCAACTTTTGATCTCCCCGCGAGGGCGGCGCAGACCTACCCTCGAAGCATGAGTTGGGAGATTCAGGGCACGTACTTCGAGAACTGCAGCTGCGACATGATCTGCCCCTGCTCGACCTCCGGGCTGACCGTGGCCGCCGACACCGAGCGCTGCACCGTCGCGCTCGCGTTCCACATCGACGCGGGCGCCTCCGACGGCGTCGACCTCTCCGGACGCACGGTCTGCATGCTCGCCGACGCCCCGGCCATGATGATGGACGGCGGCTGGAAGGCCGCGCTGCTCGTCGACGACCAGGCCTCCGAGGAGCAGACCAACGCCCTCAACGCCATCTTCGGCGGACAGGTCGGCGGCCCGTTGGCCGACCTCGCGCCGCTGATCGGCGAGATGGTGGGCGGCGGCCCCGCTCCGATCGAGTACGCCGACGACGGCTTCACCCACACCGTGCGGGTGGGCGACATGGTCGACCTCAGCGTGCAGGACTTCGTGTCGGGGCTCGACCCCACCGGCAAGGGGATCCGGGTCAGCGGCGTGGGCTTCCCGGCCGACACGCTGGCCGCCGGCACGGCCACCGTGGCGAAGGTCAACGCCTTCGGCCTGGTGTGGGAGACGAGCGGGAAGAACTCCTTCTCGGCGCCCTTCGCCTGGTCGGCCTAGCCGTCCCGGCTGGCGAGTCGTAGCCTGCTAGCTCCCGCGCAGCGCCTGCTCGTGGGCGATGCGCTGGACGTGGCTGCTCTCGATGTGCGCGAGCACCAGCCGCTCGATGTCGGCGACGTCGCCCGCGACGATCGCGTCGTAGAGCACCTGGTGCTCCTCGGTGACGTGCATCAGGTCGTCGTGCTGCCCCAGCAGCCAGCGCAGCCGGCTGCGCATGGTCTGGCCGAGCTCGCTGAGCAGCCGGTTGCCGGCGATCTCGGTGACGATCTCGTGGAAGTCGGCCGCGGCGCGGCGCGCGACGACCCGGTCGCCGGCGCGGGCACCGGCGAGCTCGGCGTCGAGGGCGACGCGCAGCCGCGCCAGCCCGGTCGCCGTACGGCGTTGCGCGGCGAGGCGGAAGGTGAGCACCTCGAGCGCGGTGCGGACCTCGTCGAGCTCGGCGACGTCCTCCTCCGAGAGCTCGCGCACGATCGCCCAGGTGTGCGGGCGCAGCAGGACCAGGCCCTCGGCGTCGAGCATCTTCAACGCCTCGCGCACGGGCACCCGGCTCACGCCGAACTCGGTCGCGACGTCGCGCTCGACCAGCTTGCTGCCGGGCTCGCGCTCGCCATCGATGATCTGGTTGCGCAGCCAGTCCGCGACCCGCGCCGACTCCTTGGGCATGTCCTTGGGCATGTCCTTGGGCATGTCCTTGAGCCCGTCGGCGCGGGTGCCGGCCCGCGAGGCACCCGCGCCCATCGCCATCAGGCCTTCGCCGTGGCCTTCGCCGGCGCCTGGACCGCGCCGTCCTGGCCGAGGAAGACGATGCCCTCGTCGAGGGTCGGGACGATCTCGGTGCCGACCCTGCGGGCGAGCAGGTCGTCGAGCCGGTCGAGCGGCCCGATGAGCACCCGGCCGCCGGCGCGCGCGACGCGGATGGCGGCGTCGACCTTGGGCTGCATGGAGCCCTCGGCGAACGTCAGCTGCGCGATCGCGTCGGCCGACGCGGTGACGATGTCGCGCTGCTCGGGCGTGCCCCAGTTCTCGCTGACGTAGTCGCCGTCGGTGAGCATGATGAGCATGTCGGCCTTGATGTCGGCCGCGAGGGCCGCGCTGGCCTGGTCCTTGTCGACGACCGCCTGGACGCCGACGTGACGACCCTTGCTGTCGATGCGGACCGGGACGCCGCCGCCGCCGACGCACACGCAGAGCGTGCCGCCGTCGAGCAGGCGCTGGATGAGGGGCGCCTGGACGATCGAGATCGGCTGCGGCGACGGGACGACGCGCCGGAAGGCGTTGCCGTCCTTGGCGATGGTCCAGCGGTACTCGGCCGCGGCCTCGGCGGCGTCGTGCGCCGAGTACTGCGGGCCGATCAGCTTGGTCGGCCGGTCGAAGGCCGGGTCGTCCTCGGACACGACGGTGGTCGTGATGATGCCGGCGACCTCACGCTCGCCCTTGACCGCGTTCGAGAGCTCCTGCTGGACGACGTACCCGATCATGCCCTGGGTCTCCGCGCCGAGGATGTCGAGCGGGTACGCCGCGACGTCCTGGTAGGCGAGGTTCTGCAGCGCCAGCAGACCGACCTGCGGGCCGTTGCCGTGCGTGATGACCAGCTCGGTCGTGCGGGCCAGCTCGGCCAGCGCCTGGCAGGTCGAGCGCACGTTCTCGCGCAGGTACTCCGCCGTCATGGGCTCGCCCCGGCGTGCCAGCGCGTTGCCCCCCAGTGCCACTACGACTCGCATCGGCTTCCTCCTGATAGATGATGTAGGGAGTGGTATACCATTTTAGGGAATGGTATACCATCCATGAACAAGGTGAGACCCGGCTCACAGGTGCCGGATGACAGATGAAGGAGCGACAGGGTGGTCGCGACGGCAGCAGCCGGTGCGGGACGGCGGATCGACGCCGTGTCCGCCGACGCCCGGCTGGTCGACCTCCTCGACGGCCTCCCCGCCGAGGGCCGCGGCGGTCTCGTGCACTCGGTCCACGACAAGGTCGTCAACCTGCTCACCCCCGACGGGCTGCTCTGCTGTCTCTCGACCGACGCCCTCGACGACGCTCCCCGCACGATCCGCCTCCCCGCGACCGCCTGGGCGCGGCTGGGCTGGCGCGACGGCGACGCGGTCGCCTTCTCCCCCGGCGAGCTCCGTCACCGCGGCGCGGGACGCGCGGACGACGGCACGACCGTCGTCCTCGCCGGCGCCGCCCGCTGGCAGCCGCCTGCGGCCGATCTGTCCGCGGTCGACGTGGCGCGCCTCCGCCACGCCGCCGACGTTCTCGCGGGGCACCTCGTGCCACCGGCCGGCCGCTGCCCCTTCGAGGAGGCGAGCGCGGCCGAGCTCGCGCGTCGTACCGGTGTGCTGGGCGACGCGCTCCGGGCCACGGACGTCGACGCGGCCGCCGCCGCGATGCGCGCGCTGATCGGCCTCGGCGCCGGGCTCACCCCCAGCGGCGACGACATCCTCACCGGCCTGGCCGTGGTCGCGGCCGCGAGCGGGTCGCTCGGCGCGACCGCGCTCACCGCCCTGCTTGCCGCCGTCATGGCCGCCCCCGCACTGGAGACCCGCACCACCGCGGTCAGCGCGGCCACCCTCGCCGAGGCCGCCGACGGCCGCGCCCGGCAGCGGGTGCACGACCTGGTGGCGACGATCGCCGCCGGCGCCGACGACCCCACCCTCGCCGCCGCCGCGCAGCACGTGCGCGCGATCGGCCACAGCTCCGGCGCCGACGTGCTGACCGGCGTCCGGCTCGGCCTCGTCGTCGAGGCAGACCTGCGCGAGGAGGCCCTCCTCGCCCGCATCCCCACCCATCCGAAGGAGACCTTGTGACCACACCCTCAGCCGACGAGCGCTATCTGGCCGCGGCCGCGGCCGGCGACCTGGACGGCGTCCGGGCCGCGCTCGCGGACGGCGCGGACAAGGACGCCCTCGACCGGGAGGAGGCGAGCGCCATCCTCGCCGCCGCGCGGGCCCAGCACTACGACGTGGTGCGCTTCCTCATCGCGGAGGGCGTCGACATCGACGCCCAGGACCAGACCTGCTTCAACCCGTTCATCCACGGGTGCATCCACGACGACCTCGAGCTGGTGAAGCTCATGGTCGAGGCCGGCACCGACCTCAAGCGGCTCACCCGCTTCGGCGGCAACGGCCTGACCCCGGCTGCGGAGAAGGGCCACCTCGAGATCGTCCGGTACCTGCTGGAGAACACGAACATCAACGTCAACCTGACCAACACCCTCGGCTGGACCGCCCTGATCGAGACGATCATCCTCGGCGACGGCGGCCCGGTCCGCCAGCAGACCGCGGAGCTCCTCCTCCAGCACGGCGCCAAGCCCGGCATGACCGACGAATGGGGCGTCACTCCCCTCGACCTGGCGCGCAAGCGCGGCTTCGACGACCTCGCCGCCGTGATCGAGCGCTACCTCTGAAAGGAACTTCGATGACCAGGCACATCGACATTCGCAAGAACACCTACCTCGACTCGGTCTCGCTCATGTCCATGAGCACCAAGGCCAACGCCGTCGAGGGCGTCACCCAGGCGCTGCTGGGCATGGCCACCCCGATGAACAAGGAGGTCCTCGCCAACGTCGGCGTCCAGGACCCCGCCATCGACGCGGCCAAGCCGAGCGACCTGATGATCGTGATCGACGCCGCCGACGACCTCGTCGAGGACGCGATCCGGTCGGTCAACGACATCCTCGCGCGCAAGAGCTCCTCGGCCGCCGGCGAGGCGGAGATCCGCTACCGCACGCTCGACGGCGCCTTCGAGGAGGTCCCCGACAGCAACCTCGTGCTGATCTCGGTCAACGGCGCGTTCGCCGCCCGCGAGGCGCGCAAGGCGCTCGTCGCCGGCAAGCACGTGATGATCTTCTCCGACAACGTCTCCGTCGACGACGAGATCGAGCTCAAGAACCTGGCCCACGACAACGGCCTGCTGCTCATGGGCCCCGACTGCGGCACCGCGATCATCAACGGCACGGGCCTCGCGTTCGCGAACGCCGTACGCCGTGGCTCGATCGGCATCGTCGGCGCCTCGGGCACCGGCAGCCAGGAGATCTCGGTCCGCGTGCACGACTTCGGCGGCGGCGTCTCGCAGCTGATCGGCACCGGCGGTCGCGACCTGTCCGCCGAGGTCGGCGGCCGGATGATGATCGACGGCATCGAGGCGCTCGCGGCCGACCCGGCCACCGAGGTCATCGTCGTCGTCTCCAAGCCGCCGGCCGAGGAGGTCGCGGACAAGGTCCTCGGCGTCCTGGGCGCGACCGGCAAGCCGGTCGTGGTCTGCTTCCTCGGCTCGAGCCGCACCGAGTCGGGCTACCCGAACGTGCAGCTGGTGTCGGGCACCAAGCCCGCCGCACTGGCCGCCGTCCTCGCCACCGGCGTCGACGAGTCCACGCTCGACCTGCACGCGCTGAACATCCCGCTGATCGAGGAGGTCCGCGGCAAGCTCGCCCCCGAGCAGAAGTACGTCCGCGGTCTCTTCTGCGGCGGCACCCTGTGCGACGAGGCGATGTTCGCGGCGCTCGCGACGTTCGACAACGTCTACTCCAACATCCAGAAGGACCCGGCGTACGTCCTCGGTGCCACCGCTCCCTCGCGCGAGCACACCTTCCTCGACATGGGCGACGACGACTTCACCGACGGCCGCCCGCACCCGATGATCGACCCGTCGCTGCGCCTGCAGCGCCTGGTCCAGGAGGCCGACGACCCCGAGGTCGGCGTCATCGCGATGGACTTCATCCTCGGCTTCGGCGCCCACGAGGACCCGGTCGGCGTGACCATCCCCGCCATCGAGGAGGCCAAGGCCAAGGCCGCCGCGCGCGGTCAGCACCTCGAGATCCTCGGCTACGTGCTGGGCACCGACCTCGACACCCCGGCCATCGCCGGCCAGGTCGCTCAGCTCGAGGCAGCCGGCGTGACCATCGCCTCCTCCTCCACCAACCTCGGCCTGCTGGCCCGCGAATTCGTAGCGAAGGGTGACAACTGATGAGCATCAACAGCCTGTTCTCGACCGACCTCAAGCCGGTCAACCTGGGCCTGGACATGTTCGCCGAGGACCTGACCGCCCAGGGCGTGGCGCCGGTCCGCATGGACTGGACGCCGCCCGGTGGCGGTGACCCGGAGATCATCGCCGCCCTCGGCCGCCTCGAGCGTCCCGAGCTCGTCGAGAAGATCGCCGCGGCCAACGAGGAGGCGGTCGGCCGCGTCCTCGCCGCGCAGCCCTTCCTCGAGGGCTTCGGCCAGGCGATCGACACCGTGCCGGGCATGACGAAGACGACGATCCTGCACGCCGGCCCGCCCATCACGTGGGAGCGGATGTCGGGTCCGATGAAGGGCGCCGTCACCGGCGCGCTCGTCTTCGAGGGCCTGGCGAAGGACCTCGACGAGGCCGGCGAGCTCGCCGCCTCGGGCGACATCACCTTCTCCCCCTGTCACGAGCACCAGTCGGTCGGCTCGATGGCCGGCGTCACCAGCGCCAGCATGTGGGTGCACAAGGTCACCAACCGCACGCACGGCAATGTCGCGTTCACGAACCTCTCGGAGCAGCTCTCCAAGATCCTGCGGTTCGGCGCCAACGACCAGTCGGTCATCGACCGCCTCAACTGGATGCGCGACGTCTTCGGCCCGATCCTCGCCGGCGCGATGGAGCTCAACGAGGGCGGTCTCGACCTGCGCCTGCTGCTCTCCCAGGCCCTGCACATGGGCGACGAGGCGCACAACCGCAACGTCGCCGGCACCACGCTGCTGATCCAGGCGCTCGCGCCGTACATCCTCGAGACGGACTTCACGACCAAGGAGAAGCGCGAGGTCTTCGACTTCGTCGCCTCCTCGGACTACTTCTCCGGCCCGACCTGGATGGTCACCGCGAAGGCCGCGATGGACGCCGCCGCCGGCATCGAGAACTCGACCGTCGTCACGGCCATGTGCCGCAACGGCGTCGACTTCGGCATCCGCGTGTCCGGCACCGGCGACCGGTGGTTCACCGGCCCCGCGCAGCAGGTCGTCGGCCCGATGTTCGCCGGCTACACCGAGGCCGACTCCGGCCTCGACATGGGCGACTCGGCCATCACCGAGACCTTCGGCATCGGGGGCTTCGCGATGGCCGCGGCTCCCGCGATCGTCGCCCTCGTCGGCGGCACCGTGCAGGAGGCGATGGGCTACTCGAAGACCATGAACGCCATCACCACGGCCAACAACCCCAATGTCACGATCCCCGCGCTCGACTTCATGGGCGTTCCGACCGGCATCGACGTCCGCAAGGTCATCGAGACCGGCATCCTGCCGCTGATCAACACCGCGATCGCGCACAAGGAGCCGGGCATCGGCATGATCGGCGCGGGCATCGTGCACCCGCCCGTCGAGGCCTTCCAGCAGGCGATCCTCGCGCTCGCCGACACCATCGGCCAGGCCTGAGGGGATGGGGTGGCATGTCCACGACCTCTAGCGTCGACGACCTGATCGACCCGGGCGCCGAGGCGCTCGCGACGTACGCCGCCCGCGGCTACGCGGCCGACGTCCTCCCGATCCGGCCGCAGGACCGGTCCTGGTCCACGCCGCAGTTCGTCACCGTGTGGATGGGTCCGATCCACAACATCCTGTCCTACTTCACGGTGGTCGGATTCTTCGCGCTCGGCCTGTCGGCAACGCAGGTGGTGGCCGCGATCCTGCTCAGCGCGGTGATCGTGTCCGTCGGCTACGTCCTCAACGGCCAGGCCTCGGCGCGGTACGGCGTGCCCTTCGCGATGCTGCTGCGCGACTCCTTCGGCTCGAAGGGCGCGCTGATCCCGGCCGCGATCCGCGGCACCATCGCGGGCATCGTGTTCTTCGGCCTCTCCACGGTCTCCAGCGCCCAGGCGCTGGACGTGGTGATGGACAAGATCTTCCCCGGGTACGCCGACCTGGGCGGGTCGATCCTCGGCCTCGCCGTGCCGACCGCGATCTCCTACCTGATCATGTGGTCGATCACCGTCGCGCTGTTCCTGGCGGGTCAGGCCTTCCTCGGGAAGTTCAGCACGTGGGCCAACCCGGCCGTGTACGTGCTGATCGTGATCGGCGTGGTGCTGGCGATCAAGAACGTCGGCAGCGTCTCCGCCCTGTTCGACCTGCACCCGGTGCACACCCCGGTGACCCCGCTGGTGTTCGTCGGCTGCGTGGCGGCGCTGGTCTCCAACTGGGCGGGCCCGATCGTCAACACCGGCGACTACACCCGCAACGCCACGACCACGAAGGCGCCGGCGCTCGGGTTCCCGGTGGGCGTGATCGCGTCGTACCTGCTGTTCACGCTGGTCACGGTGTCTTTCATGGCGTCGCTCAGCGTCACCACGCACGGGGACTTCGACGTCAACCGGCCGACGATCTTCGTCGACGCGATCAACTCGATCGGCAACCCGTTCGTCGTCGTCCTGCTGATCTTGTCGATGAACGTCGGCATGACCGCCTTCTGCGTGTTCGGCAACATGCTGCCGGCGGGCCTGCAGCTCACCGCGGAGTGGCCGCAGCGGTTCACCGTGCGCAAGGGCGCGATCATCACCGCCGTGGCCGGAACCCTGTTCCTGCCGTGGAAGTTCCTCGAGGCGACCGACGCGCTGTTCCTGTTCTACTCGTTCATCGGCTCGATGTTCGGCCCGATCGCCGGCATCATGCTGGCGTCGTACTTCGTGGAGCGGAAGCGGACCGTCGACCTGGACGGCATCTACGCCGACCCGAAGGCGCCGCAGCAGGCCTACAACTGGCGGGCGATCGCCGTCCTGGCGATCAGCTTCGTGATCACCATGGCCGGCACCGTGCCCGGCCTGAAGGAGGTCGGCTTCCTCGTCGACATCAAGAACCTGGCGTTCTTCTCGGGTCTGTTCATCGGCTTCGTCGGCTACGCGCTGACGATCCGCGGCGCGCGAAAGGCATCGGCATGACCACCACCCCCACCGGAGCCCAGGTCGACGGCTGGTTCGCCCAGGCCGCCGACATCACCGTCGAGGGCATGCGGGCCGGCACCGGCGGCCCCTTCGGCGCGACCCTCGTCGACGACGGCGAGGTCGTCGTCAGCGTCGGCAACACCGTGCTGCGCGACACCGACCCGTCCGGCCACGCCGAGATGGTCGCCGTACGCGAGGCGTGCCGGAAGCGGAACACGCTCGACCTGTCGGGCATGGTCATGTACGCCACCTGCGAGCCGTGCCCCATGTGCGTGGCCGTGATGATGTGGGCCGGCATCACCGAGTGCTACTACGCGTCGACCCGCGACGACGCCGCCGAGCACGGCTTCTCGGACATGCACCTGCGCCGCTACCTCGACGGCAGTGACACCAGCACGTTCGACCTGGTGCACCTCGACGAGGGCCGCGAGGAGTGCGCGGAGATCTGGGCGGAGTTCCGCCGGCTCAACGGCTGACCCCGGTCGCACCCGGCATTCCGGTCCCGAAATCGAGGATCTCTCGACCGGAATGCCGGGTGAGACCATGGAGCGGTGAGAACGCGCCTCGTGGCGGCCGCCGCCGTCGTCCTGATCGCCGCGCCCCTGTCCGCCGCCTGCGGCAGCGACGGCCCGGCGCCGTCGAATGTCGGGCCGGCGAGCCGCACCGCCGGCGTGTCACCGACGCCGACGCCGGGCTCGACCCGCCGGCCACAGCCCGCCCCGAAGCCCGCACCGAGCAGCACCGCATCGGGGCGCGCGACGCCCGGCTCCCCCACCAAGGTCCTCGTCGTCATCGAGGAGAACCACACGCTCGCCCAGATGCGCGCCGGCATGCCGTACGTCGCCTCGCTGGCCCAGCGGTACGGCTACGCCACCCGCTGGCGCGCGCTCACCCACCCGAGCGAGCCCAACTACCTGGCGATCGCCGGCGGCTCGACGTACGGCGTGACCGACGACCGGGCGCCGTCGGCCAATGCGGCGAAGGTGGGCCGCGCGCATTCGGTGTTCGGCCAGGCGCTGAGCGTCGGCAAGACCGCGAAGACGTACGCCGACGCGATGCCCGACGCCTGCCACGTCTGGGACAGCCCCGACCGCTCGGTCGGGGCGCCGACCTACGCCGTGCGGCACAACCCGTGGGTCTACTTCACGGCCGAGCGCGCCCAGTGTCGCAGGTACGACGTCCCGGTGGCCGCGCTCGCGAGGGACGCGCGCCGCGGCACGCTCCCGAATGTCGGCCTGCTCGTCCCCGACCTGGTCCATGACGCCCACGACGGCTCCCTCCGCACCGCCGACGCGTGGCTGCGGACGCAGCTGGCTCCGGTCCTCGCCAGCGCGGACTTCACCCGCGGTCGGCTCGTGGTCGTGATCACGGCCGACGAGGACGACAGGAGCGGCAACAACACGGTGCTGACAGCCGTCCTGCACGCGAGGCTGCGGCACAAGGTGGTCCGCACCCCGCTCACGCACTACTCGCTGACCCGGTTCATCGGGCAGATCCTCGGCGTCAGGCCGCTCGGCGCGGGACGCACCGCGCCGGACATGCGGGCGGCGTTCGGCCTCTGAGGGGCGGGCGTCAGCCCTCGCCGACGAGCACGCCACCGCGCTTGTAGGCGCGCAGCAGCGGCGTCGCGCTGACCTGGTCGGCGGCCCCGGCCCAGGCCGGGTCGGTGAGCAGCCGTCGCAGGGTGTCGACGTCGGGGGTGGTGACGTCGACGAGGAGCTGGTCCTCGCCGGCGACGAAGGCGCAGTAGCGCACGAGCGGCGAGGCGATGAGCGCGCGGCCGATCTCGTCGATGCGGGTCGGGTGGGCGCGCAGCCAGACCAGGGTCTCGACGGGCAGGCCGAGCAGCGCGGGCTCGACGACGGCGCGGATCCGCAGCGCGCCGCGGTCGATGAGCTGCTCGACCCGGCGCCGCGCGGTGGCGTCGGAGCAGCCGAGCAGCTCGGCGATGTCCTGCAGCGGCGTGCGGCCGTCGGCGACGAGCGCGTCGAGCAGCGCGCGCTCGGTCTCGTCGAGCTGGAAGCGGGTCTCGGGCGAGAACGGCTCGCCGTCGGCGACCTCGCCGAGCGCGGCGGTCTCGTCGGCGCTGAGCAGGTCGGGCGACCACTCGGCGACGGTGCGGAAGTAGAGCAGCGCGGAGTCGGCGCGCACCTCCTCGACGCCGTCGAGCGCGGGCAGCTCGTCGAGGACCAGCCCGGCCAGCGCGTCGTAGGGCGTCATCACCTCGGCGACGATCTCGGGCGCTCGGCCGACGGCGTAGACGAAGACCGTGTCGCGCCGGGCGGCGACCGCCGTCGCGACCGCCGCGGTGGCGCCGGCGCGGCAGCGCAGGCGGATGATGTGGGTCTGGTCGGTGTTGGGCAGGCCGACGACCTGGACCGTGCGGTCCTCGAGCAGCGCGGCGCCGCGGCGGGCGACGGTGCGTACCGGCTCGTCGAGGACCTCGGCGACCTTGCGCCACGAGGCGCGACCGTCGACCTGCAGGGCTCCGACGATCCGCTGCGACAGCGGGTCCAGGGGTGCGCTCGACACGCGGCCAGTATCCGGCACGACCGTGCGCGGCTCGGACGCGACGGCCCGCACATTCACGAAAACCTCACCACTTGGCTCATTTCATTCTTTTTGCTTGATCTATTGACCCAGATCTACATCATCGCAAACACTATGGCTCAAAGGACAGTGTGGCCGGCGTCACCCGACGCCCCGAGCTCACGTCCCGCCCACCCCTGCGAAGGAGCCCCCACCGTGGTCGACCACCTGACCGAAGCCACCGCCCGCGAGCTGGTCGCCGGCCAGCAGCGCGGCGACTTCTCCGCGCGCGAGGTGCTGGCGGCCCACCTCGACCGGATCGACCGCGACAACCCGACCGTCAACGCGATCGTGACCCTCGACCGCGAGGGCGCCGAGCGGGCCGCGGCCGCCGCCGACGAGGAGGCCGTACGACGCCGCGCCGCCGGCCTGCCACTCGCTCCCCTGCACGGCGTCCCGATCGCGTTCAAGGACACGCACGCGACGGCCGGCCTGCGCACGACGTACGGCTCGCCGCTGCACGCCGACAACGTCCCCACCGCTGACGACGAGGTCGTCCGGCGGATCCAGGACGCAGGCGCCGTCCGCACCGGCAAGACCAACGTCCCCGAGTTCGCGGCCGGGTCGCACACCTTCAACGAGGTGTTCGGTCCGACCCACAACCCGTACGCCGTCGGCCGCACCGCCGGCGGCAGCAGCGGCGGCGCGGCCGCCGCCCTCGCGGCCCGCTTCCAGCCGATCGCCGACGGCAGCGACATGGGCGGCTCGCTGCGCAACCCGGCGTCGATGTGCAATGTCGTCGGCCTGCGCCCGACGCCCGGCCGGATCGCCGAGCCGACCACCGGCGTCGCCTTCACGCCGCTCGCGGTCTCCGGGCCGATGGGCCGCACCGTCGACGACACCGCGCTGCTGCTGTCGGTCATGTCCGGTCCCCACCGCCACGACCCGATGTCGATGCACGGCGAGCACCCCAGCGCCGACGCGGTGACCGCGGCCGACCTGCGCGGCCTGCGCGTCGCCTGGGCGCCGACCCTCGGCGACCGGGTCGCGATGGAGCGCCAGGTGCTCGACGTACTCGACCCGGCGGTGAAGGTCTTCACCGAGCTCGGCGCCGACGTCGAGCACGCGTGCCTCGACCTCGACGGCTCCGACGACGCCTTCCGCGTGCTGCGCGCCGCGGAGTTCGACCTGATGTGGGGCGACCGGCTCGCGGCCGAGCCCGACGCCTTCAAGGCCGACATCGTCTGGAACATCAACGAGGGCCGGAAGAGCTCGGGGCGCGACGTGATGCGCGCGTTCGCCGAGCTCACCCGCCTCCAGCGCGCCGCGCACGACTTCTTCGACGACTACGACGTCCTGCTGGCGCCCGTCAGCCAGGTCGCCGCCTTCCCGGTCGAGCAGATCTGGCCGACCGACATCGACGGCATCCCCCAGCACACCTATCTGGACTGGATGCGCGCCAGCTACCTCTTCACGCCCCTCGGAGTGCCGGCGATCTCGGTGCCCGCGGGGTTCACGCCCGACGGGCTGCCGGTCGGTCTCCAGATCATCACCCGCGCCCGCACCGAGTCCACCCTGCTCGGCATCGCCGCAGCATTCGAAGCCGCGACCGGCCACGGCCGCGTCGCCCCTCGCCTCCCGGAGGTCCACTCGTGAACCCGCCCGTCCCCAACCTGATGAGCCCGCGGCGCCTCGCCATCGCGGCCGTCCCGGTCGTCGGCTTCCTGTCGACACCGCTGCTGCCGTTCGTCAACGGCCCCCACCTGTGGTTCGGCGTCCCGTCCGTCCTGGTCTGGACGGCGATCTGGGTCGTCGGCACCGTCGTCGCGCTCCAGTTCGTCGAGGCGAGCTATCGCAAGGACGGCGGCGCCGAGGCCGACGCCGCCGAGCTGGCCGAGGCCGACGCGGCCGAGCACACCCACGGCGCCCAGGGAGGCCACCGATGATCCTCACCACCGCCATCGTCATCGGCATCATCGCGCTGGGCGTGCTCGGCATGAGCGGCCGACGCAGCACCACGATGTCCGACTGGACCGTCAGCGGCCGCGGCTTCGCCCGCTGGACGTCGTGGTTCCTCCAGGCCGGCGACTCACTGACGACGTTCAGCTTCCTCGGCCTCGCCGGCATCGCGTTCGGCGGCGGCGTGGTCGGCGTCTTCGCGCTGGCCTACCTGTCGCTGTCGGCGATCGGCCTCTACTTCGTGGGTCCGCGGATGCGCCAGCTCGGCGCGGAGCGCGGCTACCTCACCCAGGCCGACTTCTTCGCCGACCGCTTCCAGAACAAGGCGCTCGGCAAGGTCACCGCCCTGGTCGGCGCGGTCTTCCTGCTCCCCTACCTGCAGCTGCAGATCACCGGCCTCGGCCTGATCGTCGAGCTGGCCACCGGCAGCGCCGCCGGCCGCGGCCTGTCGATGGTCGTCGCGAGCGCGCTCGTCGTGATCTTCGTGGTCTGGTCGGGCATCCGCGGCGTCGCCCGCGTCGCCGTGGTCAAGGACGTGCTCATGGTCGCCGCGCTGCTCATCGTCCTCGGCGGCGCCGTCTTCGGCATCGCCGGCATCCCGGAGGCCTTCGCCCACATCCACAGCGTCGGCCCGCAGCTGCTCGACCTCAACCAGCCCGGCTGGGACAAGACCTTCTTCCTGACCGCGGTGATCGTCACCAGCATCGGCGCGGGCCTCAACACCTTCCCGCACCTGTGGCCGCCGGTCCTCGCCGCCAAGACCGGCGAGGTGCTGCGCAGCAACTACAAGTGGCTCGCGCTCTACCAGCTCGCCCTGTTCGCGCCGATCTTCGTCGGCCTCGCCGCCACCCAGAAGCTGCCGTCGGACACCACCGGAAACCACGTGCTGCTCGAGACCGCCACCGCGACGCTCCCGTCGTGGCTGGTCGCGGTCGTCGCCATCGCCGGCGCGTCCGCCGCGATGGTCCCCGCGGCGGCGATCGCGATGGGCATCTCCTCGCTGGTCTCGACCAACCTGGTGACCGTGCGCGAGTCGCTGCGGCTCAAGGTCAACACGCTGTTCGTCGTCGCCGCGATCCTCTGCTCGCTGGCCTTCGGCCTCGCCGGCTCCGACATCACCTCGCTGCTCCTGCTGACCTACGGCGGCCTCACCCAGATGGCGCCCGCGACCGCGATCGCGCTGCGCAAGAAGGTCACCGTCGGCGCCGTGCCGGTGCTGCTCGGACTCGTCGTCGGCGTCGCCGGCGTCGCCTGGATCACCTTCTTCGAGGTCCCGATCGGCAGCTGGGACTCGGGCCTCATCGCCCTCGGTCCCAACCTGCTGGTGCTCGTCGTGGCCGAGGCGGTACGGCGTCGTACCCGCGGCGCCGCGGCCGTCTCCGTCCGCGACGCCGTGGGCGCGGAGGCCTGATCAGGAGCGATTGAGTACGACGGCCTCGCGCACCAGAGCCACCAGCGCGGGGCCGTCGAGCTCCTCCCCCTCGAAGACGTCGATCGCGCGCCGCGTGCCGGCGTCCATGCTCGCGTTGAACAGCCCGGTCGGGTCGGCGAGCGACGCACCCTTGGCGAACGTCAGCTTCACCTTGTCCTTGTAGGTCTCGACGGTGCAGATCAGCCCGTCGCAGGAGAAGGTCGGGACGCCGTCGGGGTTGGAGGCCTTCTTCCACTTGGCCTCCTCGACGACCTCGGGCTCGGCCTCGTTGATGAGGCCACGCACCTGGTCGACGAGGTCGGCACGCCAGTCAGCAGTCATGCGCCGACCTTACTGAATCCGCTGCCTCGGGACAGGCGCGGACAGGGTGCCGAGACACCCGCCGAACTATCTGAGAAGTCGATGACTTGGGCCAAAAGGATTCGTTTGCCAGGGGATGCATGGCCTACCGACCATAGGTGCTGCGCCTCACTTTTGGAGTTGAACCATGTCTGATCAGTCTGTCGTCGAGAAGCACACCATCGGCTACGTCCCACCGGAGGACCGCCACGGCAAGGTGCGCGACCTCTTCACCCTGTGGTTCGGGACGAATATCGCCCCGCTGCCCGTCGTCACCGGTGCCGCCGGCGTCAGCGTCTTCGGCCTCGACCTGTTCTGGTGCGTCGTCGCCATCGTCGTCGGCCACCTCGTGGGCGGCGTCTTCATGGCGCTGCACTCCGCGCAGGGCCCGCAGATGGGCATCCCGCAGATGATCCAGAGCCGCGGCCAGTTCGGCTCGTTCGGCGCGCTGATCGTCGTCGTCATCGCCGCGGTCATGTACCTCGCGTTCTTCGCCTCGAATATCGTCCTCGCCGGCCAGTCGCTGCACGGCATCGCCGACTCGGTCCCCGTCTCCGCCGGCATCGTCGTCGGCGCGCTCGGCTCGGGCCTGATCTGCGTGATCGGCTACAAGGTCATCCACAAGATCAACAAGGTCGCGACCTGGGTCCTCGGCATCGGCATCGTGCTCGGCATCGGCGCGATCTTCGTCGCCGGCGTCCCCGCGGGCTTCTGGACGCAGGGCGGCTACACCAACGCCGGCTTCCTCGCCACGGTCTCGCTCGCCGCGCTGTGGCAGATCGCGTTCGCGCCGTACGTCTCCGACTACTCGCGCTACCTGCCCGCCGACGTGGGCGTCCGCGCCACGTTCAACGCGACCTACCTCGGCTGCACCCTCGGCTCGATCCTGCCCTTCACCTTCGGCGCCATCGTCGCCCTGGCCATGAAGCCCGGCATCGACGTCATGCAGGGCGTCCGCGACACCACCGGCAGCCTCGGCCCGGTCCTGCTCGTGCTCTTCCTGCTGTCGGTGATCAGCCACAACGCGCTGAACCTGTACGGCACGGTGCTGTCCGCCATCACCTGCGTGCAGACCTTCGTCGCCAAGTGGATCCCCACCGCCCGCACCCGCCTGGTGCTGTCGCTGGTCGTGATGGCCGCGTCGACGTACTTCGCGATCGGCGTCTCGGGCGACTTCATCTCGCACTTCGTCGACATCGTGCTCGCGCTGCTCGTCGTTCTGGTGCCGTGGACCGCGATCAACCTGATCGACTTCTACCTGATCCACCGCGGCAACTACGACCTCGACTCGATCTTCGCGGCCGACGGCGGCATCTACGGGCGCTTCAACACGCAGGCCCTGATCGCCTACGTCGTGGGCATCCTCGTGCAGATCCCGTTCATGAACACCCCGCTGTACGCCGGTCCGGTCTCCGACCAGCTCGGCGGCGCCGACCTCAGCTGGATCATCGGCCTGGTCGTCACCGCCCCGGTCTACTACTTCCTCGCGCGCGGACGCCAGCTGGCGCCGAGCGAGCTCGCTCCGGTGCCGGCGCACGTCTGACGCCACCCGGAACCCTGTCCGACGGGCAGGTCGCGGATCCACGGATCGGCGGCCTGCCCGTCAGCCATTGCGGGCCACGTCTCAGGCGCCCGGCTGCCACACCTTCGGCCAGTCCAGGCCGCGCAGGGACGCATCGAGCCCACCGTCGACGAAGAGCACCGACCCCACGACATAGGTCGACTCCGGCCCCAGCAGGTAGGCGATCAGGGAGGCGACCTCCTCGGGCCGGCCGCCGCGCCCGGCGGGGACCGTGGCGAGGAACTCCTGGATGGCCTGCGCGGTGAGCGGGTCCTTCAACGCCTCCTGGGTCATCGGGGTGTCGATGAACCCGGGCGCCACCGCATTCAGCCGGATGCCCGACGTCAGGTAGTCCGCGGCGCGGGTGCGGGCGTAGTAGGCCAGCGCTGCCTTCGACGCCGGATAGGCCGTGATCGCGGACAGGTCGCCGAAGCCGTCGGCGATCGCGCCGGCGCCCTCCCGGTCGCCGGCGACGCAGGCCTCGGCCAGCTCGGTCGGCCAGTGCGGCTGCGTGGTCGTCGAGTTCGAGCTGAGCAGCACGACCGACGGATCGGTTCCGGCGGCCAACAGCGGCCGCAGCCCCTCGAGCAGGTCGACCGCGCCGAAGTAGTTGACCGCGACGAGCTGCTGCCCCGAGCGACCCGCGGACGGCGCGATCCCGGCGATCGGCGCGAAGCCGTCGATCGCGTCGACGAGCTCGCGCACACCGGCGACCGCCTGCGCGATGCCCTCCGTGGTGCCGAGGTCGACCTCGACGTCGGCGTCGCGCAGGTCGATGCCGACGACCTGGTGGCCGTCGGCCTCCAGGCGCGCCTTGGTGGCGGCGCCGATGCCCGATGCGGCTCCGGTGATGACGTACGTGCTCATGGGGTGACTCCTCGATCGGGTGCGTGGATGGGTCGTTCGGGTCAGACCGAGCGCTCGACCAGGACGCAGCGCGCGCCCGAGAAGATCGTCGGCATGCACTTGTTGCAGTGGATGCACAGCGACCGGGTGCGCGCATCCTCGGCGATCCGGTTGACCAGGTCGGGCTCGCGCAGCAGCGCCCGCGCCATCGCCACGAACTCGAAGCCCTCGGCCATCGCGGTGTCCATGCCGGCCCGGTCAGTGACGCCGCCGAGCAGCACCAGCGGCAGCCCGACGGCGGAGCGGACCTGGCGAGCCTCCCCGAGCATGAAGAGGTCGCGGTACGGATACGCGTGGATGAACTGCTTGCCGAGCAGCTGCACCCCGAGCCGGACCGGCTGCGGCATCGCCGCGGCGAACTCGCGGATCGGTGCGTCGCCCTTGAACAGGTACATCGGGTTGAGCAGCGAGCTGCCCATGGTCAGCTCGAGCGCGTCGACGCTCCCGTCGGCCTCGAGCCACTGCGCGACCTGGATCGCCTCGTCGACCCAGAACCCGCCGGGCACGCCGTCGTCCATGTTGAGCTTGGCGAGGATCGCGATCCGGTCGCCCACGGCCTCGCGGACCGCCCGCGCGGTGTCGCGGACGACGCGGGCGCGGTTGGCCAGCGAGCCGCCGTAGGCGTCCTTGCGGCGGTTGAGCTTGGGACTCAGGAACGAGCTCGCGAAGTAGTTGTGGCCGAAGTGGATCTCGACGGCGTCGAACCCGGCCTCGACCGCGAGCTCGGCCGCCGTCCCGTGTGCGCGGGTGATCCGCGCGATGTCGTCGACCGAGGCGGCCCGGATCGTCCGCATGCTCATCGGGTTGAACGAGCGCGACGGCGCGAGCGCGGGGAAGCCGGTCGACTTCTCGTTGGCGACCGGGCCGGCGTGCCCGAGCTGCGCCGAGGCCGCCGCGCCCTCGGCGTGGATCGCGTCGGTCAGCCGGCGCAGACCCGGCAAGGCCTCCGGGCGCATCCAGAGCTGTCCGTGCTCGGTGCGCCCCTCGGGTGCGACCGCGCAGTAGGCCACCGTCGACATCCCCACGCCGCCGGCGGCCGGCCGGCGGTGGAACTCGATGAGCTCGTCGGTCACCAGCGCACCCGGCGTACGGCCCTCGAAGGTCGCCGACTTGATGATGCGGTTGCGCAGGGTGATCGGGCCGAGCCGGGCCGGGGCCAGTACGTCGGGCGGGGACGTCGTCGTCATGGGCTTCTCTTTCGCTGGACAGGTCGTGGGGCTGGATCCGGGACGCGGACATGTGTTACAAAATATGAATGCCGAATTCCAGAGAGCCGGGTGATCGTACGCACGCCCCCAGCGCCGGGACAAGGGCCGGTTCCGTGGAGCGAAAGTCGCCGCCGACCGATCGGGTGGTCCGGATCCTCGACCTGCTGGCGGACGCGCCGCGCGAGCGGTTCACCCTCACCCAGGTGGCCGACACGCTCAGGCTGAACAAGCCCACCTGCCTCGGCATCCTCGCCGCGCTCACCGACGCCGACTACGTGACCCGCGACGACGCGAAGTCCTACGGTCTCGGCCCCGCGCTGATCCGGCTCGGCACCGCCGCGGAGTCCGGCCTCGCCAACCTCGACCTGGTCCGGCCGTTCCTGGTCGACCTGCACGACCGGCTCGGGTTGAGCTGCGTCCTCAGCGCCGTGTACGACGAGCACGCCATGATCCTCGACCGCCTGGGCACGGCCATTCCCGGCGACCGGCGCGACCTCGTCGGCGAGCGCTTCCCCCTGGCTCCCCCGCTCGGGCTCGTCAACATCGCCTGGGAGCACCCGGGCGTCGTCGACGAGTGGCTGGCGCGCCCGCCCCTCATCCCGATCGCGGCGGATGCCCTGCCGGTGCGCGACATCGTGGCCGGTGGGCTCGCGAACGGCTACATCATCGAGTGCCTGCGGACGTCGTCGTCCTCGAGCGTGGTGCTCGCCAGCCTGCTGGCCTCGGACCTGCCGCCCCGCATCGTCGACGAGCTCCGCGGGCACCTGCCGCCCGAGGACTGGTCGGAGTTCGTCACCACCCTGCCGGACGACGACGCGACTCCCCTGCCCGTCGCCAACATCAGCGCACCGGTCTTCGACCGCCAGGGCGCCCAGCAGTACACCCTCACCGTCGTGCCCGAGCGCCCCGATGCGACCGTCGCGCTCGCGCGTGCCTGGGGCGAGGCGACCGCCCGCGCCGCGGCCGCGGCCTCAGCCGCGCTCGGTCGACGCTGAGCGCCGCGTCGTCCGCACCGACGACCGCACGAACGCCTGCGCCCGCGAGGTCAGCCGGACCCCCTTCATCGACGCCAGGACGACGTCCAGCGGCTCGACCGGGTCGGAGATCTCGAGGTTGACGACCTCCGCGCCGTCGTAGGTCATGTCGCTCGCCGGGCGCTGGTTGAGCACCGACCAGCCCTGGCCGTTGGCGACCATCGCGCGGACCGTCTCGAAGCCGGCGGTGCGGTGGCGGATCTGCGGCTCGACGCCGGTGGAGGCGACGAGCCGCTCGAGGTAGAGGCCGCTGTGCGGCAGGTCGAGGAGCACCATCGGCTCGTCGGCGAGATCGGCGAGGGCGACCTTCTTGCGGCGGGCGAGCCGGTGCCCCTTCGCCACCAGCACGTACGGCGCGGCGACGCCGACCCGGACGTGGTCGATGTCGTCGTCGAGGTCGTAGCCGTACATCAGCGCCAGCTCGCAGCGCCCCGAGCGGAGCGCCTGCTTGAGCGCGGCGTGCTCCTCCTCGACGACGGAGATCCGGATGCCCGGGTGCTCGGCCTCGCAGGCGGCGAGCAGGCGGGGCAGCTCGAACGGGCCGAGGGTGGTGAAGCAGCCGACGGCGAGCTCGCCGACGAGGGCCTGGCCGGCGGAGCGGGCGACCTCGGCGAGCTCGGTGGTGTGCACCAGATAGCTGCGCAGCTCGCGGTAGAACTCCTCACCGGCGGCGGTGAGCGTCAGCCCGCGCGCGTGGTGGCGCAGCAGGAGCTGGACGCCGAGCTCCTTCTCCAGCTGGGCGACGGCGGTCGAGATGGCCGACTGCGACACCATCAGCTGCCGCGAGGCCGCCGTCATGCTGCCCTGCTCGGCCGCCGCGGCGAAGTAGCGCAGCTGCGTCAGCGTGAACCCGACCTCGGCCATGGCGGCCATCCTGCCGTACCTCCCGTCACGATTCGAGGTTCGCGAGCACCTCGGGCCGCAGCAGCGCATCGAGGACGTCGGCCTCCACACCGCCCGTCGCCAGGGCCAGGTCGCGCACCACGCCGGCGCCGCCGAGGGCCGCCTTCGCGATCTCGGCCGACCGGGCGTAGCCGAGCAGCGGCGTCAGCGCCGTCGCCAGGCCCGCGTTCTCCGCGGCGACCGCGGCGAGCTTGACGGCGTCGACGGTGATCCCGTCGACGCACAGCTCACGGAGCGAGTCGAAGGCGGCCGCGGTCCAGGCGAAGCCCTGCAGCAGGCCGTGGCAGATGACCGGCTCGAAGGCGTTGAGCTGGAGCTGCCCGCCCTCCGCGGCCATGGTGACGGTCATGTCGTTGCCGATCACCCAGAAGGCGACCTGGTTGACCATCTCCGGGATGACCGGGTTGACCTTGCCGGGCATGATGCTCGACCCGGCCTGGCGCGCCGGCAGTTGCAGCTCGGCGAAGCCGGCCTGCGGACCCGAGCCGAGCAGGCGCAGGTCGTTGCAGATCTTCGACGCCTTGACCACGACCCGCTTGAGGACGCCCGACACCTGCACGAAGGCGCCGGTGTCGCTGGTCGCCTCGACCAGGTCGTCCGCGCCGACCACCGGGACGCCGGTGATCTCGGCGAGGTGAGCGACCGCGCGACGGCGGTAGTCGGGGTGGGCGGTGATGCCGGTGCCGATGGCGGTGGCGCCGAGGTTGATCTCGCACAGCAGGGCGCGGGAGTCGGCGAGCCGGGCGATCTCCTCGCGCAGGGTCGTCGCGAAGGCGCCGAGCTCCTGCCCTACGGTCATCGGTACGGCGTCCTGCAGCTGGGTGCGCCCGATCTTCGGCACCGCGCGGAACTCCTCCGCCTTCGCCGCGAACGAGTCGGCGAGCGCCGACGTCGCGACCCGCAGCCGCTCGATGGCGGCGACCAGCGCGAGCCGGACGGCGGTCGGGTAGACGTCGTTGGTCGACTGGCAGCGGTTGACGTGGTCGAGCGGGTGGATCTCGTCGTAGGCGCCGCGCGACAGGCCGAGGATCTCCAGCGCACGGTTGGCGACGACCTCGTTGGCGTTCATGTTGGTCGACGTCCCGGCGCCGCCCTGGATCACGTCGACGACGAACTCGCCGTCGAGTGCGCCCGCGCGGACCTCCTCCGCGGCGGCCGCGATCGCGTCGTACCGGCGGTCGTCGAGCAGGCCCAGCTCGTGGTTGGCGCGCGCCGCGGCGAGCTTGACCGCGCCGAGCGCGGCGACCAGCTCGCGGTGACTGCCGACCGGCGTGCCGCTGATCGGGAAGTTGGCCAGGGCGCGGGCCGTGTGGACGCCCCAGTACGCCGTCGCCGGCACCTCGTGCGGGCCGAGCGAGTCGAGCTCGATCCGCGTCTGCGTCGTCGCCGTCATCGCGCCACCGCCATGTCCAGCGCGGTCCAGGCCAGCGCGGTCGCCGTGTCGAGCAGCGCCTTCTCCGCGTCGCCGCCGACGCAATGGGCGGCGAACTCGGGCTGGTGGTTGAGCGCGGGCAGCGAGCCGATGCCGACGTAGGGGTGGATCGCGTTGACGACCTGGGAGACGTTGCCCATGTCGGTCGAGGCGCGGTTCATCCGGCGCGCGGGCGTGCCCTGGTCGAAGACCCGGCCGAGGTCGGTCGCGTTGCGGACGTAGGCGTCGAGCGCGGGCTGGTAGGTCCGGAACTCGGCGTACGGCTTGCTCTCCGGCGTGATCTCCAGTGCGGCGCCGGTGGCGAGGGCGCCGGCCTGGAAGCACTTCCAGACCCGGTCCTCGGTCTCGGCGAGCTGCGCGAGCGACTCGGCGCGGACGTACCAGCGGCCCTCGGTGTGGGCGGGAATGGCGTTGGGCGCCTCTCCCCCGTTGGTCATCACGCCGTGGACGCGCACCGACGGCGGGAGCTGCTGGCGCAGCATGCCGATCGCCACCTGGGCGATGGTGAAGGCGTCGGCGGCGTTGACGCCCTGCTCGGGGTACGCCGCCGCGTGCGACGCCTTGCCCCGATACTCCACGTGCGAGTGGGACACCGCGAAGGGCTCCGCCTCGGCGACGTCGACCGGCGCGGGGTGGGCCATCATGGCGAGGTCGAGGTCCCGGAACGCCCCACGCTCCAGCAGCTCGATCTTGCCGCCGCCGCCCTCCTCGGCGGGCGTGCCGTAGACCTCGATGGTCAGGCCCGCCGCGTCGGCCAGCGGGGCCAGTGCCCGCGCCGCGCCGACGGTGATCGCCGAGATCAGGTTGTGGCCGCAGGCGTGGCCGAGGCCCGGCAGCGCGTCGTACTCGGCGCAGAGGCCGAGCCGGAACGGTCCGCTGCCGATGGTGGCGTGGAAGGCCGTCTCCAGGCCGAGGTACGACGGCGTCACGTCGTAGCCGACCTCGGCGAGCGCCTCCGCGACCCAGCGGGAGGAGTCGTGCTCCTCCCACGCGGTCTCGGGGTTCGCGTGGAGCTGCTCGGAGAGCCCGATCAGGCGCTCCGCGTCGGCGGCCACCGTGCGGGCCGCGGTGTCCTTGCCATCGAGGCTCATGTCACTCGTCCCCGGGTACGCCGTACGACGGCGCGACGGTGGGGTCGATGCCGCGCGTGACGTAGTCGTCGCGCTGCGGCAGCCAGACGCCGAGCAGCTCGCGGAGCTGACCGATCGGGTCGTCGGCCCAGTCGACGCGCAGGTCGGTGACCCGCCAGGCGACGTCCCGGACGACGGACAGGCCGGCCGAGCGGACCGGACCGGCCTCGCCACCGGCGGCCAGGCCGGCCTCGAGCGCGGCGAGCAGCCGCTCCTCGAGGTCGCCGGTCGCGGCCGCGAAGCCCGCGGCGACGGCGTCGACGACGGCGGTGTCGGCGAGCAGGTTGCCGGCGGCGACGACGCCGTCCCCGACGACCTGGTGGTGCACGCCGAGCGAGCCCTCACCCGAGAAGGCGGCGCCCTTGCCGTCGAGGGAGAGGACGGTGAGCTGCCGGTGCTGGATGTGCTCGCGCCCCTCGGTCACCGCGGCCAGCGCGGCGGCGGCGTCGAGGCCGCTCTCGAGCGCGTCGAGCAGCGCGGTGCCGAGGCGGGGGTCGGTGATGTTCTGCGACGAGGCGCCGCCGACGCCGGGGCGCAGGTGGATGCACCGCGCGGCGACGGCCGGGCTCGACGAGGTGACGGCGATGCCGACGGCACCCGTGCCGTCGGTCGCGAGGACGGAGAAGGTCACCGGGCGTCCTCGGCGTCCTCGGCGGAGATCACGGCGATCGCGTCGACCTCGACCAGCCACTCCGGGCGGGCGAGGGCGGAGACGACGATGCCGGTCGAGATGGGGTGGACGCCCTTCGTCCAGCGGCCGATGGTCCGGTAGACGGTCTCGCGGTAGCGCGGGTCGATGATGTAGATGGTGAGCTTGACCAGGTGCTCCATGCGAGCGCCGGCCTCCTCGAGCAGCATCTTGATGTTCGCCATCGCCTGCTCGGTCTGCGCCTCGACGTCGCCGATGCCGACGGACTCGCTGGTGTCGAGGTTCTGGCCGATCTGGCCGCGGACGTACACGGTGTTGCCCGCGACGACGGCCTGGCACAGATCGTTGTCGAGGTTCTGCTCCGGGTAGGTGACGCTGGTGTTGAACGGACGGATGCGGGTGTGGCCGCCGACGACGATGCTCATGGAGCCAGTCCACTCCACCCCGACGCATGTGTCCAACAGATCTTTCTTACGACCTTCATCTCCAAACCAGATCCAATCGCGAGACGCGAGCCGATTGGATCAGCAGAACCGATGCAGTGCTTCCACAACATCTGTTGGACAGAGGACTCGGCGGCGTTCAGGATCGTCATCAACGGACGTGCCGCAGCGGCACGTCTCCCCCCGAGGCAGATGCCGATTCGAGAGTGGAGGTTGGGGATGTCGAACCAGGAGGTCGAGGTCCTCGTCGTCGGCGCCGGCCAGGCCGGCGTGGCGATGAGCGAGCACCTGAGCGAGAACGGCGTGCCGCACCTCGTGCTGGAGCGCGAGCGGATCGCCGAGCGCTGGCGCACCATGCGCTGGGACTCGCTCGTCGCCAACGGCCCCGCGTGGCACGACCGCTTCCCCGGCCTGGAGTTCCAGGACGTCGACGCCGACGGCTTCGCGACCAAGGACCAGGTGGCCGCCTACTTCGAGGCGTACGCCGAGAAGATCAACGCCCCCATCAAGACCGGCGTCGAGGTCACCTCCGTGACCCGCCACGAGGGCCGCCCCGGCTTCCGCGTCGAGACCTCCGACGGCGTCATCGACGCCCGGTACGTCGTCGCCGCCACCGGCCCCTTCCAGAAGCCGGTCTACCCGCCGATCGTCCCCGACGGCGCAGTCGAGCTGCAGATGCACTCCAGCAGCTACCGCAACCCCGCGCAGCTCCCCGAGGGCGCCGTCCTCGTCGTGGGCGCCGGGTCGTCCGGCGTCCAGATCGCCGACGAGCTGCAGCGCTCGGGCCGCCAGGTCTTCCTCTCCGTCGGCCCGCACGACCGTCCCCCGCGGAGCTACCGCGGCCGCGACTTCTGCTGGTGGCTCGGCGTCCTCGGCCTGTGGGACCTCGAGACGCCCGCCGCCGGCGCCGAGCACGTCACGATCGCCGTCAGCGGCGCCCGCGGCGGCCACACCGTCGACTTCCGCGCCCTCGAGGCGACCGGCATCCAGCTCGTCGGCATGACCGACACCTACGACGCCGGCACCCTCACCTTCCGCGAGGACCTCGCCGAGAACATCGCCCTGGGCGACGCCAACTACCTCGCCCTGCTCCGGGCCGCTGACGAGTACGTCGCCCGCAACGGCATCGACCTGCCCCAGGAGCCGCAGGCCCACATCCTCGGCCCCGACCCGCAGGCCGCCACCACCCCGCTGCTGTCGCTCGACCTCGCCGCCGCCGGCGTCACCTCGGTGATCTGGGCGACCGGGTTCGCCACCGACTACAGCTGGCTCCAGGTCGACGCCCTCGACGAGAACGGCCGCCCGGCCCACCGCCGCGGCGTCTCCACCGAGCCCGGCGTCTACTTCGTCGGCCTCCCCTGGCTCTCGCGCCGCGGCTCCAGCTTCATCTGGGGCGTCTGGCACGACGCCAAGCACGTCGCCGGCCACATCGCGACCCAGCGCAGCTATGCCGACTACGACCGTCAGGCGCGTGCGTAGTGACCGCCGCGGCGGGCGCTCCCGGCACCGGGACGGCGTTCTACCACGACGAGCGCTGCCTGTGGCACAGCACGGGTGAGGCGGTCCTCTTCCTGCCGGTCGGCGGGTGGCTCCAGCCGCTCGCGACCGGCGGGCACCCGGAGTCGCCGGAGTCGAAGCGGCGGTTCAAGTCGCTGCTCGACGTGTCCGGCCTCGCCGACCGGCTCGACGTCCTGAGCGCCGAGCCGGTGACCCGTGAGGACATGGAGCGGGTGCACCCCGCGGCGTACCTCGACCGGTTCGCCGAGCTCAGCGCCGGCAAGGGCGGCGAGATCGGCCCCGAGGCGCTGTTCTCGCACGGCGGCTTCGAGATCGCCGCGCTCTCCGCCGGCCTGGCCAAGCGTGCCGTCGCCGACGTGGTGACCGGCCGCTATCGCAACGCCTACGCACTCTCCCGTCCGCCGGGTCACCACTGCCTGCCCGACGAGGGCATGGGCTTCTGCCTGCTCGCGAATATCGCGATCGCGGTCGAGGCGGCCAAGGCCGAGCACGGTCTCGGCCGGGTCGCCGTCATCGACTGGGACGTGCACCACGGCAACGGCACCGAGGCGGTCTACTACGAGCGCGACGACGTCCTCACCGTGTCGATCCACCAGGAGAACTGCTTCCCGGTCGACACCGGCACCACCGCCGACCGCGGCCGCGGCGCCGGGCTGGGCTACAACCTGAACGTCCCGCTGCCCCCGGGCGCGGGCCACGAGACCTACCTCGCGGCGATGCGCGACATCGTGCTGCCCGCCGTCCGCGACTTCGCGCCCGAGCTGATCGTCATCGCCAGCGGCCTCGACGCCAACATGGTCGACCCGCTGGCCCGCCAGCTGCTCTACGCCGACAGCTTCCGCCAGATGACCGCCCTGGTCATGGAGGTCGCCGACGAGGTGTGCGACGGCCGGGTCGTCGCCGTCCACGAGGGCGGGTACGCCGAGTCGGAGGTGCCCTTCTGCGGGCTCGCGATCGTCGAGACGCTCTCGGGCATCCGCACCGAGGTCGTCGACCCGTTCGAGGAGACCTTCATCGCGCAGCAGCCGTCCGCGCGGACCCTGACCTACCAGCTCGCCATCGTCGCCGAGCTGGTCGAGGAGCTGGCCGGCGAATAGGGCCGGCCGGCTCCGTGTGGAGTCGTGTGCCTGAGAACCCGCCTAGACGCGGTCTCAGGCACACGACCCCCGCGCAGCGGCGTCGTCAGCCGCGGATGAGGTCGGCCGCGCGCTCGGCGACCATCATCACGGTGACCACCGGGTTGGTCGCGACCAGCTGCGGGAACACCGACGCGTCGACGACGCGCAATCCCTCGACCCCGCGCACCCGCAGATCCGGCCGCAGGACGGCGAGCGGATCGTCGTCCGCCCCGATCGCGCACGTCCCGCTGACGTGGTAGACGGTCTGGTGGGTCGCCCGGGCGACCTCGCTGATCTGCCCGTCGGTCTGCACGTCCGGGCCCGGGAAGACCTCGCGGACCAGCCGGGAGGCGAAGGGCTCGGCCTCGGCGATCCGCCGCGCGAGGCGCACGCCCGCGACCAGGGTGGCCTCGTCCCGGCCCTCGGGGTCGGTGAAGTAGCGGTAGTCGATCGACGGCGCGGCCTCGGGATCGGCCGAGGTGATCCACACGCGGCCGCGAGAGGCGGGGCGGGCGACGTTCGGGGCGATCGACACGATCCGCTCGGGCAGCCGGGCGCCATAGGCCTCGGCGTGGACGGCCCACGGCTCGACCGGGAAGTGCATGAGGACGTCGGGCCGGTCGTGCGGCTCGACGATGCTGACCAGGGCGCCGGCGTCCCAGCCGCTCGCGCAGGTCGGCGGCGGCGACTCCGCGAGCTCCCAGACGACCAGGCCCTCGGCGTGGTCCATCAGGTTCTCCCCCACGCCCGGCAGGTCCGCCACGACCGCGACCCCCGCCGCCTCGAGGACGGCGCGCGGCCCGATGCCGGACAGCTGCAGCAGCCGCGGGGTGTCGATCGCGCCGCAGCAGAGGATCACCTCACGGCGGGCGGTGAAGGTCACCAACGCGCCGTCGACCCGCGCCCGGACGCCGGTCGCGCGGCCGTCGACGACGTCGACCCTCTCGACCCGCGCGTCCAGGACGACGGCCAGGTTGTCGCGCGTGGCGCGCGCCGGGTGCAGGTAGTGGATCGACGTCGACGACCGGACGTTGCCGTCGGGCGTGTAGCCGACCTCGAAGAAGCCGGCGCCCTCGGCGCGCTCGTCGAGGCGGCCGTCGTTCCAGGCGTCCTGGAGCGGGATGTCGAGTGCGGCCACCGCGGCGGCGACCATGTCGGCCACCATCGGGTTGCGGTCCTCGGGCGCGACCGGCTGGATCGGCGTCCGGAGCCGGTCGTAGTAGGGCTGGATGACGTCCGGAGTCCAGCCGGCGGCGCCGCGCTCGACCCACTCGTCGAGGTCGGCGGCGAGCGTGCGCCACGAGATCATCGTGTTGCCGTCGGAGCAGCCACCGAGGATCCGCAGCCGGGCCTGGCGGATCGCCGAGTTGCCGCGCTCCTGCGGGACGCTGCGGTAGTCGAGGTCGTACTCCCCCTCGAGCATCTCCGCCCAGCGGCGCAGCTCGCGGGCGCGTGGCTCGCGCTCGTCGTCCGGGCCCCACTCGAGGAGCCCGACGGTGACGCCCGGGTCCTCGCTCAGGCGCGCGGCGAGCAGGCTGCCCGCCGTACCACCGCCGACGACGAGGTAGTCGAACTCCGTCACGCGACGCTGCCCTGCGCGGCCGCCTCCACGACCGGGCGGTGGCCGGCGAAGCGGCCGAAGCGCTTCATCAGGAACAGGTAGAGCGGGCAGATGACGGCCAGGCCGACGATCCAGGAGATGTCGACGAAGCCGAGCCGCTCGCCGATCGGGCCGGTGTACTTCGTGGTGACCAGGAACGGGATCTGCACCAGGATGCCGAGGAAGTAGCAGGCGACCGCGATCGGGTTGAACCGGCCGTAGCGGCCGCCGTCGCGCTCGAAGAGCGAGTCGATGTCGTACTCGCCGTGCTTGAGCGCGTAGTAGTCGACCAGGTTGACCGCCGTCCACGGCACCAGCACGCACAGCAGGAGAAGCATGAAGTTGGTGAAGTTGACGAGGAAGTTGTCCTTGCCGGCCAGCGCCATCACGACCGCGCCGGCGAACAGGACGGCGGACACGACCGCGCGCGCCGAGGCGCCGGGCACCCACTTCGGGAAGATCGTCTGGCCGACCGTGATCGTCGAGAGCGCGCCACAGTAGAGGTTCATCGCGTTGGTGCAGGCGATGCCGATGCCGAAGACCCCGATGACCAGGCCGCCGACGCCGTGCGTCAGGTCCTGCAGGCCGCTCACCGTGTCGGCGTCCGGCAGCGCGGCGCCGACCATCGCGCCGAGGATCATCGGGAACAGCGAGCCGAGCACCGCTCCGGCGTACGTCGCCCAGAACGCGGGGCGCACACCGGTGTCGCGCGGCATGTAGCGGGTGTAGTCGGAGACGTACGGCGCGTAGGCGATCTGCCACAGCGCGGCGAGCGACACCGTCCCCATGAAGCCGGCCAGGGTGGCGCCGTCGGCGTGGAAGGCGCCGGTCGGCAGGTGGTGGACGCCGAGCATCCACACGAACGCGAGGACCATGACCACGCCCGAGACCAGGCTCATCAGGCCGGTCAGCGCATGGATCATCCGGTAGCCGACGATCGCGCCGAGCACGCTGACCAGTCCGATCAGGACGATCGCGACGGTCTCGTCGAGCCCGAACAGGCTGGAGACCGCCTGGCCGCCGAGGACCATGTTGGAGGCGAAGAAGCCGACGTACATGAAGATCACGAGGACGACGACGAGCAGGCTGCCGTAGGAGCCGAACTGGGCCCGCGTCTGCAGCATCTGCGGCACGCCCATCTGGGGGCCCTGCGCCGCGTGCAGCGCCATCACCACGCCGCCGACCGCATGGCCGACCACGAGCGCGAGCACCGCCGCCCAGATCGGCAGTCCGTAGACGGCGGTCGCGACCACGCCGGTTGCCACGGTGAGCAGCATGATGTTGGAGCCGAACCAGATCGTGAACAGGTCGCGGGCGCGCCCGTGCCGTTCGGTGACCGGGATGTGGTCGATGGTGCGCTTCTCGACCGTCATCGTGGTCTCGCCTGCATCGTGCTGCATGGGGTGTCCCCTTCCTGAGGGCCGATTCCGGCGCCGGGCGCGGGAGTCGTGATCCCGCTCACGGTAGGGCCGCGCGCGGCTCGCCGACCAACACCGGTTTTCGTTGCTCTGCATCGGCAAACCAGATGACCCCGGTCGTTGACATCGCCTCGGCCGGGGCCTGGGATGAGGCGTTCGTCCCTCGTCGAAGGAGTACCCATGCAGAGCCGCGTCACCATCGGGCTGGTCCAGTGGCACGCCGTGCCCGGCGACCCCACCACCAACCTCGAGACCGCGCTCGCCCTGATCGCGGACGCCGCCCACGCGGGCGCCGAGCTGGTGGTCCTGCCCGAGCTCTGGGCCAGCGGCTACGACGCGCCGCGACTCGGCGAGATCGTGGCCGCGGCGGCCGAGCCGGTGCCCGGCCCCCGCAGCGACCGGCTCGCGGCGGCCGCCCGCACCCACGGGATCTGGCTGTTCGCGGGGTCGGTGCCGGAGCTGGCCGACGGGGCGACGTACAACACGACGTTCGCGTACGACCCGAGCGGCGCCGTCGTCGGCCGGCATCGCAAGGCCCACCTCTACCGGCCCACCGCCGAGGACGCCGTCTTCGCCGCGGGCTCCGAGGTGTCGGTCGTCGCGACCGAGCCCTTCGGCCCGGTCGGCATGGCCACCTGCTTCGACGGCGACCACCCCGGCTATGCCCGCGCGCTGCGCGAGCGCGGCGCCCGGCTGGTCGTGATGCCCGCCGCCTACGAGGCCGGCGCCGAGACCTGGTGGGACCTGCTGCACCCGGCCAACGCACTCGCCAACGGCCAGTGGTGGGTGACCGTCAACCAGGCCGGCGGCGAAGGCGACGCCGCGATGTTCGGCCGCAGCCGGGTGATCGCGCCCGACGGCGCCGTCGTCTGCGAGGCGCCCCGCCACGACGCCGACGGCCCCGCGGTCACCGTCTGCACCGTCGACCTCGCGGCCGGCATCGCCACGGCCGACCGGCACGGCGCCGCCCTCTGGACCGACACCCGCCCCGACCTCTACTGACCCGGCAGAAGTTTCTGCCGGGTCGGCGCATCTCGCGAGCCAGTTTGTGCCGGGTCGGCGCATCTTGCGAGCTTGTTTGTGCCGGGTCGGCGACCGACCCGGAGGAAAGACCCGGTGCGGAGACGGAACCCGCCTCCGCACCGGGCCCCCGGCCGGCGTGATTGCGCCTCAGGCCAGCTGGGTCACCTCGCGCCGGAACGGCACCTCGTCGTTCGAGGGCAGGACGGCGTCGAACTCCTCGGCCGCACGGCGGCCCGACCACACGGCGGCGGCGATGGTGCCGGGCGCCCAGGCGTCGCCGATGCCGCGCACGGAGGCGATCTCGCCGGCGTCGCGGCGGGCGACGAGGTCGAGGTACAGCTCCTCGCGGGGCAGGCGGGCGGTCACCATGACGACGGCGTCGCAGTCGAGGTCGCGCTCCCGGCTCGCGTAGACGTCGCGGACGGTCACTCCCCCGTTGCCGACGGCGACGACGGCGTGGTCGGTGACGCGGGTGATGCCGTTCTCGATCAGGCGGCGCTGGATGCGGTTGATCTCGAAGGTGTTGTTGGTCCACGACGAGACCTGCGCGCCGGGCGTGACGATGGAGACCTCGTAGCCCTTCTGAGCGAGCAGCTCGGCGACGACACCACCGAGGTAGTAGTGGTCGTCGTCGTACACCACGACCTTCTTGCCGTCGGGCAGCCGGCCGGCGAACAGGTCGTCCGGGCCGAGCACCTGCGCGCCCTCGGCGATCGGCAGCGCGGTGGTGTGGAAGCGCGCGACACCGTCGGTGCGCCAGGTGGCGCCGGTCGCGGTGATGACGTGCTCGAAGCCGAACTCGACGATGTCGTCGCCGGTCATCGGGCTCTCGCGGTAGATCTCCACGTTGGGCAGCTCGGCGAGGACGGCCTCGCGGTACTCCTTGACGCGGCCCCACGCCGAGAGGCCGGGCAGCGCCGACTCCTGGGTGACGCGGCCGCCGAGGTCGCGCCCCGCCTCGGCCAGGACGACGTCGTAGCCGCGGACGCCGAGCGCTCGCGCGGCCTCCAGGCCCGACGGGCCGGCGCCGACGACGAGGATGCGCGCGTCGCTCTCCTTGGCCCGGATCCGCTCCGGGTGCCAGCCGCGGCGCCACTCCTCGCCCATGCTGGGGTTCTGGGTGCAGCGGATCGGCGACATGGTGAGGTCGCCGGACACGCAGATGTTGCAGCCGATGCACTCGCGGATCAGGTTGAGCCGGCCGTCGCGGATCTTGTTCGGCAGGAACGGGTCGGCGATCGAGGGCCGGGCCGCGCCGATCAGGTCGAGGATGCCGGCCTTGACCTGGCGCACCATGGCGTCCGGCGAGGTGAACCGGCCGACGCCGACGACGGGCTTGGTGGTGAGCTTCTTCAGCCCCGCGACGAACTCCTCCTGGCGACCCTCGGGGGCGAACCGCGAGGTGACCGAGTCGCCCTCCCAGCTGCCCATCGCGAAGTCCCACAGGTCCGGGAGCTCGCCGAGCTCGCGCAGCACGCCCTCGATGTCCTCGCGGGTGATGCCGCCGTCGATCTCCTCCTCGACCGTGATCCGGCAGGCCACGGCGGCGCGGCCGGCGACCTCGTCGAGGGTGTCCTCCAGGAGCTCCTTGAGCAGGCGCATCCGGTTCTCGAGCGAGCCGCCGTACTCGTCGGTGCGGTTGTTGTAGCGCCGCGAGAGGAAGTGGTGCGGAGCGCCGTAGCCGTGCGCGCCGTAGACGTAGACGATGTCGTAGCCCGCCTCGAGCGAGCGCCGTACGGCGTTGCGGTGCCAGCGCCGCAGGTCGTCGATGTCCTGCTTCGTCATCGCCCGCGCCTGCACCGGCGCGATCGTGTCGGGCGCGACGGGGAGGTGCTGCGGACCGAGCGGGGTCTCGCGGCTGAGCTGGTTCGGCGCGTTCATGCCGTTGTGCGCGAGCTCGATGCCGGCCAGGCCGCCGCCCTCGTGGATCGCGTCGGCGATCCGCTTGAGCGCGGGCAGGTCCTGGTCGTCCCAGATCCGCAGCTCGATGAAGGGCGCGATGTCGGACGTCGCGTGGATCTCGACCTGCTCGGTACACACGACCGACCAACCGCCCTCGGCCTTGATCTTGCGCATCGAGGCCTGCGCGCTCGGGTCGCGGTAGCCCATGCCGTTGCAATGGGGCACCTGGTAGAAGCGGTTCTTGGCGGTGACGGGCCCGATCTGCACGGGCTCGAAGAGGATGTCGTACGGCGACGTCATCAGACGGTTTCCTTGATCTCAGAGCTGTCAGGGTTGTCAGAGCTGGAGGCACTGCCCGCGCGGACCGACCGGCCGAAGACGTAGCCGATCGCGCCGAGGGCGCCGATCACGGCGAGGGTGCCGAGGGTGAAGGCCTCGAAGGTCCCCTGGGAGACGCCCCAGATGTCCTTGAAGTCGTAGTCGAGGCCGAAGAGGTGCTCGAGGGTGCCGGGGAAGACGGCGACCCAGGAACCGAGGATGATCCAGGCGAACGCGAGCCAGCCGAGCAGCGCGAAGACGCGGTCGGAGACGGGCACCCGGAAGGGGCGCTCGACCTCGGGGTACATCCGGCGCAGCTTGACAGCCGACGGGATGACGAAGAGGTAGGCGAGCAGGAAGGTCGAGATGGAGATGGTGAGGACGACGCCGAAGATCGCGCCTCCCGTGCCGGACACCACCATCGCGACCAGCATGAAGACCGTGGCCGTGACGCCGGAGAGCAGGTTGACCCGCACCGGCGTGCCGAGGCCCGGGTGGAAGCGGCCGAAGAAGCCGTTGAAGAAGGAGCCGTCGGCGGCGGTCATCGCCTGCATCCGGTCGGAGATGATCATCCAGGCCGAACCCTGGCTCATCAGCACGTAGACGACGACGATCGCGGTGATCTTCAGCATCGGGCCGGCGGCGTCGCCGTAGACGGAGAAGACGGTCTTGACGGCGTCGAGGAAGCCGCCGATGCCGGTGATCTGGTCCTTCGGGACGACGAGCAGGATCGACAGGATCGGCACCAGGTAGCAGAAGGCGGCGGTCGCGCAGGAGCGGGCGATCGAGACCGGGACGTCGCGCCCCGGGTTCTCCATCTCGCCGGCGGCGCTGTTACCGGACTCGAAGCCGAGGTAGGCGAACAACAGGATCGGGACCGAGCCGAACAGGCCGAGCAGGGTGGGGCTGAAGTCGCCCGTGCTGAGGCCCTCGACGCCGTGCTGGACGGCGTAGATCGCCGTCGTCACCACGAAGAGCACCAGGACGCCGACCTTCAGCACCGCACCGCTGGTCGGCAGCCACTTGCCCTTGCGCAGGCTGACGACCGCGGCGAGGACGGTGATCCAGATGAAGACGAGCTTGAAGACGTAGTCGGCGAAGGAGCCCGCCGGCAGCGGGGTGATGTAGGTGCTGACCGTCTCGGCGGCGAGGAAGGACATCGAGCCGCCCACCCACACCGGCTGGGTCACCCAGTTGAGCAGCGACGCCACCGCCGCGGCCGGCCTGCCGAAGGCGTCGCGCACCCAGGTGTAGGCGCCGCCCTCCTCGCTGAACGCCGCGCCGGTCTCGGCGAAGATCAGGCCGTAGGGCACGAGGAAGAAGACGGCGAGCACGAGCGCCCAGGTGAACGCCTCGGCGCCGAAGGTCGAGACCTGGCCGAGGGTCTCGAGGCCGACGACGGCGGCGATGAGCAGGAAGATGATGTCGAAGCGGCCCAGCGTCTTGTGCAGCATCGCTTGCTGCTCGGCGGCCAGCTGCGTGGGGCGGTTGTTGTCGGACATGGGGGCTCCCGGATTCAGTGGTTGATCCAGACGGTCTTGAGACCGACGTACTTGTCGAGGGCGTGCAGGGACAGGTCGCGGCCGAAGCCGGAGCCCTTGAAGCCGCCGAAGGGGGTCCACGCGCTGAAGGCGTCGACGCCGTTGACGGTGATCGTGCCGGCGTGAATGCGCTCGGCGAGCCGGTGCGCCCGGCTCAGGCTGCTGGTCGCCACCGAGGCGGCCAGGCCGTACGCCGTGTCGTTGGCCAGGGTGACGGCCTCCTCCTCGGTGTCGAACGGCGTGATCGCGAGGACCGGCCCGAAGACCTCCTCGCGGGCGAGGGTGGACGACGGGTCGACGCCGTCGAAGACGGTCGGTCGCACGTAGCAGTCGCTGCCGTCGCGGGTGATCCGCTCACCGCCGGTGACGAGGCGGGCGGATGTCGCCCGGGCCTCGTCGACGAACTGCATGATCCGGTCGGTCTGCTCGGGCGAGACGATCGCGCCCATGCCGGCGGCCGGGTCGAGCGGGTCGCCCGGCGCGTACGCCGCCGCCTCGGCCGCGACGAGCGCCACGAACTCCTCGTGCACCTCGCGCTGGACGAGGACCCGCGAGTGCGCGGAGCACACGGCGCCCTGGTTGAACCAGATGCCGAAGGCGGTGGCCTTCGCGGTCGCGGCGAGGTCCTCGGCGTCGGCGAAGACCAGGTGCGGGCTCTTGCCGCCGCACTCGAGCCAGACCTGCTTGAGGTTGGACTGGCCGGCGTACTGCAGGAAGTAGGCGCCCACCTCGGTGGAGCCGGTGAACGCGAGGACGTCGACGTCCGGGTGCAGGCCGAGCGCGCGACCGGTGGTCTCGCCCAGGCCGGGGACGACATTGAGGACGCCGTCCGGGATGCCGGCCTCGGCGGCCAGCTCGGCGATCCGCAGCGCGGACGACGGCGACTGCTCGGCCGGCTTGAGGACGACGCTGTTGCCGGCGGCCATCGCGGGCGCGACCTTCCAGGCGAGCATGTCGACCGGGTAGTTCCACGGCACGACGGCGCCGACGACGCCCAGCGGCACCCGGCGGATCAGGCCGAGCGTGCCCGGCGGGGTCGGGGCGACCTCGTCGTTGATCTTGTCGATCGCCTCGGCGTAGTAGCGGAACAGGTTGACCGAGAACGGCAGGTCGAGCTGGTGGGCGTCGACCACCCGCTTGCCCATGTCGAGCGAGTCGAGGATGGCGAGCTCGGCGGAGTGCTGGGCGAGCAGGTCGGCGAAGGCGAGCATCCGCTCCCGGCGGAAGGCGACGCCGGCGCGGCTCCACACGCCCGAGTCGAAGGTGGCGCGGGCGGCGCGGACGGCCTGGTCGACGCCCGCCGTACCGGCGTCGGCGACCTTGGCGAGCAGCGCGCCGTTGGCGGGGTTGCGGTTCTCGAAGGTCGTCTCGCCGGCGTCGACGAAGCGGCCGCCGATGAACGGCCGGTCGGGGAGGACGACCTCGGCGGCCTCCTTGACCCAGTCCTGGTGAGTCCGGTCCTGCTGAGTGGGCACGCGGGAAGTCCTTTCTTTGCGCTTCGGCGCAAATATGACCCGGATCACCCGCCGCTGTCAACGGCAGCGCCCGGCGCGGCGCGGGGGCGCTACGGTGTGCGCATGGCACGACGCAAGGACCAGGCCGCCCGCCGCGAGCACCTCATCGCGGCGACGCTGACGATCATCGCGACCCGCGGCCTGGGCGCCGTGACCATGAAGAGCATCGCCGAGGAGGCGGGCATCTCCCCCCGGCTGGTCGCCTACTACTACCCCGACCTCGACGACCTGATCGAGGCCACGCACCAGGCTGCGACCGAGCGCTACTACTGGGCGCGCCAGCGCGACCTCGAGGGCGACCTCTCGCCCGAGGAGAAGCTCGCGCGCCTCATGCACTCCGGCCTGCCGCGCGGCCACGACCTGCTGCTCAGCCAGGTCCTCGACGAGATCTCGGTCAACGCCAGCCGCAGCCCGATGCACGCCACCTTGATGACGCTGCTCTTCGACCGCGAGGTGTCGCTCTACGCCGCCGTCCTCGAGGTCGGCCGCGCCACCGGCGTCTTCACCCTCACCGACCCGGCCGACATCGTCGCCCGCAACTTCGTGGCCCTCGAGGACGCGCTCGGCCTGCACCTGCTCGCCCACAACTCCTCGCTCACCCTCGAGCGGGCCGAGGAGCAGCTCGCGAGCTATGCCTTCGCGACCACCGGCGTCCGGATCAAGCCGGCCGCTTCCATTGCCGCAAGCGGCAAAGAATAGGGATCAGCGGACGCCCCACGAGTACGTCTGCTTGCGCAGCTTCAGGTAGACCAGCGTCTCGGTCGACATCACGCCAGGGATGGTGCGGATCCGTCGCGAGATGATCTCCAGCAGGTGCGCGTCGCTCTCGCACACCACCTCGGCGAGCAGGTCGAAGGAGCCCGCCGTGATGACGACGTAGTCGACCTCCTTGACCTCGGCGAGGGCGTCGGCGACCGGCTCGAGCTCGCCGGAGGCGCGGATGCCGATCATGGCCTGGCGGGCGAAGCCGATCTCGGTCGGGTCGGTCACCGCGACGACCTGCATCACGCCGCTGTCCACGAGCCGCTGCACCCGCTGCCGGACGGCGGCCTCGGAGAGGCCCACCGCCTTGCCGATCGCGGCGTACGACCGCCGCCCGTCCTCCTGGAGCTCGGCGATGATCGCCTTCGAGACGTCGTCCAGCGGGGTCGGCTTGGGCTTGCTCACGGGCAGATCTTCACAGCCCACGCGCCCCTCGTGCAACAACCAAGTACGGATTCCGTTGCGTTTGTGCTACTCACCTTCGGAATCGCTTGTCATGTGATCCGGGTCATGTCACGATGCGCAAGTCGGTGCAGGTCATCGACGCAGCTGATCGATTTCTGGGGGAGGTGGCGATCGTTGCCGTCCGGTGGACTGAGTCGTAGGACCGCGCTGCGCGGTGGAGCCGGGGTCGCCCTCGGCGTCGCGAGCCTGGGGGTGCTGCCGCTGTTCAGCACGCCCGACCGCAAGCAGGACCCGACCACGTGCGTCACGCGCGACCTGTCGGCGTCCGACAAGCAGCTGATCGTGTCGAACTGGCCGGGCTATATCGACGAGGACGCCAAGGACTACGTCTCGACGCTCACCGCGTTCGGCGAGCGCTTCCATCTCGACGTCCACTACACCGCCGACGTCAACGACAACCTGGAGTTCTTCGCCAAGGTCGTCAACCAGCTCGGCTCCTGCCAGCCCTCCAAGCGCGACCTGTTCATGCTGACCGACTGGATGGCGGCGCGGATGATCCAGGTCGGCTGGATCCAGCCGCTCGACAAGACCAAGGTCCCCAACGTCCACGCGAACCTCATCGACTCGCTCGCCCACGTCGGCTGGGACCCCGACCGCACCTACTCCGCGCCCTGGCAGAGCGGCCTGACCGGCATCGCCTACAACAAGTCGAAGGTCAAGGAGGTCCGCTCCTTCGAGGAGCTGCTGTCGCGCAGCGACCTCAAGGGACGCATCTCGCTGCTCACCGAGATGCGCGACACGATGGGCCTGATCCTCCTCTCGCAGGGCAAGGACCCCGAGAAGTTCACCGAGAACGACTGGCAGAACGCCCTCGACCGGCTGCGCAAGGCCCGCAACGACGGGCAGGTGCGGGCCTTCACCGGCAACGAGTACATCCAGGACCTCTCCGCCGGCAATATCGTCGCCTGTGAGGCCTGGTCCGGCGACGTCGCCGCCGCCGACGACGAGAACCTGGTCTTCGTCGGACCCGAGGAGGGCCAGATGATCTGGTCCGACAACATGCTGATCCCCAACCTGGCGAGCCACAAGACGAACGCCGAGGACTGGATCAACTACTACTACGAGCCCGAGGTGGCGGCGAAGCTCGCGGCCGCCGTCTGGTACATCTGCCCGGTCAAGGGCGCCCAGCAGGCGATGGAGAAGGTCGACCCCACGCTCGTCGACAACCCGCTCATCTTCCCCACGGAGGAGTCGTTGGCCACGACGCACACGTTCATGGCCCTCCAGGAGTACCAGACCCGCGCCTATGAAGGAGAGTTCGCCGATGTCACTGGCGGCTGACAACGCCCCCGGCAGCGCTCGGAGCCTCCGGCTCACCGCGCTCACCAAGGAGTTCGCCACCTTCACGGCGGTGCGCTCGCTCGACCTCGAGATCCCCGCCGGCAGCTTCTTCGCGCTGCTCGGCCCCTCCGGCTGCGGCAAGACCACGACGCTGCGGATGGTCGCCGGCCTCGAGACGCCGACGTCCGGCACGATCCACCTCGGCGACGACGAGATCACCTACGCCAAGCCCTACAAGCGCCCGGTCAACACGGTCTTCCAGAACTACGCGCTCTTCCCCCACCTCAACATCCACGACAACGTGGCCTTCGGCCTGCGCCGGCGCGGCATCAAGGACGTCGACCGCCAGGTCAAGGAGATGCTCGGGCTGGTCGAGCTCGACACGCAGGCATCCAAGAAGCCCACGCAGCTCTCCGGTGGCCAGCAGCAGCGCGTCGCGCTCGCCCGCGCCCTCATCAACCGCCCCGAGGTGCTGTTGCTCGACGAGCCGCTCGGAGCACTCGACCTCAAGCTGCGGCGCGCCATGCAGATCGAGCTCAAGCGGATCCAGACCGAGGTCGGCCTCACCTTCGTGCACGTCACGCACGACCAGGAGGAGGCGATGACCATGGCCGACACGATCGCCGTCATGAATGCCGGCGTCATCGAGCAGATGGGCTCCCCCGCCGAGCTGTACGAGAACCCGCGCACGACCTTCGTCGCCAACTTCCTCGGCCAGTCCAACCTGATCGAGGGCACCGTCGCGGCCGCCGAGAACGGCGTCGTACGCGTCGACATGCACGGCACCCAGGTCTCCATCCCCGCCGAGCGCGCACACACCCGCGCCGGCGCCGGCTGGGTCGGCATCCGCCCCGAGAAGGTGCTCGTCGCCCCGGCCGGCGAGCCGATCGACGCCCCCGGCAACCACATGACGGGCGGCGTCATCACCGACGTCAGCTTCGTCGGCGTGAGCACCCAGTACCTGGTGATGATGCCGTGGGGCCAGGAGCTGATGGCCTTCGAGCAGAACACCGGACGGCGCGGCGTCCTCGCCCACGGCACCAAGGTCGACGTCTCGTGGCGACCCGAGTTCGCCTTCCTGCTGCCGGCCAGCCAGGACGTCCACGCCGGCGTCGTCGAGGAGGACTGATGCGCAGCCGGAGGCTCACGGGCTACTGGCTGATGCTGCCGGCAGCCCTGTGGCTCGCGATCTTCTTCGTCATCCCGTTCTACTCGCTGCTGGCGACGAGCCTCTACGACCCCCAGGGCTCGGTCCTCACCGGCTACGACGTCACCTACCACTTCCACAACTTCGTGCACGTCCTGCAGGACTTCTGGGGCCCGCTGTGGCGCTCGCTGTGGTACGCCGCCGTGGCCACCGCGATCTGCCTGGTCGTCGGCTATCTGCTCGCCTACGCGATCGCGTTCAAGGCCGGCCGGTGGCGCAACTTCCTGCTGGTGCTGGTGATCGCGCCCTTCTTCACCAGCTTCCTGATCCGCACCCTGTCGTGGAAGCTGATCCTCGCCGACGACGGCTTCGTCGTGAACAGCCTGCAGTTCCTGCACATCCTCGGCAGTGACGGGCGACTGCTCGCCACACCGGTCGCCGTCATCGCGGGCCTGGTCTACAACTTCCTGCCGTTCATGGTGCTGCCGCTCTACGCCAGCCTGGAGAAGATCGACCACCGGCTGATCGAGGCGGCCGGCGACCTCTACGCCTCCCCCGCCCGCGGCTTCCTCAAGGTCACCTTCCCGCTGTCGGTGCCCGGCGCGGTCGCCGGCACGCTGCTCACCTTCATCCCGGCGGCCGGTGACTACATCAACGCCCAGCTGCTGGGCAGCCCCAACCAGCGGATGGCGGGCAACGTCATCCAGCAGCTCTTCACCGACACCGGCGACTACGCCTCGGCGGGCGCGCTGTCGGTGATCCTGATGGCGATCATCGTCATCCTCGTCATGATGTACATCCGCGTCGCGGGAACGGAGGACCTGGTGTGAGCGGTCTGCGGCGCGTACGGCGCTTCATCGGCGACCACGTCGTCCTCGCGGGCGGCATCCTGGTCCTGGCCTACATGTTCCTGCCCATCGCCATCGTGATGCTGATGAGCTTCAACGACAACAGCCACTCCCGCAACGTCTACGCGTTCCGCGGCTTCACCTGGAACAACTGGACCGGCGTCTGCAAGCCCGACGGCATGTGCCAGTCGGTGCTGCTCAGCATCGAGATCGGCGCGCTCGCCACCGTCGTCGCGACCATCCTCGGCACGCTGGCGGCGTTCGCGCTGGTGCGCCACGAGTTCCGCGGCCGCTCGATCATGAACACCGTGATCTTCCTGCCGATGGCCTCCCCCGAGATCGTGATGGGCTCCTCGCTCCTCGCCCTCTTCGTGGCGTCGGGCTTCGGCGGCCGGCTCGGCTTCGTGACGATCCTGATCGCCCACGTGATGTTCTGCCTGTCGTTCGTCATCGTGACCGTGAAGGCGCGCCTGTCCGGCCTCGACCAGAACCTCGAGCAGGCCGCGATGGACCTCTACGCCAGCGAGAGCGTCACCTTCTGGCGGGTCACCTTCCCACTGGTGCTGCCCGGCATCGCGGCGGCCGCGATGCTCAGCTTCTCGCTGTCGTTCGACGACTTCATCATCACCAACCTCAACGCCGGCCAGCGACTGACCTTCCCCATGTTCGTGTGGGGCGCCAACCAGCGCGGCGTGCCGATGCAGGTCAACGTGATCGGCACGGTCATGTTCCTGATCTCGCTGCTGATCGTCGTCGGCAACATGATGGCCACCCGCAAGAAGCCCGCCTGAGCCGACCCGGCGCGAAACTGCACCCAGTCCCCGCCGACCCGGCGCAAAAGTGCACCCGGCCCGCGCCGACCCGGCGCGAAAATGCCACGAAAAGGCTACGAAAAGGCCACGGAGCGGCGGCCCGAGTGAATCGGGGCCGCCGCTCCGTGGTCTTCACGGCGACGACGGTGCCGTCGCGTCCCCGTTGCTACAGCAGGTTCGCCGCCTGGGTGAGGACCTCGCGGAGCTTCTGCTCCATCTCGTCGAAGTGCTCCTGGCCGCAGATCAGCGGCGGGGAGAGCTGGATGACCGGGTCGCCGCGGTCGTCGGCACGGCAGTAGAGACCGGCGTCGAAGAGGGCCTTGGAGAGGAAGCCGCGAAGCAGGCGCTCGGACTCGTCCTCGTTGAAGGTCTCCTTGGTCGCCTTGTCCTTGACCAGCTCGATGCCGTAGAAGAAGCCGTCGCCGCGGACGTCGCCGACGATCGGCAGGTCGAGCAGCTTCTCCAGGGTGCCGCGGAAGGCGCCCTCGCGCTCGCGCACGCCCTCGTTGATCTTCTCGTTCTCGAAGATCTCGAAGTTCTTCAGCGCCACCGCCGTGGAGACCGGGTGGCCGCCGAAGGTGTAGCCGTGCAGGAAGGTCTCGGTGCCCTTGGCGAAGGGCTCGTAGAGCCGGTCGCTGGCGATCATCGCGCCGAGCGGGGCGTAGCCGGAGGTGATGCCCTTGGCGGAGGTGATGATGTCGGGCTGGTAGCCGTAGCGCGAGGCGCCGAACATGTGGCCGAGCCGGCCGTAGGCGCAGATGACCTCGTCGGAGACCAGCAGCACGTCGTACTGGTCGCAGATCTCGCGGACCCGCTCGAAGTATCCGGGCGGCGGCGGGAAGCACCCGCCGGCGTTCTGGACCGGCTCGAGGAAGACGGCGGCGACGGTCTCGGCACCCTCGTTCTCGATGGCGACCGCGATCTGGTCGGCAGCCCAGCGGCCGAAGGCCTCGGGGTCGGAGCCGTCGAGGAAGCCGCCGGTGATCTCGGAGGCCCGGTAGGAGTTGGTGTTCGGCACCCGGAAGGTCGAGGGCACGAGCGGCTCGAAGGGCGCCTTGAGGCCGGGCAGGCCGGTGATCGAGAGGGCGCCCTGGGTGGTGCCGTGATAGGCGATCGCGCGGCTGATCACCTTGTGCTTGAGCGGCTTGCCGACGAGCTTGAAGTAGTTCTTCGCCAGCTTCCACGCCGACTCCACGGCCTCGCCGCCGCCGGTGGTGAAGAAGACCCGGTTGAGGTCGCCGGGCGCATAGCCGGCGATCTTGTCGGCGAGCTCGATCGCCGACGGGTGGGCGTAGGACCACAGCGGGAAGTAGGCCAGCTCGGACGCCTGCTTGGCGGCGGCCTCGGCCAGCTCGGTGCGGCCGTGGCCCAGCTGGCTCACGAAGAGGCCGCCGAGGGCGTCGAGGTACTTGCGGCCGTGGGCGTCCCAGATGTAGGCGCCGTCGCCGCGGGTGATGATCGGCACCTCCGCGGAGTCGTACGACGACATGCGGGTGAAGTGCATCCACAGGTGGTCGCGGGCGGACTGCTGGAGGGCGCTGAGTTCGGTGTCGTCTACCACCCGACCATCTTGACCCCCTCGGCGCGAAACGGCAAGCGAATCAGTAGCCAATCGTGCGATTTCGCTACGGATTTCGTTGTCAATAGCCTTCCGCGCAACGGAGATGCTGGCTACGCTTCACGCTCATGACCTCCCCTGGCACCACCCTGCGCAACTTCATCGGCGGCGCGTCCGTCGACGCCGCCGACGGCGCGACGTACGACGTCGTCAACCCGGCCACCGGACAGGCCTACGCCACCGCCCCCATGAGCACGGCCGAGGACGTCGACCGCGCCATGCGCGCCGCCGAGACGGCTTTCGAGACCTGGGGCGACACCACGCCCAAGGAGCGTCAGGAGGCGCTGCTGCGGCTGGCCCAGGCGCTGGAGGACCGGGCCGACGAGTTCGTGCGCGTCGAGTGCGAGAACACCGGCAAGCCGATCGGCCTCACCGCCGACGAGGAGCTGCCGCCCGCCGTCGACGAGCTGCGCTTCTTCGCGGGCGCCGCGCGGGTGATGGAGGGCCGCAGCAGCGGCGAGTACCTCAAGGACCACACCTCGTGGATCCGCCGCGAGCCGATCGGCGTCATCGGCCAGGTGACGCCGTGGAACTACCCGCTGGTGATGGGCATCTGGAAGATCGCCCCCGCCCTCGCCGCGGGCAACACGATCGTCCTCAAGCCCAGCGACACCACGCCGGCCAGCACCGTCCTCCTCGCCGAGCTGGCCGCGGAGTTCCTGCCCGCGGGCGTCCTCAACGTCGTCTGCGGCGACCGGACGACGGGCCGCGCGCTCGTCGAGCACAAGACCCCGCAGATGGTGGCGATCACCGGCTCGGTCCGCGCCGGCATGGAGGTCGCCGGCTCCGCCGCGGCCGACCTCAAGCGGGTCCACCTCGAGCTCGGCGGCAAGGCGCCGGTCGTCGTCTTCGAGGACGCCGACATCCCCGCCGCCGCCGAGGCGATCGCCGCCGCCGGCTACTTCAACGGCGGCCAGGACTGCACCGCCGCGACTCGCGTCCTCGTCTCCGAGCGGATCCACGACGACTTCGTCGCCGCGCTCGCGGCGAAGGCCAAGGGCACCCGCACCGGCCTGCCCGCCGACCCCGACGTCGCCTACGGCGCCCTCAACAACCCCGACCAACTGGCCCGCGTGCGCGGCCTGGTCGACCGACTCCCCGACCACGCGTCGCTCGAGACCGGCGGCGGCGTGCCGACCGTCGCGGGCGGCGAGGGCGGCTACTACTTCGAGCCGACCGTCGTGTCCGGCCTGCGCCAGGACGACGAGGTCATCCAGAACGAGATCTTCGGCCCGGTGATCACCGTCCAGCGGTTCGCCGACGAGGCGGAGGCGACGCGCTACGCGAACGACGTCCAGTACGGCCTGTCCTCCAGCGTCTGGACCAAGGACCACGGCCGCGCGATGCGGATGTCGAAGCGCCTCGACTTCGGCGTGGTGTGGATCAACACCCACATCCCGTTCGTGTCCGAGATGCCGCACGGCGGCTTCAAGCACTCCGGCTACGGCAAGGACCTGTCGATGTACGGCCTGGAGGACTACACCCGGATCAAGCACGTGATGTCGTTCCACGGGGAGTGACCTCGCCTCGGCCCGGGGACGCGTCTCACCCGGCATTCCTGTCGTGAAATCGCCGAAAGGCGGACAGGAATGCCGGGTGAGACCGTCACGACCGGGCCGTAGACCGCGAACGACACAGCACCCGGCAACCCTGGTGGACAGGGATGCCGGGTGCTGTGGTGTCGGTGGTGCTGTGGTGGTGGCGGTGTTGCGGGGTGAGGTCAGGCGCCCGTGTAGTGGGCGTCGGCCTTCTCCAGCGCCAGGTCGAGGATCGCGATGCCCTCGCGCACCTCGTCGTCGCTGATCGTGCACGGCGGGACGACGTGCGTCCGGTTGAAGTGCGTGAACGGCCAGAGGCCGGCGACCTTGCAGGCGCCCGCCAGCTCCGCCATCGGGACGGCGTCGGCGCCGGAGGCGTTGTAGGGCACCAGCGGCTCGCGGGTCTCGCGGTCGCGGACCAGCTCGAGCGCCCAGAACGCGCCGAGGCCACGGACCTCGCCGATGCTGGGGTGGCGCTCGGCGAGCGCGCGCAGCTCGGGGCCGATCACGTCCTCGCCGAGGCGGCGGGCGTTCTCGACGATCTTCTCGTCGCGCATCGCGTTGATGCTCGCGACCGCCGACGCGCAGGCCAGCGGGTGACCGGAGTAGGTCAGGCCGCCGGGGAACGGGCGGTCGGCGAAGGTCGCGGCGATCTCCTCGGAGATGATCACGCCGCCGAGCGGCACGTAGCCCGAGTTGACGCCCTTCGCGAAGGTGATCAGGTCGGGGACGACGCCCCACCGGTCGACCGCGAACCACTCGCCGCAACGGGCGAATCCGGCCATCACCTCGTCGGCGATCATCACGATGCCGAACTCGTCGCACAGCGCCCGCACGCCCTGGAGGTAGCCCTCCGGCGGGACCAGGATGCCGTTGGTGCCGACGACCGTCTCGAGGATGATCGCGGCGATCGTGCCCGGCCCCTCGACCGCGATCAGGTCGCGCAGGTGGCTGAGCGCGCGCTCGCACTCCTCCGCCTCGGTGGTCGCGTGGAAGGCCGACCGGTAGAGGTAGGGGCCCCAGTAGCGCACCACGCCCGGCATGCCCGGCTCGGACGCCCAGCGGCGCGGGTCGCCGGTGAGCGCGATCGCGCCGGCGGTGGCGCCGTGATAGCTGCGGTAGGCGGCGAGCACCTTGTGGCGGCCGGTGTGCAGACGCGCCATCCGGACGGCGTTCTCGTTGGCCTCCGCGCCGCCGTTGGTGAAGAACACCTTGTTGAGGTCGCCCGGGGCGACCTCGGCGATCAGCCGCGCAGCCTCGGCCCGGACGTCGTTGCCGAAGCCCGGCGCCAGGGTCGCGAGCCGGCCGGCCTGCTCCTGGATGGCCGCGACGACCTTCGGGTGCTGGTGGCCGATGTTGACGTTGACCAGCTGCGAGGAGAAGTCGAGGTAGCGGTTGCCGTCGGCGTCCCAGAAGTGGGAGCCCTCGGCGCGCGCGATCGGCAGCGGGGTGATCTGGCCCTGCGCGGACCAGGAGTGGAAGACGTGCGCCTTGTCGAGGCGCCGGATGGTCTCGGCGTCGTACGACGGCAGGAGGCTGTCGTTGCTCATCGTCGTGCTCCTCAGCGGGTCCGCGGGAAGCCGAGGTCGACGCTCGACGTGGCCGGGTCGGGCCAGCGCGAGGTGACGACCTTGCCGCGGGTGTAGAAGTTGATGCCCTCGGGGCCGTACATGTGGGTGTCGCCGAAGAGCGAGTCCTTCCAGCCGCCGAAGGAGTAGTAGGCGACGGGGACCGGGATCGGCACGTTGATGCCGACCATGCCGACCTCGACGTCGTACTGGAACTGGCGGGCGGCGCCACCGTCGCGGGTGAAGATCGCGGTGCCGTTGGCGTACTGGTTGGCGTTGATGAGCGCGAGGCCCTCGTCGTAGGTCTCGACGCGGACGACGCCGAGCACCGGGCCGAAGATCTCGTCGCGGTAGACGGTCATCTCGGGCGTGACGTTGTCGAGCAGCGTGGTGCCGAGGAAGAAGCCGTCGGCCGGTACGTCGGCCGTGCGGCCGTCGACGACCACGGTGGCGCCCTGCGCCTCGCCGGAGTCGACGTAGCCGGCGACCTTGTCGCGGTGCTCGCGGGTGATCAGCGGGCCCATGTCGGTGCCGGGCTGGGCGCCGTCGCCGACCACCAGCTTGGGCAGGCGCAGCGCGATCGCGTCGACCAGCGGGTCGGCGATGTCGCCCACCGCGACGGCGACGGAGAGCGCCATGCAGCGCTCGCCCGCGGCGCCGTAGGCGGCGGAGACGATGGCGTCGGCGGCGACGTCGAGGTCGGCGTCGGGCAGGACGAGGGCGTGGTTCTTCGCACCGCCGAGGGCCTGGACCCGCTTGCCGTGGCTGGTGCCGGTCTCGTAGATGTACTTCGCGATGGGGGTGGAGCCGACGAAGCTGACGGCCGCGACGTCGGGGTGCGTGAGCAGGCCGTCGACGGCCTCCTTGTCACCGTGCAGGACGGTGAAGACGCCGTCGGGCAGGCCGGCCTCCTGCCAGAGCCGGGCGAGGAAGAGCGCCGCGGACGGGTCCTTCTCGCTGGGCTTGAGGATGAAGGCGTTGCCGCAGGCGATGGCGTTGGCGCACATCCACAGCGGCACCATCGCCGGGAAGTTGAACGGGGTGATGCCGGCGACGACGCCGAGGGGCTGGCGGATGTTGTAGACGTCGACGCCGGTGGCGGCGCCCTCGGAGAAGCCGCCCTTGAGCAGCTGCGGGACGCCGGTCGCGAACTCGACGTTCTCGAGGCCGCGGGCGATCTCGCCCAGGGCGTCGGCGTGGACCTTGCCGTGCTCGGCGGTGACGATCTTCGCCAGGTCGTCGGCGCGCTCGTGCAGCAGCTGGCGGAAGGCGAAGAGGACGGCCGAGCGCTGCGAGAGCGAGGCGCTGCGCCACGACTTCGCGGCGGCCAGCGCGCTGGCCACGGCGGTCGAGACCTCGGCCGCGGAGGCGAGGTCGACCTCGGCCGTGACGGCGCCGGTGGCGGGGTTGTGCACGGGGGCGGTGCGGCCGGAGGTGCCGGCGACGACCTGTCCGTCGATCCAGTGGGAGACGCGTTCGCTCATGACTCGAACTTTATGTGCCACCTATGGCCCTCTTGAAGAGGAGGTTGTTATGTTACAAACGTGCGGACCCTGATCTCGGACATCGAGAGCCGGCTCGACGAGCCCACCTCCAAGGGCCTCGCGGCCGCCGTCGGGCGCGCGATCCGCGACGGCGTCCTCTCGCCGGGCGACCGACTGCCGCCGATCCGCGAGCTGGCCCACGAGCTGACCCTGTCCCCCACCACGGTCAGCGCCGCCTGGGGCCTGCTCACCCGGGCCGGCACGCTGCGCACCGCCGGCCGCCGCGGCACGGTCGTCGCCGACACCTCGGCCCCGCGGACCGGCCGCTACCAGCAGGCCCTCGAGCATCCGACGACCTTCGCGCTCGACCTGTCGACCGGCGTACCGGACGCGTCGCTGCTGCCCGGCCTCGGCGGCGCCCTGCAGGCGCTGACCACCGCCGGGACGCCGCACTCCTACCTCGACGACCCGGTCCTGCCCGAGCTCCACGACGTCCTGCTCGGGTCGTGGCCCTATCCCCCGCCTGCGCTCACCGTCGTCGACGGGACGATGGACGGGCTCGAGCTGGTCCTGCGCACCACGCTGCAGTACGGCGACCGCGTCGTCGTCGAGCACCCCTCGTTCCCGCCGATCCTCGACCTGCTCGAGGCCGTCGGCGCCGACGTGGTCGGCGTGCCGCTCGACGACGAGGGCCTCGTGCCCGACGCCCTCGCGGCGGCCCTGACCGATCCGGTGCGGGCGATCGTGCTGCAGCCGCGGGCGCACAACCCGACCGGCGTCTCGATGAGCGCCGCGCGGGCCAAGGAGCTCGGCGCCCTCCTCGACCGCACCGACGTCCTCGTCATCGAGGACGACTCCACCAGCGCCCTCGGCGGCGCGGACCCGGCGTCGATCGGCGTCCTGCTGCCCGGCCAGACCGTGCACCTGCGCAGCTACTCCAAGTCCCACGGCCCCGACCTGCGGCTCGCGGCGATGAGCGGACCCGGCCCGCTGATCGACGAGATCCGCCACCGCCGCCAGCTCGGCCAGGGCTGGAGCAGCCGCCTCCTGCAGCGGATCCTGCTGCACCTGCTCACCGACCCGGCCTCTCGCGGTGAGGTCGACCATGCCCGCGAGACGTACGCCGAGCGGCGCTCCGCCTTCGCGACCGCACTCGCGCTCGAGGGCGTCGAGACCGGCGGCGGCGACGGGCTCAACGCCTGGGTGCCCGTCCTCGACGAGGCGGCCGCGCTGATGCGACTGGCCAGCCAGGGCGTCGGCGTCGCGCCGGGCTCGCCCTTCCTCGTGCTGCCCGACGACCCGCATGTCCGCGTCACCTGCGGACTCCTCGACGTCGCGGACATCCCGCCCGTCGCCGCCGCCGTCGCCGCTGCCGCGCGGACCGGCGGCTGGGGCAGCCGGGCTCGGTAGTCGCACCTGGGGCAGCAGCGGGTAAAGGGTTTCGTGATTCGAGCCCCGGGGCGTGCCCGCTCCCCTAACGTCGCCCCGTGAGGGACAAGTCCATGGGGATGCTCGCCCGGCTGCTCGCCGCCGTGGTGACGGGACTGCTGCTGGTCGCGATCGGCGCGCCGGCGCACGCCGTACCCGTCGTGAAGCCGTCGCCGCCGCGCGCGGTGCAGGCGGTGCCCGCCGACCGCGCGATCACCGTGCACTGGACCGCGCCGGCCCGGACGGGTGGCGCCAAGGTCGACCGGTACGCGATCCAGGCTCGCCAGGGCCAGACCGGCACCTGGCAGGCGGCCGGCGTCGTGAAGGCGGCTGCCCGATCCTGGACGACGCGCGGCCTGGTCAACGGGACCACCTACGGATTTCGTGTGCGTGTACACACACCCAACGGCTGGAGCGCCTGGAGCCCGGCCACGTACGCCGTGCCGCGCGGGCTGCCGGGCGCGCCGCGCTTCCCCGAGGCCGACGGCTACCTGCGCGGACTGGGCGTCTACTGGGAGGCACCTGACGCGAACGGCTCCCCCATCGACCGCTACCGCGTCGAGTACTCGACCGACGGCGCGACCTGGACCGGCGGCGTCAGCCGGACCACGGCCCCCACGGCCGAGGATCCGGTCCGGCTCACCGGGCTGACCCCCGGCACCCGTTACTACGTGCGTGTACACGCACACAACTCCGCCGGCTTCGGGCCGAGCTCGGCCGCCGGGCCCTACCGCGTCTTCACCACCGCGGGCGCGGTCACCGGCCTCGCCGGCGTGCCCGGCGACGGCTCGGTCGCACTGACGTGGGACGCACCCGCCGCCGACGTCGCTGCCGGCGTACCGGCCGCGACCGGCTACCGGGTCGAGCGCTCGACCGACGGCACCACCTGGACCGAGCTGGCCACGCCCACCGCCACCTCCTATCCGGCCACCGGGCTGTCCAACGGGACCGCCTACCGGTTCCGCGTGAGCGCCCGCGCGGCGAACGGCAAGCTGGGCTGGGGGCCGGGCGTCGTCATCCAGCCCGGGGCTCCGGGAACGGCACCCGACGCAGCGACCGGCCTGCAGGCGACGTCGCTACGCACCGGCAGCCAGATCGACAACGTCCTGACCTGGACCGCGCCGCCGAACGGCACGCCCCCCGACTACTACGTGATCGAGCGCAGCGTCAACGGCGAGCCGTTCGAGGACGTCGCGGTGCGCTTCGGCGTGGAATACACCGACCTGAACGTCAACGTCGGCTGGATCTACACGTACCGCGTCGTGTCGCACAACGCCCACGGCACGAGCGCGGCGAGCGCCGAGGCCACGACCTGGTACACGCTGTTCTCGGTCATCGATGTGCACATCACGGTGACCGAGGGGCAGCAGGCGTTGGGCACGGTCAGCCTGACCCCTGCGCCCACCACCGACACGGTGGTGCCCCTGATCTCGGACGACCCGAGCGTCGTCGTCCCGGCGACGGTGACCGTGCCGGCCGGGCAGTCGACGGCGACCTTCGCCATCGACGCGCCCCAGGACGACGACGTCGAGGACGGGTACGCGATCGTCACCGCCGCCTACGGCGATCAGACGATGCCGATCATGGTCACGGTCCACGACGACGACGTCCAGGCCCTGGTTCTGACGACGGAGACCCTCGACCTCACGACCGGCGATTCCGGACCGGTCGGCGTCTCCCTCGCCTATCGGCCGACGTCCGACGTCACCGTCACGATCGCGATCGACCCGTCCGCCCCGTCCGACCCGGGCGCCCCGGCAACCGTCGATCCAACGACGCTGACGTTCACGCACGACGACTGGGACGTCCCGCAGCAGGTGTCCGTCCAGGCCGTCGCCGCCGGGTCCACGACGATCACGCTCGGCGCGGCCGGGGTGGCGTCTCGCCAGGTCGCGGTGTCGGTCACTGATCCGGTCGGCGGCCCCTAGGCTCCTGCCCGTGAGTCAGGAGTGGGCGCCGTACGAGCCGACGGAGCATCCGCGGCACGTCCCGCTGGTCTACGGCGTCCTGGTGCTGCTGATGGCGGCCGTGGTGACGGTCGGCGTCCGGCTGGCGATCGCCGACGACCATGAGCCGGACACCTCCGCGACGACCGCTCCCGAGCCGACACTCCGGCCGCGGGAGGTCGTCGACATGCGCTCGCGCGCGGCCATCGTCCAGCTCGCCGACGCGCTCGACGCCGAGCTGGGGTCGAGCCGGGTGGTGGCGGTGACCCTCTACCGCGCGGCGGCGCAGGTCACGGTCGCGCCGACCGACGACGCGGCGACCCGGTATGAGTGGAACGGCTACGCGCTGGCACGAGGGACGACGACGCGCGGCGCCACCGAGACGGCGTTCGACGTCCGCGTGCTCGCGACCGACGGCGCGCTGATCCCCGAGCTCTGCGGGGATCAGCCCGACGTCTGTGAGGTCACGCGGGAGCGGTTGCGTCGCTGATCGGCGTGATCCAGGACTGGTGGGTCTGTGCGTTCTTGGTGATCGCGAGCAGCTCGTCCATGTGGGGCTCGAGGCCGGTCACCTTGTCGAGCGGGACGCCGATGATCAGCTGGAAGCCGAGGCCCTTCCACGCCTGGACGGCGCGGCCGGCGAACTCGGAGTCGGCCTTGACGAAGCCCTCGTCGAGGAAGACCGGCGCGAACCGCGGCCGCGAGCGCATCTCGTCGCCGAGCCGGAAGCGCAGCGCCGAGCCGACGATGAAGGCGACCAGCTCCTGGCTCTCGCCACCGGACTTCTCGCCGAGCGTGCGGTAGGTCGCGCGCAGCTCGCCGGTCAGGTGGTCGTAGCGCTCGGCGCTGATCTCGACGTGACGGCGTACGTCGAGCAGCCGGTCGCGATCGGTGGTCAGCGCGGGGCCCTCGCCGGACTGGGCCGGCTTGCGCAGCTGCTGCATGAACCGGCTCAGCTCGGTGAACCGCTTCTCGAGCCCGGCCTCGTCGAGCTCGCCGGTGGCGCCGCCGGAGAGCGAGCGCAGGTCCTTCATGAACACCTGGACGTGGGCGGGCGCCAGCCGGCGCAGCCGGATGCGGAGCCGGTCGCCCTCGGCGCCGAACTCGAGCCGGCGCAGGATGGCGTTGATCGGCTCGAGCCGGTCTTCGATCTCCTCGACCGACGAGGACATCGCGCCGAGCAGCGGGACCAGGTCCTGGCCGCTCCACTCGGTGAGCCGACGGCGCCACTCGGAGCGCCGCTCGGCGAGGCCCTTGCCGCGGATGTCGTCGAGGATCCGGGCGTAGTCGGGGTAGGAGTCGGCGGTGGCGCCCAGGTTGGGCGAGTCCCACTGGAACTTGTAGTGCTTGAAGATCAGCGCCAGGTCGTCGTCGCAGCGGCGGATCTCGGCGTCGGCGTCGGCGACTGCCGTGCGCAGTCGCTCGCCCAGCCGGTGCGCGTTGTCGGCGAAGCGGTCGAGATCGTCGGGGTCGGCCGGGGCCGCGGCCGCGGCGAAGTCGGCCGCCAGGGCGGCGTCCTGCTCGTCGGTCAGGACGACGTCGCCGGACTCCATCGCCTCGAGCCGGTCCTTGACCAGGTCTTCGGAATCGACCAGCTCGGAGTGGGCGGCGTTGAGCTCGCGTTGACGCTGCTCGAGGCCGAACCGCTGCTCGCGCGCCTCGTCGAGGCGCTGGCCGAGCTCGTCGATCTGCTCCTGGAGCACCTGGAGCTGGTCGTCGGAGGACAGGATGTCGCTGCGGCGCTGCTCGAGCTCGCCGATGCGGCGGTCGCTGCCGGCCACGTCGACGTCGTCGAAGCGCACCATCGCGATCGCGTCGTAGGCCTTGCGCTGCTGCTCGAGCACCCGGCCGCGCCGGTCGAGCTCGACGAGCTGGGCGTCGACCTCCTCGAGGCGCCGCTCGAGCCCCTCGAGCTGGGCGTCGATCTCGGCGATCGCGTCCTCGTTGGAGAAGCCGATGATGTTGCGCTGGTCGTTGCGGCCGTGGGCGCCGCGGCGTCCGTTGCGGGTCTGGCCGGACGCGGTCACCCGGAAGCCGGGGCCGTCGAGCTCGGCGGCGCTCTCGACGCAGTAGGCGTTGCGGGCCGGCTCCTCGACGTGCTGCTGCACCCACCCGGAGAAGGGCGACTCCTTGAAGAGCAGCTTGCCGGCCACCCGCTCGGGGTCGGACGGGCCGGTGTCGGGCAGGTCGAGCTCGACGCCCTGGAAGGTCAGCCGGCCGGGCAGCCGCAGGCCGTCGATGGCGGCGGAGAAGTCGTCGAGCCGGTCGAGCGGGACCAGCATCATCCGCGCGGTGCCGCCGAGGACGGTCTCGATCGCGGTGCGCCAGCGCGCCTCCTCGGGCGCGAGGTCGATCAGCTCGGCGATGAAGGGCAGCTCGTCGACGCTGAGCCCGCTGGCCTGGGCGACGGCGCCACGCAGGTCGTGGAGGTAGGACGGCACCCGGCCGGCGCGGTTCTCGAGCGAGGCGCGCTCGCGCTGCAGGACCGACTGCTCGTTCTTCAGGGGCACCAGCGCGTCGCGGACCCGGTCGCGCTCGGCGCGCAGCGCGGCCGAGGCCTGGTCGCCGGCCGAGAGCCGCTTGCGGGCGAGCAGCTGGAGCTCGGCGAAGGCAGTGGCGGAGTCGAGCGCCGACTCGAGGTCGGGAGCGTCGGTGTCGGTGAGGCCGACCAGCGGGTAGACGCGCTCCTCGAGCTCGGCGAGCCGGTTGCCGCGCTCCTGGCGGATCACCCGCTCGTGCTCGGCCTGCGCGGCCAGCGCCTGCAGGTCACCGCCGCCGGCGGCGCGGTGGGCCTCTTTGGCGGCCTCGAGGTCGCCGGCGTAGGTCGTCTCGGCGGAGCGGGTCTGGCTCAGCAGCTCGGCGGTGGTCGACCGCTCGTCGCGGTTGGCGCCGACGGCCGCCTCGATCAGGCGCAGGTGGGTCTTGAGCAGCCACAGCCGCAGCGGGGTGTCGCCGGGCAGCGTGACGCCGTAGGAGTCGAGCTCGGCGAGGCGGTGCTCGGCGGCGATCTTGCGCTCGTGGAGGTCGGTGATCGGCTCGAGCAGCTCGAGCTTCTGCTCCTCGGTGCGCATCGCGGTGTACGACGCGTCGAGGTCGTCGAAGTGCTCGATGGCGCGGTCGGCGGCGGCGTAGGTGGCGGGCCGCTCGAGGACCATGTCCTTGTAGAGCTCGTCGACGCTGCGGACCTGGTTGCCGGCCTGGATGCGCGCCAGCAGCCGCAGCGCCTTGGCGCCGTCGCCGTTGGCGCCGATGCCGAGCCGGGCGTGCAGGACGGCGGAGAACTCGGCGTAGGTGCGGTGCACGCGGATGCCGGGGAAGAGCTTCTTGAGGGTGTTGGCGTGGAAGCGCTCGGGGACGGCGACCTCGAGCGTCTCGAGCGACAGCGGGCCCTCGTGGGTGGCGAGCTGCATCTGCACCTCGCCGGAGCGGGTGGCCCGGCGCGGGACGTAGTAGGTGCGCAGCGCGGTGAACCGGCCGCCCTGGTCGTTGACGTAGGTCATCGCGACCGCGCCCCAGGTGTCGGCGCCCTTGCCGCGGAGCAGCTTCTCCTCGGGGCGGCCGGTGCGCGGGTTGTCGATGACGTCGACGGCACCGCGCAGGTAGGACAGCAGGTTGCGCTGGCCGGCGCTGCGGGCACGGCCGGCGACGGCGTCGTTGGAGGCGCCGTTGAACTTGGTGTCGGACGGCATCATCAGCGCCGTGTAGGCGTCGAGGATGGTGCTCTTGCCGACGCCGGAGGCGCCGGAGATCATCGTCGCGTCGCCGCGCAGCGGAACCGTCGTCAGGCCGCTGAAGCCGCCCCAGTTGACCAGCTGCAGCAGCGCCGCACGCCACTGGACGGTGTCGTCGGCGGGGGTCTCGACGACCTCGCGCTCGAAGAGCCCGCCGCCCTCGACGTGCTCGATCTCGTCGATGCTCACTCGGCGTCCTCCTCGAACAGGTCGGCCTCGGGGTCGGCGTCGGGGACCTCGGTGCCGTTGGCGCGCTGCAGCGCCTCGAGCAGCTCCTGCAGCAGCTCGAGCGGGAGCAGCGGCTCGACGGCCTCGCTGATCTCGTAGCGGTCGTCGCCGGACGAGCCGATGAGCAGGCCCGCCTTGACGATGCTGACGACGGCGTTGCGCGCGCGCTTCTCGTCGCCGGCCTCGTCGGTGGCGTGCGCCGGGCGGAAGCTCGCGACGTACTCGACGATGTCCTCGCGGTCGATGTAGACCCGCGCGTCGCCGCTGGCCAGGCCGGCGCGGAGCCGGTCGCGCAGGTGCACCAGGACCAGCGTCTCCTCACGCGACCAGGCGGTGTCGTGGAGCAGCGTCGGGAACCGGCTCGCCGTCTCGGAGGTGGCCTGGCGCTTCCAGGCGACCTCGCGCAGCGGGTCGATCTGGAGGTCGAGGAAGAGGTCGTTGAGCCGCGAGCGCAGCACCCGCTCGTGGTCGACCAGCGTCTGCCAGTCGCGCGGGTGGGTGCGGGCGCTGATGAAGCGCTGCTTGAGGAGCGTGACCAGGGTGTGGCGCTGGGCGTACTCGAGGCCGCCCTCGTCGCCCTCGAACAGGGAGACGGAGTGCTCGTCGGCGACGACGTCGAGGTCGTCGAAGTCGTTGTCGACGGCCCCTTCGGGCTCGTGGTCGGGCTCGTGGCCGGGCTCGTGGCCGGGCTCGTGGTCGGGCTCGACCGACTCGTCCAGGTCGACGGTCATCGGCGGCTCTCCTCTCGCGGGAGGTCGGGGTCGGGCAGCGGCGTGCGGGGCACCGCGAACGTGCGTCGCGAGCCGTCGGGACGGACGGCGGCGAACTGCTCGGTGACGTCGTCGGACGTCCACGCGCGGTCGGCGGCGAGGTGGAGCAGTCCGAAGATCTCGACCGGACGGCGCAGCGACGGCTCGAGCCCGTCGAAGAGCTCGCCCAGGGAGCCGGCCGGGAGCAGGTCGTGGAGCGCGTCGTCGAGCCGCTGCCGCAGGGAGGCCAGCTGCGGGCCGCCCTGCGCCATCAGCTCGGACAGCGACAGCGACGGCGCGGCGGCGGGGTCGGCCGCCTCGATCGGGTCGGGCAGGACGTCGTCGGCGGGGTCGTAGAAGCGCTCGCGCAGGTGGTCGAGACCGGCTCGCCCGGGCAGCAGGGCCACGTCGTGGGTGGCCCGCGGGCCGGTGATCGCCATCCAGCCCATCAGCTCGGACTCGACCTGGCGCAGCGTCTGCTCGAGCTCGCGGTCGCGCGCGGCGTCGTGGGAGACGATGTACTCCTTGAGCGTCGCCGTGACCCGGCTGCGCTGCGCGAGGACCCGGTCGAGGCCGTCGCGGACCAGCTTGACCGTGCCGCGCAGCTCGGACCGGTCGCCCTCGCCGAGGATGCCCTCGGAGAGCGGGTGCTCGAGGAGGGCGGTGAGGTCCTCGCGGAGCTGGGTGACGAGCGCGTCGTCGCGCAGCAGCGCGAACGCCCCCTCGAAGGCCCGCCCCTCGTGGGTGGCGGTCATCAGCGCGTCGGCGCGTGCGAGGTAGTCGTCGATGACGTCGCCCGCGGGCCGGTCCTCGGCGCGGAAGGCCGCCAGGATCTCGCCGCGGATCGTCGCGAACCGCTCCTCGACCCGCGCGAAGTCACTCGGCAGGGCCGAGATCAGCGACAGCAGCTCGGTGAAGCCCTCGGACATGTAGTCCTCGGTCGCGCTGATCATCTCGGCGCCGTCGACGAGCCGGTCGCGCTCGGACTTGAGCCGCGCGATCTCGTCGTTGAGCAGGCTCACCCGGGCGCTGCGGTCGGGGTTGGCCTCGGAGTTGAAGCGGCGGACGGTGCTCAAGATGGTGGTGATCCGGTGCTCGCTGAGCGTCGCCCGGTCGCGTGCCAGGTTCTTGACCAGCTCGAGCGCCTGCTGCGCGTGCGAGGTGAGCGTGTAGACCTCGTCGCCCCGCTCGTCGAGCGAGCGGACCAGCCACTGCCCCCGCATCCAGCGCTGGCAGATGTCGCGCCCGCTGCCCGTCGGCAGATCGGTCTCGCCCGCCTGCCGGATCTCGGCCAGGTGCTCCTCGACCTGGGTGTGCAGCCGTGCGGTCGGGATCGGCCGGTTGTTGCGCCCGAAGGCGGCCCGGAAGATCGTGATGACGACCGGCGCCTGGCGCTGGTGGAGCAGGGTCAGCGTGGGCTGCGCGAAGGCGCCCTTGACCCGCGCCAGCTCGGCGGCGATCTCGCTCATGGGTCCCCTGGTCGTCGTGCTCGTGGTGCGTACTGCTAGTCCCGCGGCGCGCGCGGGGTGGCAAGCATGTCAGAGGGACCGAACAGATCTGAATCGAGCCTGCGGCCTATCGCGGGGAGCGCTCTCCCGCCCTGGGCCGCGCGCGGACGTGCATCCGCTCCCCGCTCTTGCCCAGCACGGAGAGCACCTCGGCCGGCACCTCGCCGTCGCTGCCGAACCAGTGCGGTACCCGGGTGTCGAACTCGGCGACCTCGCCGGGGCCGAGCACGAGGTCGTGCTGGCCGATCACGATCCGCAGCCGGCCGCTGATGACGTAGAGCCACTCATAGCCCTCGTGGGCCTTCGGCTCGACCTGGTTCTTCGAGGTGGGGATGACGATCTTCCACACCTGCACCCCGCCGGGCCGGCGACTGAGCGGGATGACGGTCCGACCGTTGACCTGGTGCGGCTTCAGGTGGACCCGCGGGTCGCCGACCTGGGGCGCGCCGACCAGCTCGTCCAGCGGTACGCCGTACGCCTGGGCCAGCGGGAGGAGCAACTCGAGGCTGGGCCGGCGCTGCCCCGTCTCGAGGCGCGACAGCGTGCTCTTGGAGATGCCGGTGCTCTGGGCGAGGTCGGTCAGGCTCACGCCGCGCATCGACCGGAGCCGACGCAGACGGGGTCCGACCTCGTCGAGCGCCGCGGCGATGCGTGCATTCGGCTCGGCCACGCTTCCATCGAACCGCACGCTTCCCTCTTTCGGCAACAAAGGTTGCCGTCTTGGGGAAGCGCGTCGCACGCTCGTCCCCTCACCCGCGAAGAGAAGAGGCATCCCCCGTGACCGAACCGAACGCCCGTCCCATCGGCCCGCCGACCAAGCACCAGCTCGCACTGATGATCTGGCTCTGCGTGTTCCCGACACTCACCGTCCTCAACCTGACGCTGTCGGACTGGCTGCACTCCCTGTCGACGGTGCCGCGCACCCTCGTGCTGGCGACCATCGCCGTCCCGATCGTCATGTACGGCCTGATGCCGCGGCTGCAGAAGGCGCGGACGTGGGTGCTGACGCGTCGCAGAGCCTGACGGCAGCCAGGCCACCACGCTGGCATTCGAACATATGTTCGAGCACCATGGGTGGGTGAAGTCCGCCGATCTCTCCCCCGCAGCCGTCCTGGCCGCCGAGGAGTCCGGCGTGCTCACCCGACGCCAGGCCGACGTCGCCGCCGCCGAGCGACTCCTCGCCTGGTGCGACCTCCACTCGATCGATCCGCAGACCCAACCCCACGCCGTCCGATTTGTCCGAGCTGTGCTTCGCCGAGTTCGCCATCGCCGCCCACGCCGGCGTCATCGCCACCACCCACCGCGCCGGCGACCTCCTCGACCTGCGCCACCGCCTCCCCCACCTCTGGACTGCGGTCCGCGACCTGCACGTCGAGGTCTGGGTCGCCCGCAAGATCGCCTCGATGTCGCGCAAGCTCGCCAGCGAGCAGGCCACCCTCGTCGACCTCGCCGTCGCTCAGGCCGCCGACGAGTCCCCCGCGCGCCTGCTCACGATCGCCGAAGCCAAGGTCATCGAGGCCGACCCCGACGCCCACCGCCAACGCATCCGCGACGACGCCGCCAAGAAGGGCGTCTGGCTACGTCGCAAACGACCCGGCGACCGCGTCGACGAGCTCACCGCCGAAGCCGACGTCCAGGCCCTCACCCTGCGACTCTCCACAGCCGGCGCCGAGAACATCCACGAGACCATCCACCACCTCGCCGAGCTCCTCGCCGCCGAACATTCCCCCACCCACGACACCGACGACGACGTCAAGACGGTCGACCAGCTCCGTGCCGAAGCCGCCGAGCTGCTCGCCGACCCCGCCCCCGCGCTCCGCCTGCTCCGCGGCCCCGACGAGCCCGACCAGCCGAAGCCCGACCAGCCGAAGCCCGAGCAGCCGAAGCCGCGGCGCAAGCCAGCCACGATCGTGATCCACCTTCACGCGGACGTCCTCGGCGGCACCTGTGACGGCGTCGCCCGCGCCGAAGGGATCGGCCCCCTGCTCCTCGAACAGGTCCAAGCACTCCTGCAGGGGCGCGACATCACCCTCCAACCCGTGATCGACCTCAACCATGGCCACGCGGTCAACGGCTACGAGCACCCCACCGCGTGCCGACACCGCACCCTCCTGCGCACGACCCGCGACGTCTTCCCCACCCCCTACGAGCAGAACGGCCCACCCGGCCAGACCGGCGACCACAACGACGCGCCCTCTCGCCCGCCGCGAACACCGCACCAAGACCCACCTCGCCTACAAGATGAGGCAACTCGGCAAGGGCGCCTACCGCTGGGAGACGCCCCACGGACTCGCCCGCGTCGTCACCGGCCGCGGCACCACTCACGTCGAGCTGATCAAGACCGCCGACGGCGCCACCATCGGCGAGATCTACAACCAGCCCGGGTCGACCTCGTTGAACAGCTGGTCGCCACTCGCCAGCAGGTCGAGCATCGGGCCGACCTTCGGCAGTTCGTGGGTGAGGAAGTAGCGCCCGGCCGCCCGCTTGCCGTCGTAGAACTCCCCCGCCTTGCCGGCCACGGCGACCAGCTGGTCGAGCCACACCCAGGCGAGGACGACGTGCCCCGCGGCCTCCAGCGCGCTCGCCGCGTTGACGAGGGAGGTCCGGGGCTCGCCGGACTCCCAGGCGGTCGCGACGGCGGCGGCGAGCCGGTCGAGGGCGGCGTCGACGGCGTCGGCATAGGCGGTCACGTCGGTCCCGTCGGTCAGGTCGGCGTGGTCGGTGGCGCGAGCCCGGGCCGTGGTCGCCCGGATCGCGTCGACGAGGACCTGGAGGCCGCGGCCGCGGTCCATCACGAGCTTGCGGCCGAGCAGGTCGAGGGCCTGGATGCCATGGGTGCCCTCGTGGATGGGGTTGAGGCGGTTGTCGCGGTAGAGCTGCTCCACGCCGTACTCGCGGGTGTAGCCGTAGCCGCCGTGGACCTGGATGGCGAGGTCGTTGGCGGCCAGGCACCACTGGGAGGGCCAGCTCTTCACGATCGGCGTCAGGACGTCGAGCAGCGCGCCCGCTCGCGCCCGCTCGTCGTTGGACGGGTGGGTGAGCTGGTCGTCGAGGAGGAGCGCGGCACGCAGGACGAGGGCGAGGCCGCCCTCGACGTACGACTTCGCGGCGAGCAGCATCCGGCGCACGTCGGCGTGCTCGACGATCGGCACCGGGCCGGCGGCGGGGTCCTTGGCGCCGAGGGGGCGCCCCTGGACGCGCGTGCGGGCGTAGTCGAGGGCCCGGCGGTAGCCGGTGTAGCCGAGGGCGACGGCGCCCGCGCCGACGCCGATCCGCGCCTCGTTCATCATGTGGAACATCACCGCGAGGCCGCGGCCCTCGTCGCCGACCAGCTCGCCGACCGCGCCCGGCGCTCCCCCGGGCCGGTGGACGCCCTCGCCGAAGTTGAGGACCGTGTTGACGGTGCCGCGGAAGCCCATCTTGTGGTTGAGCCCGGCCAGGACGACGTCATTGCGCTCGCCGCGCTCGCCGTCGGCGCCGACGACGTACTTGGGCGTCGCGAACAGCGACAGCCCCTTGACGCCCGGCGGGGCGCCCTCGACCCGCGCCAGGACCAGGTGGACGATGTTGTCGCCGAGCTCGTGGTCGCCGCCGGAGATCCACATCTTGTTGCCGAACAGCCGGAACGTCCCGTCGGGCTGGCGCACCGCCCGCGTCGCGACGTCGGCCAGTGACGAGCCGGCCTGCGGCTCGGAGAGGCACATCGTCCCGAACCAGCGCCCGTCGAGCATCGGCGGCACGAAGCGCTCGACCTGCTCGGCCGACGCGTGGGCGAGCAGCAGGTTGGCGTTGGCCATGGTCAGCATCGGGTAGCCCGAGGTGGCGATGTTCGCGGCCTGGAACCACGCGAAGCACGCTTGCTGGACGACGCGCGGCAGCTGCCCGCCGCCGACCTCCTCGTCCATCCCGGCGCCGATCAGACCGGCGTCGGCGAACGCCTTCAACGCCTTCCCGACCTCGGGGATGATCGTCACCGTCGTGCCGTCGAAGCGCGGCTCGTTCTCGTCGCTCAGCGCGTTGTGCGGCGCGAAGTGCTCGGCGGCGAGCTCCGCCGACAGCTCGAGTACGGCGTCGAAGGTCTCGCGCCCGTGCTCGGCATAGCGCGGCCGCTCGCACAGCTCGGCGACCCGCAGCCACTCGTGGAGCAGAAAGTCGACGTCGCGGCGGGACAGCAGCAGGTCGGGGCTCATGGACCCAAGACTGCCATCGGCATCCCCTCGAGCGGCGCCCCGGCCACGGTGACCACGCCGACCATCCGGGCCGACGACCCCAGCAGGGTGGCGCCGTGGTCGGTGCGCAGCACGGACCGCCCGAACTGCACCTCCAGCACGCCGATCCTGAGCCGTCCGCCCTCGCGGACCAGCGCCACCTCGCCGCGCCGCGGACGGCGGTCGGCCGACACCAGCAGCTCGGTGCCGGCCGGCCAGCCGCGGGAGGCCAGGGCGTCGTTGCGCAGCCGGATCCGGTGGTCGCCACGATCGTCCTTCGTGGCGTCCTTCGTGGCGCCCTTCGCGGTGGGCGTCGGGGCGGGCGTCGGGCGCCTGGCCGCCCGCTCGGGCGCGGGCAGGTCGAGCGGGAGCGCCTCCTGGGCCTCGGCCGCCCGTCGTACCGAACGCATGTTCGAAGCCTAGCGCGCCTACGCTTCTGCCGTGGAGCCCCTCGGCCAGTACCCGGACCCGACCCACGTGGTCGCCCACCTCAGCGATCCGCACCTGCTCGCCGACCGCCTGCAGTACGGCGTGATCGACACCGCCGCCCATCTCGAGCGCGCCCTGCGACGGCTGCTGCGGGTCCCCACTGCCCCGCAGGCGCTGGTGTTCACCGGCGACCTGGCCGACCGCGGCGAGCCCGAGGCGTACGCGCGGCTGCGGGAGATCGTCGAGCCGGTCGCCGCCGAGCTCGGCGCGGAGGTGGTCTGGGTGATGGGCAACCACGACGACCGGCGGGCCTATGCGCGCGGGCTGTTCGACGTCGACAGCGACGCCCCGCAGGACCGGGTCCACGACGTCGCCGGGCTGCGGATCGTCGCGCTCGACACCAGCGTCCCCGGCTGGCACCACGGCGAACTGTCCGACGACCAGCTCGCCTGGCTGGCCGACGTCCTGGCCGAGCCGGCGCCGCACGGGACGCTGCTCGCGCTGCACCACCCGCCCATCCCGGTGCCGATGCTGCGGCTGGCCGAGCTGATCGAGCTGCACGACCAGCGGCGGCTGGCGGAGCTGGTCGCGGGCAGCGACGTCCGCGGGATCCTGGGCGGGCACTTCCACTTCACGTCGTACTCCACCTTCGCCGGCGTCCCGGTCTCGGTCGCGTCCGCGACCTGCTACACCTCCGAGCTCGCGCCGGACCGGCGGCTGCTGTCGGGGGTCGACGCCCACCAGACGTTCACCCTCCTGCACGTCTACGACGACCAGGTGGTGCACTCCGTCGTCCCGGCCTTCGACGGAGTCGAGGTGAGCGGCTACGGTCTCGAGATGCTCGACCCGTTCCGCGCCCTGTCCGCCGCCGAGCGCTTCGACGTCGTCTCCCGCAAGGACTCGCCGCTCTACGGCCGCGAGGCCTGATGCACGCCGTCCCCGACCGGCCGCGCCGGCTGCTGCTCGCCGTCGACGCGCCGTCCCTGCTCCACCGCAACCACCACGCGCGCGCCCACACGCGGCACCGCGACCGCTCCGGGCGGCCGGCGTGGGCGCTGCACGGGATGCTGCGGCAGATCCTGGAGTCGATCGACGCCTTCGCACCGGACGCCGTGATCTTCGGGCTCGACGACCGGACGGCGTCCTACCGCCGGGACGCCTATCCCGACTACAAGGCGGGCCGGGCGGAGAAGGACGCCGAGCTGGTCGAGCAGCTCGACCGCGCCGGCGCGCTCCTCGACGCGCTCGGCCTCGCGACGCTGACTCCCCCGGGCCTCGAGGCGGACGACGTCAACGCCTCGGCCGCCGAGTGGGCGCGGCGCAACGACTGGAACTGCGTGATCATCACGTCCGATCGCGACTCCTTCGCCCACATCAGCGAGCACACGCAGGTGCTGCGCCTCATCGACGGCGGGATCAACGGCTCGCCGCTGCTCAGCCCGGCCCGTCTCCAGGTCATGTACGGCGTGCCCGCCGAGCGCTACCTCGAGTACGCCGCCGTCCGCGGCGACGCGAGCGACAACCTGCCCGGCGTCCCCGGCATCGGCGAGAAGACCGCCGCCACCCTCCTCACCGAGGTCGGCTCGATGCAGGAGATCTGGGCCGACGTCGAGCACGACGAGGGCCGCTCGGTGATCGCGGCGCTCGACGCCTGGGCGGCCGAGACCGGCGGCCGCCGGATCGGCGCGACCGTCGTCAAGCGGCTCAGCGCGCCGGGTGCGCGCGACACCTTCGACTTCAACGTGCGGATGATGGCCGGCCGCACCGACCTCGACCTCGGCCTCACGCCCGACATCCCCGGCACGCCGGGGCTGCTCCCGCTCGACATCGCGCGCGTGGAGCGGGTGGTCGGGCACCTGAACATGGACGCGACGACCCAGCTGGCGCTGCGGGTGCTGACCGGCGACCCGGCGTCGGCGGGGCGAGCCTGAGACCCTTGACGACTGCCCGGGCGCGGGTCTGTGATGCCGCTATGGACGCACGCGAGGAGTTCCTCGACTGGTTCGCGACGACCTGGCGGCCCGCCGAGGTCGCGCTGCACGGCGGCGACGCGGGACCACGCGACCGCACCTGGGCTCGCCGGGATCCGGTGACCCTCTTCGGCGCCTGGTACGACGCGAGCGGGCCCGCCGCCGTCCGCGAGGTGTTCGAGCGGCTGGCCGCGACGTTCGGCGCGAGCATCGACGCCGACATCGAGCTGGTCGCGGCGGACGTGAGCGGCGACCTCGCTTACACGGTGCACCGCGAGCACACCCGGGCGCGGGTCGACGACGTCGACCGCACCTACAGCCTGCGCGTCACGCAGGTCTATCGCCGTGAGCCGGACGGGTGGAAGGTCGTCCATCGCCACGGGGACCCGGGCCCCGCTGCGCCATGATGGCCGGGTGACCGACGAGCCAGCACGGGGCCTGACCGAGGTGCTCGCGCGCCGCTTCCTCACCACCGACGCGGCGCGGCCCGACAAGGTGGCGCGCTGGCACGGTCGCGGGCGTCGTACGGCGCGCGAGAACATCGCCGACCTCGTCGACGAGGGCTCCTTCGTCGAGTACGGGCGCTTCGTCACCGCCGCCCAGGAGCAGCGGCGCGACCTCGCCGAGCTGGTCGTCGAGGCGCCGGCCGACGGGATCATCGGCGGGACGGCGCGCATCGACGGGCGCCCGGTCGCGGTCCTGTCCTACGACTACCTGGTCATGGCCGGCACGCAGGGCATGCGCGGGCACCGCAAGTCCGACCGTCTCATCGAGCTGGTCCGGCGGATGGCGCTGCCCACGGTGTTCTTCACCGAGGGCGGAGGCGGCCGTCCCGGCGACGTCGACCTGCCCGTCGTGTCGGGGCTCGACGTCGGGTCCTTCGCCCTGTGGGGTGCACTGGAGGGCGTGGTGCCGCGGATCGCGGTCGTGTCGGGGCGCTGCTTCGCGGGCAATGCGGTCCTCGCCGGGTGCGCCGACCTGCGGGTCGCGACGCCCGACGCCAACCTCGGGATGGCCGGGCCGGCAATGATCGCGGGCGGTGGGCTGGGACAGTTCGCGCCGGAGGAGATCGGCCCGGTCGAGGTGCAGGCGGCCAACGGTGTCCTTGACGTCGTGGTGGACGACGAGGAGGACGCGGTCGCCGTCGTCCGGCAGCTGCTGTCGTATCTCGAGCCGCCCCATTCCGGCGGAGAAGGCGGCGACCAGGACGAGCTGCGCGCGATGCTCCCCGCCAACGACCGCGAGGCCTTCGACGTCCGCCCCGTCGTCGAGCAGCTCGCCGACACCGACAGCGTCACCTGGCTCCGCGCCGGCTGGGCGCCCGAGCTGGTCACCGCGCTCGCGCGGATCGACGGCGTCGCCGTCGGGATCGTCGCCAACCAGTCCACCCACCTGGCGGGTGCGCTGACGTCCGACGCGTCTGCGAAGGCCGCCGACTTCCTCGAGCTGTGCGAGCGCTGGCGGCTGCCGGTGGTGTCGCTGGTCGACACCCCCGGCTTCATGGTCGGGCCGGACGCGGAGCGCACCGGCCTGGTCCGGCACGCCTCGCGGATGGTCACCGCGGGGGCGCGGCTCACCCAGCCGCTGGTGGGTGTCGTCCTGCGCCGCGGCTACGGCCTCGGCGCGCAGGCGATGCTCGGCGGCAGCACCCAGCGCCCGCTGCTGACCGTCGCCTGGCCCGACGCCCACCTCGGGCCGATGGGCCTGGAGGGCGCGGTCCGACTGGCGATGGCGCACGAGCTCGCCGCGCTGCCCGAGGAGGCGCGCGAGGCGCGGGTCGCCGAGCTGACCGCCGTCCAGCGCACGCACGCCGCGGCGCTGAACGCGGCACGGGTGTTCGAGATCGACGACGTGATCGACCCGGCGGAGACGCGGGCGGTCATCGGGGCGACGCTGCGCGCGGCACGGACCACACCAGCGCCGTACCCCGACCCGCACCGGAGTCGATGACGAGCGTCCCGCCGCGCTGCTCGGCGCGGGCGCGGATGTTGGCGAGCCCGCTCTCCACGGTGTCGTCGGCCATGCCCCGGCCGTCGTCGCGCACGGTCAGCACGATCCGGTCGCCGGCCGCGACGACCACCTCGACCGACCGCGCGTCGGCGTGCCGGCTGGCGTTGGACAGGCCCTCGGCGAGCACCGCCAGCAGGTCCGGTACGACGTCGTCCGGGACGAGCGTCCGCACCGGCCCCTCGAAGGTCAGCGACGGACGGAACTTCAGCGTCGACGCCGCCCGGTCCACGAGCCGGGTCACCTCGGCCTGGACGTCGCCGTCGGACTCGAGGCTGCTCAGCCCGAAGATCGCGCGCCGGATGTCCTTGATCGTCGCGTCCAGGTCGTCGACCGCCTGCTCCAGCCGCGCCGCCACCTCCGGCTTCTCGACCATCCGGGTCGTGCCCTGGAGCCCGAGCCCGACCGCGAACAGCCGCTGGATCACCAGGTCGTGCAGGTCGCGCCCGATCCGGTCACGGTCCTCGAAGACCGCGAGCCGGCGCTGGTCCTCCCGCGCCTCGGCGAGCTGGAGCGCGAGACCGGCCTGCTCGGCGTAGGTCGTAACCAGCTGCGCGTCGAGGGTGTGGAAGCGGTCCTCGTGCTCGGCCCGCCACCCCAGGGAGAGCGTCCCCGCGAGCCCGGTCGACGGCGAGAAGGGGACCACCAGGACCGGGCCGTCGAGCGGCTCGTCGGGCCCGTCGTCCTCGCCCACCGACACCCAGGCGGCGTCGGCACGGGCGATCTCGCGCGCCCGCTCCAGCAGCACGCCGTACGACGGCCGGTCGGGGTCGGCGGTCGCCAGCGCGGGCGCGATCTCGGCCGTCGCGCGCGCCCACTGCTCGCGGACCCGTGCCTCCTCGTAGAGCCGGGCGTTCTCGATCGCGACGCCCGCTGCGGCCGCGAGCGCGACGACGATCTCCTCGTCCTCGGCGGTGAAGTCGCCGCCACCGGCCTTCTCCGTCAGGTAGAGGTTGCCGAAGACGCGGTCGCGGATGCGCACCGGGACGCCGAGGAAGGAGCTCATCGGCGGGTGGTGCGGCGGGAATCCGTAGGACTCGGGGTGCTCGGCGATGTCGTGCAGCCGCAGCGGCTCCGGCCGGTCGATGATCAGGCCGAGCAGGCCGTGGCCGGTGGGCAGGTCGCCGATCTCGGCGGCCAGCTCGTCGGAGATCCCGTGGTGGACGAAGGTGCGGAGCCGGCGCTGGCGCCCGGCGCTGAGCACGCCCAGCGCGGCGTACCGGGCGTCCGCGAGGCGCGACGCGATGGCGACGATCCGGGAGAGCACGCCGTCGAGGCTCAGGTCGGCGGAGATGGTGACCACCGCGTCGAGCAGGAGCTGCAGCCTGGCCTGCTGGTCGAGCGCGCCGTGCATCCGGTCGAGCACCGCGCGGACGAGCTCTTCGAATTCGACCTCGTCGAGGTTCACGAGCGCCACGCTAGGGCATCGGGCCGGTCCGGCGGGACGGCACGGGCACAAAGGCCCGAGGACCCGGGACCCACGGACCTGCCCCCACGCGGCGCGCGTGCCGAGGATGGAGACGTCCCCGATGAGGAGGTGGTCCCGATGCCGATGTCCGAGGTCCAGCCCGGAAGGCTGATCACGCTGAGCGACGACGAGTGCTGGGACCACCTCCGTTCCCGCCCGGTGGGCCGGATCGCGTGGTCGGGGGCGCAGGGCGTCTCGGTGATCCCGGTCAACTTCGCCGTCGAGGACGGCGACCTGGTGATCCGCACGTCGCCGTACTCGCTGATGGCGCGCGACTGCGCCGACCGTGACGTGGCGTTCGAGGTCGACGACTTCGACGGGCTCGCGCACGAGGGCTGGAGCGTGCTCGTCCAGGGTCGCTGCACCCGCGACCGGATCGCTTCCGACGCGCCGACGCCGTGGGTGACCGGGCCGCGCACGCTCGGGCTGCGGATCACGCCGCGGCAGGTGGCGGGACGGCGGGTCAGCCGTCCGAGCGCGGCGCGTTCCTGACCGAGTAGATCGCCGCCTGGGTGCGGCTGGTCATGCCGAGCTTGGCGAGCAGCGAGGACACGTAGTTCTTGACCGTCTTCTCGGCGAGGTGGATCTCGCGGGCGATCTGCCGGTTGGTCATCCCCTGGCCGATCAGCTCGAGGATCCGGCCCTCCTGATCGGTGAGTGAGCCCAGCTGCTTGTCGACCGGCGGGCCGGTACGGATCCGCTCCAGCACCTGCGCGGTCACCGACGGGTCGAGCGTCGACTGGCCGGCGGCGACGCGGCGGACGATGTCGACGAGGTCGTTGCCGCGCACCTGCTTGAGCACGTAGCCCGCGGCGCCGGCCATGATCGCCGAGAACAGCGCGTCATCGTCGTCGTACGACGTCAGGATGAGCGCCCGGATCGACGGGTCCTGCGAGCGGACGTCACGGCACACGTCGATGCCGGAGCCGTCGGGCAGCCGGCCGTCGAGGATGGCGACGTCGGGCCGCAGGGCCGGGATCCGGCGGGCGGCCTCCTGGGCGGAGTCCGACTCCCCCACCACGACGATGTCGGGCTCGGTCTCCAGCAGGTCGCGGATGCCGCGCCGGATCATCTCGTGGTCGTCGAGGAGATAGACCCGGATCTGCGGCGAGGTCTCGCCCGTCACGTCGCTCACGGGATCCACGGTAGCCCCGGGCGGCCCCGCAACGGACCGGGACCGGACACCTTCCAGGAAAGGACCTTCGGCCCTGTCGCACCCACCGGCTACCCCGCACATTGGAGACGCCGAGTGGCACAGGAGGCGACGATGAGCACACCCCGGCTGTCCCAGATCGAGGCGGCGCCGACCGCAGTGGTCGAGCGCCTGGTGTCGCTCGCCTGCCTCGCCCCGAGCGTCCACAACACCCAGCCCTGGCGGTGGCGGTACGACGGCGGCCGGCTCTCGCTGAGCGCCGACCTCCGGCGCCGGCTGCCGGCCGAGGACCCGCGCGGCCGCAACCTGACGATCAGCTGCGGCGCCGCGCTGCACCACCTGCAGTTCGCGGCGCGCGCTCTCGGCTGGGACACGACCGTCGTCCGGCTGCCCCCGGACCCCGACGAGACCCTGCTCGCCGACGTCGTCGTGACCCGGCGCGGCCACCACGCGATCGAGCGCGGCGACATCGACCTGCTGCGTACCCGGTGCACCGACCGGCGCCGGTTCACCGCGTGGCCGGTCCCGCAGGACCGGCTCGAGGACCTGTGCCGGCTGGCCGCCCCGTGGGGCGTGCGTGCGCAGGCCCTCGTCGACGACGGCGACCGGTTCCGGCTCGAGCTGCTCGCCAACCGGGCGCTGACGTTCCTCGAGATCGACCGCGACCGGCAGGACGAGCAGGACCGCTGGATCGACCGCGCCACTCCTGAGGGCATCCCGCTCGACCTGCTGCCCGACGACCCCGAGCCGCTCCAGGCGCGTTCGCGCTTCCGCCCCGGCGTCCTGGAGGACACCCGGCTGGTGCTGCACGGCGGCGACCGGGTCATCGTGCTCGGGGGCCACGGCGACGACGTCGGCAGCTGGCTGCGCACCGGCGAGGCGATGAGCGCGATCTGGCTGGAGGCCACGCGCGCCGGGATGTCCGTCGTCCCGATGAGCCAGCCGATCGAGGTGGAGAGCATCCGCAGGGAGATCGGCCGCAGCGTGCTCGGCCGCGCGTTCGAGCCGCACCTGCTGCTCCGCGTGGGCTGGCAGGCGATCGGGCGACGCGGGCTGCCGCGCACGCCGCGGCGGCCGCTCGCCGACGTCCTGCAGGTCTGACGTCCGTCATCCGGGGGCCGAAAGTCCCGTCAGCACGGGGAATCCGGCCGTGGGTGGGCCGGTGGCGCCGTCCCTAGCGTGGACGCGTCAGCCTCCCACCTCTGCCAGGAGCCCTCGTGGACCCGACCGACATCGCCCGATGGCAGTTCGCCATCACGACCGTCTACCACTTCCTGTTCGTGCCGATCACGATCGGACTGTCGGCGATCATCGCCGGCTACGAGATCACCTGGCTGCGGACGCGCGACGAGCGCTGGCTCCGGCTGACGAAGTTCTTCGGCAAGCTCTTCCTCATCAACTTCGCCATCGGCGTGGTGACCGGCATCGTGCAGGAGTTCCAGTTCGGCATGAACTGGAGCGACTACTCCCGCTTCGTCGGCGACGTCTTCGGGGCACCGCTCGCGATCGAGGGCCTGCTCGCCTTCTTCCTGGAGTCGACCTTCCTCGGCCTCTGGATCTTCGGCTGGGACCGGCTGCCGGCCAAGCTGCACGCGGCCTGCATCGTGCTCGTGCACGTCGGGACGCTGTTCTCGGCGTACTTCATCCTGGCCGCCAACTCGTGGATGCAGCACCCGGTCGGCTACGCCTTCAACCCGCACACCGGCCGCGCGGAGATGAACGACTTCGCGGCGGTGCTCTTCAACAAGGTCCAGCTGGTCACCTTCCCGCACGTGGTGCTGTCGGCCTACCTGACCGGCGCCGCGTTCGTCGTCGGCATCGCGCTGTGGCACCTGCGCCGCGCGCGCACCGACGAGGACCGCGCCGTCTACCGGCCCGCCGTGCGCACCGGGGCCTGGATCGTCCTGGTCGCTGCGCTCGGCGTCGTCGTCAGCGGCGACCTGCAGGGCAAGGTCATGACCGAGGTCCAGCCGATGAAGATGGCGGCCGCGGAGGGCCTCTACGCGACCGAGGCGCCGGCGGCCTTCTCCGTCTTCCAGCTCGGCACGCTCGACGGCAGGCACGAGACCTTCTCGGTCAAGATCCCCGACCTGCTCTCCTTCCTCGCCACGGGCACGACGGACGGCGAGGTGAAGGGCATCGACGACCTGCGGGCCACGTACCGCGCGACCTACGGCGCCGACCCCGGCGCGACCTACTACTCCCCCGGCGACTACACGCCGGTGATCCCCCTGACCTACTGGACGTTCCGTCTGATGATCGGCCTCGGCATGGCCGGCATGGCCGTCGCCGCCTGGGTGCTGTGGGTGACCCGCCGGGGCCGGACACCCCAGGGCCGGGCCGTGCTGGCGGCCGCGATCGCGCTGCCGTTCCTGCCGCTGCTCGCCAACTCCTTCGGCTGGATCTTCACCGAGCTGGGCCGCCAGCCGTGGGCCGTCTTCGGCCTGATGACGACCGAGCACTCGGTGTCACCGGGGCTGACGACGACCGAGGCGTGGATCTCGCTGCTCACCCTCACCGCCGTGTACGGCGTCCTGGCGGTGGTCGAGGTGCGGCTGATGCTGACCTGGATCCGCAAGGGCGCCGAGGAGCTGCCGCCCGACGTCCCCGCAGGGGCCGACCAGGGCGGGGACCGTCCCCTCGCCTTCGCCTACTGACCGCGAGGAGACATCGTCATGGAGCTCACCACCGTCTGGTTCATCCTCATCGCGGTCCTCTGGATCGGCTACTTCGCCCTCGAGGGCTTCGACTTCGGCGTCGGCATGCTGCTGCCGGTGCTCGCCCGCGACGACACCGAGCGCCGGGTCATGATCAACACGATCGGCCCGGTCTGGGACGGCAACGAGGTGTGGCTGCTCGTCGCCGGCGGAGCCACCTTCGCCGCCTTCCCCGAGTGGTACGCCACCCTGTTCAGCGGGTTCTACCTGCCGCTGCTGGTGATCCTGGTGGCGCTGATCGTCCGCGGGCTCGCCTTCGAGTACCGCGCGAAGCGCCCCGACGACCGCTGGAAGCGGCGCTGGGACCAGGTGATCGTCGTCGGGTCGCTCGTGCCCGCCGTGCTGTGGGGCGTGGCGTTCGCGAATATCGTGCGCGGCGTCCCGATCGACCGGAACCTCGAGTACGTCGGCGGGCTGGTCGGACTGCTCAACCCCTACGCCCTGCTCGGCGGGCTCACCACGCTCGCGCTCTTCGTCACCCACGGCGCGCTGTTCATCGCGCTCAAGACCGACGGGGAGATCCGGCACCGGGCCCGTCGCCTGGGCGTCCGGGCGGTCGCGGTGACCGCGGTGCTCGCCGTCGCCTTCCTTGGCTGGACGCAGGCGCAGCACGGATCCGTCGGGTCCGCGGTCGCCTTCGTCGTCGCCGCCGTGGCGCTGGTCGGCGGCGGACTCGCGGCCCGGGCCGGCCGCGAAGGCTGGGCCTTCGTCGGGACCTTCGTCGCGATCGCGCTCGCCGTCGCGGGCCTCTTCCTCGCCCTCTTCCCCGACGTCATGCCGACCACGCTGGCCGACGGGGCCAGCCTGACGACCACCAACGCGGCCGCGACGTCGTACACGCTGCGGATCATGACGGTGACCGCGGTGATCTTCACGCCGCTGGTGCTGCTCTACCAGGGCTGGACCTACTGGGTGTTCCGCAAGCGGATCGCCACGCACCACATCCCCACCGCAGAGCTCGCGTCGGCGCGATGAGGCCCGCGGACCCGAGGCTGCGCCGGCTCCTCGTCCCGGCGCGGGCCGCCCTCGGCGGCGTCGTCGCCGCCGGGGTGGCCGGCGGGCTGCTGGTGATCGCCCAGGCATGGGCGGTCACCGGGCTGATCGTCGCGGTGCTGCGTGGCGCCGACGTGCTCGGTTGGGGGCTGGCCGTCGTCGTCCTGCTCGCGCTGCGCGGGGTCGCGGGCGCGGTCGGCGATCTCTGCGCCACCCGGGCGGCCGCGACGGTGGGCACGGTGCTGCGACACCGGCTGCTGCGCGCCCTCCTGGAGCGCCCCGGCAGGACGGACGACGGCGAGCTCGCCGTCCTGGTGACTCGCGGCGTCGCGGCCTCGGAGCCCTACCTCACCCGCTACCTTCCCACCCTCGTCGTCGCCGCCGTGCTGCCGCCGCTGACCGTCGTCGCGATCGCCACCCAGGACCTCCTCAGCGCCGGCATCGTGCTCGCCACGCTCCCGCTGGTGCCGGTCTTCGGCGCCCTCGTCGGCCTGGCCACCCGCGACCGCGCGGCGGAGCAGTGGCGGGCGATGGCCTCGCTGTCGGGCCACTTCCTCGACGTGGTCCGCGGGCTGCCGACGCTCGTCGCCTACCGGCGCGCGAACGCGCAGAGCCGCCGGATCGCCGCGATCACCGACCGCTACCGGCGCGCGACTCTGCGGACGCTGCGGATCGCGTTCGCGTCGTCCGCGGTGCTCGAGCTGGTGGCGACGCTCTCGGTCGCGCTCGTCGCGGTCACGGTCGGCGTCCGCCTGGCGGCGGGCGGGCTCGGCCTGCACACCGCACTCGTCGTCCTGCTGCTGGCGCCGGAGGCGTACTGGCCGCTGCGGCGCGTGGGCGCGGAGTTCCACGCCGCCGCCGAAGGAGCGGCCACCTTCGAGGCGGCCCACGACCTGCTCGCCGTACCGGCGGACGAGGTGGACGCCGCCGCGCCGCGCGACCTGCCCCTGGTGCTGGACGGTGTCGGCGTCACCTATCCCGGCCGGAGCGTGCCGGCGGTGCGGGACGTCTCCGCGCTCGTCCCCGCACGAGGGATCACCGCACTGACCGGGCCGTCCGGCTGCGGCAAGTCCACCCTGCTCGCGGCCGTCGCCGGCCTGAGGCCGCTCACCACCGGCACCATCGCGTCCGGCGGCGTGGTGGTCGGTGGACCGTCCTGGCAGGCGCAGATCGCGTGGCTGCCGCAGCAGCCGCAGTTCGTCGCCGGCAGCATCGCCGACAACCTCCGGCTCGCCCGGCCCGACGCCTCGGACGAGCGGATCTGGGCGGCGCTGCGCGAGGTCGCGCTCGAGGAGCGGGTGCGGGCGCTGCCGGGCGGTCTCGACGCCCCGCTCGGCGAGGACGGCACCACCCTCTCCGCCGGCGAGCGCGCCCGCCTCGCCCTGGCGCGGGTGGTGCTCGCGGACCGGCCGTGGGTGCTGCTCGACGAGCCGACCGCGCACCTGGACGACCTCACCGAGCAGGTGATCGCCGACACCATCGCCGGGCTCGGCCGGCGCAGCAGTGTCATCGTGGTGGCGCACCGGACGCGGCTGGTCGCGCTGGCCGACCGACGGCTGGAGCTGGCGGCGCCGCTGCCGTCGCCCGCGCCGTCCACGCGGTCGGTGGCTCCGGCCGCGCCCGCCGCTCCCGCCGCGCCGGAGATCGCACCGGAGGCCACGTCCGCAGCGCGCCGTACGCTCGCGGGCGCCGCGGTGATCGGCGCCCTCGCCTCCGCGTCCGGCGTCGCGCTGACCGCCACCGCGGGCTGGCTGATCGTCCAGGCGTCGACCCGTCCGGCCGTGCTCACCCTGCTGGTCGCGGTGGTCGGGGTCCGGGCGTTCGGCCTGGCCCGTCCGGTCCTGCGGTACGTCGAGCGGCTCCGCTCCCACGACGCCGCGCTGCGCCTGCTGGCGCGGCGGCGGGTGGAGGTCTACGAGGCGCTGGTCCCCCTGGTCCCGGCCCGGCTCGGCCACCGCCGCGGCGACGCCCTGAGCGCGATCGTCGACGACGTCGACAGCGTGGTCGACCGGCAGTTGCGGGTCCGGCTGCCCCTGGTCCAGGTCGCCCTGGTGACCCTGCTCGCGACCGCGGTGGCGGGGCTGCTGCACCCGGTGGCCGGCCTGATCGTCGCCGCCTACGGCACGCTCGCCGGCGTCGCGTTCCTCGTCAGCCGGCACGGCGCGCGGCGCGCCGAGCAGGCGCTGGTCGGGCTGCGGGCCGAGCTCTCGACGCGGGTGGTCGAGGCGGTCCAGGTCGCCGACGAGCTGCGGATGTGGCAGCGGACCCTTCCCGTCGCCGACCAGGTCGCCGCGACGAGCGCCCGGATGGGGCGGGCGAGCTCCGTCGGCGCGGCATGGCTGACGGCCGCCCGCGGCCTGCTGCTGCTCGGCAGCGGCGCGGCCGTGGCCGGGACCGCGCTCACCGCCGGTGGCGTGTCGGGCCCGGTGATGGCCTTGCTCGTGCTGCTGCCGCTCGCTCTCACCGACGTCGCGCTCCCCTGCGCCGACGCGGGCGTCCTCGCGGTCCGCACCGCCGCCGCGGACGAGCGGCTGCGTGCACTGGAGCGCGTCGAGCCCGCGGTGGCCGACCGCCCCGGACTCCGGACCACCGTCGGCGACGACGTCGTGCTCGACGCGATGCGGGCGCGCTGGCAGGTGCGGGCTCCCCAGACGGCACCCGTCTCGCTCGACCTCGCGCCGGGCGACCGGATCGCTCTCGTCGGTCCGTCGGGCTCGGGCAAGAGCACGGTCGCCGCCGTCCTGCTGCGCTTCCTCGATCCCAGCGCGGGCGAGGCCCGGCTCGGCGGTGAGCGGCTCGACGACCTCTCGCTCGACGACGTACGCCGCCGGGTCGGCCTGGTCGACGACCACCCGCACGTCTTCGCCACCACCGTGGCCGAGAACGTCCGGCTGGCCCGCCCCGGCGCCACCGACGCCGAGGTCGAGGACGCCCTGCGGCGCGCCCACCTCGGTCCCTGGCTCGACAGCCTCCCCGACGGCCTGGCCACCTGGGTCGGCGCCGGCCATGCGGCCGTCTCGGGCGGCGAGCGCGCGCGGATCGGCGTCGCCCGCTCGCTGCTCGCCGAGCAGCCGGTCCTCGTCCTCGACGAGCCGACCGCCCATCTCGACCACGCGACCGCGGTGGCGCTCGCCCGTGAGCTCCTGACCGGACGGCGCGGCCGCTCGGTGCTGTGGATCACCCACGCCGACGCCGGCCTCGACCTGGTCGACCGCACCGTGGAGCTGACCCCCGAGCTGACTCCCGAGCTGACTCCCGGCCTGGGCGCAGGGGCCGAAGGTCCCGCCGGTTCCGGGGCCGCGGCCCGTGTCGCCCGGCCGCCGGCGACAGGAGGCTGGGGCCATGACCACTGAGCAGATCGACCCGGGCAGCATCGTCGTCGGCGCCGACGGATCCGAGGACGGCGACCGCGCGCTGCGCTGGGCCGCCGAGCAGGCCTTCCTCGAGCGTCGTCCGCTGACCATCGTGACGGCGACCGGGTCACCCGGCGTCCCGGTGGTGACGCCGGACCTGGTCGACCACGCCCGCGCCGTCGCCGAGGCTGCCCGGGCGGTCGCCGAGCACCTCCACCCCGGACTCGACGTAGCCACCGCGGTGCGCGTCGGCGACGCGCGCCAGGTCCTCGTCGACCTCTCCCGCCGGGTGCACCTGATCGTGCTCGGCTCACGCGGCCGTGGCGTCTTCAGGAGCACCGTCCTGGGCTCGGTGAGCGCGGCCGTCAGCCGCGACGCCGCCTGCCCCGTCGTCGTCTGCCGCCCGGAGCGCCGCCGGACCGGCGAGCCCTACCGCGGCGTCCTGGTCGGCGCCGACGGGACGGCGGAGTCGCTGCCCGTCATCGAGTTCGCCTTCCAGCAGGCGTCGCTGCACCGGCTGCCGCTGACCGTCGTCCACGCGATGTGGGACGAGCTGGCCACGGCCCACCTGCCCGTCGAGGTGTCGGCCGACACGCAGGGGCTCGAGGAGCAGCGGCTGCTGCTCGCGGAGAGCGTTGCGGGCATGGCCTCGAAGTTCCCCGAGGTGAGCGTCGAGCAGCTGCTCGCCCGCGGGCTGCCCGAGGAGTGCCTGGCCGCCGACAGCAGCGCCTGGGACCTGGTCGTCGTGGGCCGGCACCCGGTCGACACCGTCCTGAGGCTGCTGTCCGGCGCCGTGGCGACCACCGTCGTCGAGCGCGCGCGGACCGTGGTCGCCGTCGTCCCCCAGTCGGATCCGTCGCCCGACCCGACATCGAGGAGCTGACGTCATGGCCCACCCCGTCACCCCCGGCAGCATCGTCGTGGCCGCCGACGGCTCGAAGCACGCCGACCGCGCGCTGCTCTGGGCCGCCGAGCAGGCCGGCCTCGAGGGCCGTCCCGTCGTCGTGGTCACCGCCGACGAGGGCGACGTCCACCGCATCAACACCGAGGCCGTACGGCGGGTCCGCACGGCCGCGCCCGACGTCGAGGTCACCGGCCTCACCGCCGCCGGCGACCCGCGCGGCATCCTGGTCGAGCTCTCCCGCGAGGCGCACCTGGTGGTGCTCGGCTCCCGTGGCCGCGGCACCGTCCGCAGCATGCTGCTCGGCTCGGTCAGCGCGGCGGTCAGCCGGCTGGCGCTGTGCCCGGTCGTGGTCTGCCGTCCGCGCGCCGAGGACCACGTCGGTGAGGGCGTCATCGTCGGCGCCGACGGGACGCCCGAGTCGCTGTCGGTCATCGCGTTCGGCTTCGACCAGGCGTCGCGACGCGGCCTGCCGCTCACCGTCGTCCACTGCGTGTGGGACGTCGTCGCGGCCGTGGCCGGCCTGCGCAACGTGCGAGTCGACGACCTCGACCTGGGCGAGGGCGACGACGCCCACCTGCTGCTCGCCGAGTCCGTCGCGGGCTTCTCCGAGAAGTACCCGGACGTCCCGGTCGCCCTGCGCGTCACGCACGGACTCGTCGACGAGGTCCTCGGCGGCCGCTCCGCCGCCTGGGACCTGGTCGTCGTCGGCCGCCATCCGCTCGACTCGGTCGGGCGTCTGGTCACCGGGTCGATCGCCTCCGCCGTCGTCGAGCGGGCGCACACCACCGTCGCGGTGGTGCCGGAGCACCAGCTCTGACCGCCCGCCTCAGCGGTGCACGCGCAGCGCGAGGAACAGGTCGACCCGGTCGGCGGTCGACGCCAGGCTGCGGCCGGTGAGCTCCTCGACCCGCTTGAGCCGGTGGCGCAGCGTGTTGATGTGGACGTGCAGCGCGTCGGCGGTCTCCTGCCAGCGGCCGCCGTGGTCGAGGAACGCGGTCAGCGTGTGCAGCAGGTCGCTCCCCCGCTCGGCGTCGGCCGCGACGAGCGGACCGAGGACGGCGGCGCCGGTGGCGCGCAGCAGGGCCGGGTCCTGCAGGTCGAGCAGCAGGGTCGGGCTGGCGAGCTGGTCGTGCGAGAGCCACCCGGGTCGGCCGCGCGCCTCCAGCGTCTCGACCGCCTTGCGCGCCTCGAGGATGCTCACCCGCAGGTCGTCGGCCGGGCCGCGGCGACCGACGCCGACATAGCCCGTCAGCCCCTCCGGTACGACGGCCGGCGGCTGCGCGGCCACCACGACCACCTCGCCCGGCCGCTCGACCACGAGGCTGCCGGGCTCGACCAGCGCCTCGACGTCCGCGACCCCGATCCCGCGGACGACGAGCGCGGCGACCGCCGCGTCGGCCGGGATCCCGAGCAGCTCGAGGCGCTGGACGATGGCGGCCCGGTCGCCGACGCCGGACTCGATCCAGTCCAGGACCTCCAGCGCATAGCGCTGCTCGGTCGCGCGGATCGCCCGCTCCCGCTCGAGCTCCAGCGCGAGGAAGGGCATCGCGGTCGAGACCGCCGCCTGCAGGCCCACGTCGAGGTCGGCCATCTCCTCGGGGAGGAGCAGCGAGGCGTCGGCGAGGCCGGAGCCGATCACCGCCACCTCGTACGACGGCTCGGGCCGCTCGCCGTGGACCGCCCCCTGCGCGCGCAGGGCCACCGGCCGGCCGAGCAGCCGGCTCAGCACCCGCAGCACCGAGCCGACGCCGCGCTCGGCCCGCAACGCCGAGACCATCGCCGCGTGGTGGTCGAGCTGGCGGCGCAGCGGCGCCTCCCACTCGCTGCGCTTGGTGGCGACGAAGCGCTCGACGATCGCCACGAAGGGCGTGGAGACCGGGGCGACGAAGCAGGTGAGTCCGTGGGCGCGGGCGGCCACGACGACGTCGTCGGGCCAGGACTCGTCGGCGCTGACCAGTCCGTAGCCGAGCGCGGCGACGCCGGCCTCGGCCACCCGGGCGACGTACTGCTCGGCGGTCAGGCCGCTCGTGCGCCACACCCCCGCGGTGAGGACCACCTCGCCGCCGCGCAGGAAGCGGCCGGGGTCGGCCACCTCGATGATGTGGACCCAGCGCACGGGGAGGCCGAGGTTGCCCTCGACCTCGACGCGCAGCTCGAGCTCGGGGTCGCGGACCAGCTCCTCGACCAGCACGGGCTCATCGTAGGAGAGCGGACGCCTCGGCGGCGGCACCCTCCGGCGCGGCCGGCTCGACCGGCGCCTTGTCGTTGCCGAGCACCAGGTAGGCGAGGCCGCCCGCGAGTCCGGCCAGCAGCGGGCTGACGTCGATGCCGCCGGTCAGCTCGATGAGCGGGCCGTGCCAGATGGTGGTGTCGACCGACAGCAGCCCGACCGCGGTGCCGATCGCCCAGGAGACGACGGCGGGGATCGAGAAGCCGTGGGTGTACCAGTAGGCGCCACCGCGGGAGCGGCGGTTGAGGACCTGGAGCGCGTCGCCGTCGTACAGCCCTCGGGAGCGGCGGAAGCCGATCAGGGTGATGACCGCCCACGGCGTGCCGGCCGCGGTCATCAGCAGGACGAAGGCGGTGACCGCGTCGGCGGCGTCCCAGAGGAAGTAGCCGACGAAGACCAGGACCGTGGAGACCAGGCAGGCGACGGTGGTCGACTGGACGCGGCTCACCTTCGGCACGATCGCGTCGAGGTCGAGGCCCATCGAGTAGAGCAGTACGCCGGCGTTGCCGACCGTGCCGAGCAGACCGTTGATGAGCAGCAGGACCAGGAACCACGCGGGCGCCGCGGCGACCAGGCCGCCGACATAGTCGTCGGCGTTGCGGGTGGCGAACGCGGTGAACGTCCCGAACAGCTGGGCGATGAGGACGCCGGCCACCATGCCGCCGGTCGACGCGACGAGCACCCGCCGCTGCGAGTAGCGGGTGGGCGAGACGTAGCGGGTGTAGTCGCCGAGCAGGGTGATGAACGCGATCGGGCCGGAGATGCCGACGGCGACGAAGACCAGCAGCCAGGTGGGCCAGAAGCTGCCCAGCAGGTAGCCGCTGCCGAGCACCGGAGCCGGGTCGAAGGTCGGGGCGAAGGCGATCACGCCGGCGAGCATCAGGGCGGTCATGATCACGGCCAGGAACGAGCTGAGCCGGGTCAGCAGCCGGTAGCCGAACACGGCGACCAGGACGGCGCCGACCGCGAGCACGATGTAGCCGACCGCGTACGCGCCGTCGCCGTCCGGTGTGCCGAACAGCCGCTGGAGCGGGCCGACGACCGCCGCGCCACCGGTCCAGACGGTGAGGGCGGCATAGCCGAGCGAGAGCAGCAGGCCGATCGCCGACCCGATCAGCCGGCCTCGGACGCCGAACTGCGCGCCGCTGCTGGTCGACAGGTTGGTCGCCGTACGGAAGGAGACGAGGGCGAGCGGCGCCACCAGCAGGCAGCCGGCGAGCGTGCCGAAGACCTGCGCGGTCACGCTCTCCCAGAAGCTCAGCCCGAACGTCGCGGGCAGCCAGCCGAAGATGACGACGCCGAGGCAGAGGTTGGAGCCGACCAGGATGCCGACGACGTCGCGCGGGCGGCCGTTCCGGTCGGCGTCCGGGATGGTGTCGACGCCGTGCTGCTCGATCGCGGTCGAGACGTCGGGGTTCGCTGCCATGGCTGCTCCTTGGTCGGCTCCTGACTGTTCGTGCAGTCAGCAGGTTCGCTCCATGGTGAGCGTGCTCACAGGGCGGGCGGGATCGACGGAACCTCCAATCCGGGCCGGCCGCGTCGTGGGATCGCACAAGGGCCACCGGGCCGCGCAAGGTCTCGCCGGGCACCGCGCGAGCGTCTCGCGAACCCCCTTCCCGAATATGAGCGAATCACTAGAGTTAATGCCATGACCTCCCTCCGCACCCAGCTCAACGGCGTCGACCTCGACGCCGTCGGCGGCCTCGTCGCCGCCGTCCGCGACGAGCCCGCCCGGGCCCGGACGACCTGGGCCGCGCACGTGACCTGGGACGGCGCCTTCACCTCCACCGCCACGGTCCGCGGCTTCGCGCCCATCCCCTCCGACGAGCCGCCCGCCCTCGGCGGCGGCGACACGGCGCCCAACCCCGTCGAGCAGCTGCTCGGCGCGCTGGGCAACTGCCTCGCGGTCGGCTACGCCGCCAACGCGACCGTTGCCGGCATCGAGCTGCGCGACCTCCGCGTCGACCTGCGCGGCGACCTCGACCTCCAGGTCTTCCTGGGGCTCGCCGAGGGCCACGCCGGCTTCGACCGGATCGAGGCGACGGTCACCATCGACTCCCCCGCACCGCGTACGGCGCTCGAAGAGCTCCACGCGAAGGTGCTGGCCAGCTCACCGGTCGGGCATACGCTGCGCCATCCGGTCCCGGTCGAGGTCACCCTCGTCTGAGCTGGTCAGCACCAGGAGCGGACGCCTCGTGGCGTCAGGTCGCGGTCACGCAGCACGACGCCGAGCCGGTCGCCGTACGCCGCGCAGGTGCGCCGGAAGTCGCGGCGGCGGTACTCGATGACGAGCACCCGGTCGCCGTACGACGCCACGTAGGCGCCGCACTCGTCGTACCGTCCGCACTCCTCGGCCACCGCGAAGTCGAAGCCGATCCGCCGCCCGTCGAGCTCGGCCCAGTTCTTCTGGCCGACAGTGAGGCCCGCGGCGTGGGCGCGCGCCGTGAGCAGCCGCGCGTAGCGGCGGGCGTGGCGGGGCCGGATCAGGCCGTGGCTGCGGGTGAACGAGTCGAGGTTGTCGAGCTCGACGGCGTCGTACCCGTCGCGGGCGCAGCGGTCGATCCAGCGCTCGACGATCCGGGCCAGCCGCTGCCGCCGCTCCGGCGTGCGGATGTCGAGCAGCCACTCGCCCCACGCGGAGTCGACGACCGGGCGGCCGCCGTCGCGCAGGACGAGGGCGCGGTGGCGGCGCCAGAGGCGGCTCTCGTCGGGCTGGGTCTGGAAGGCGTTGACGTAGCAGACGTTGTAGCGGCCGGGAGCGGGCGCGGCCCGGCGGTCGCGGACGACGACCCCGACGTTGGGGGCGGGCGCGACGGCGCCGCCGAGCTGGTAGTCGACGTCGACGCCACCCGGCAGCGGCGTGGGAGGCGCAGGCGACGGCGTCACCGCGACCACCAGCGCCAGGAGCAACGCTGGCAGCATCAGTGGATCAGCTCGCGCCAGTTCTGCGGCACCCGCCCGCGCGGCCCCGGCGCCGGCTGGTCGTCGGGATGGCTGGTGGGAGCGGCGAGCTCGGGGCCTGCGTAGTAGTCCTCGCTGGCGTAGTCCCAGAACCAGTCCTCGCCCGGCTCGTACGACTGCACGATCGGATGCCCGCTCCCGCGGAAGTGCGCCGACGCGTGCTGCGCCGGCGAGCTGTCGCAGCAGCCGATGTGGCCGCACGCCGCGCATCGCCGCAGGTGGACCCACCACCCGCCGGCCGCGTCGCAGTCGACGCAGCCGGCGCCGGTCGGAGGTACGTCGGGCGCGATCGCGGGGATCTCCTCGGCCATGGTCACGACCCTAGGTCATGCCGGGCCATCGGTCGCGTCGCGAGCGGGCGAAGCGAGGCGGGCAGTGGCTGGATTCGCCTGGTTTTCTGCGGAAAAAGTGCGGCAATTCCTACCCAGGTACCTAGCCACGAGGGGCTCAACATGTTGGGGTAGGGGTATGCCTCGCGACACCGCCTCCGCCACCAGCACCGCCCCGGTGCTGACCCGGCTGCGCGCCGAGGCCGAGGTCCGCCACGCCTCGCTCATCCGCGAGTGGGCCGACATCGTCACCTGGGCCGAAGACAACATCGTCGAAGGCGTCGAGGGCGCGGCCACGGTCCGCGAGGGCTTCATCGACACCGGCCTGCCCCTGGCCGGCGACGGCGCCCCGCTGGTCTCGGAGTTCGCGCTCATGGAGCTCGTGGCCGTCCTCGGTCGCTCGCCCGACGGCGGCCGCGCCTACGTCGGGCGGATCGTGGGCTGCGCCTGGCGCCTGCCCCACGTGTGGGCCGCCGTCATGGCCGGACGCCTGGCGCCGTGGCGGGCCGAGCGGATCTCCGACATGGTCGGCCCGCTCTCCGCCGAGGCGGCTGCGTTCGTCGATCGCAACCTGTTCAACGCCTCCGGCGTCGGCTGGGCCCAGCTCGACCGGCTGATCGCCGAGGCGATCCTCCGGTTCGACCCCGATCGCGCCGAGGCCGAGCGCGCGGCCGCGGCCGACCAGCGCTACGTCGACATCGACGAGCCCAACAGCAACGGCCAGGCGTCCATCTCCGGCCTGCTCGACGCCGCCGACGCCCACGACCTCGACGACGCCATCGCCCGCCGCGCCACGCTGCTGGGGAGCCTGGGCAGCGCGGCCTCCCTCGACGTCCGCCGCTCCCAGGCCGTCGGCGAACTGGCCCGGGCCGACTTGATGCTTGATCTGGAGGGTGCGCCGGCTCGGCGAGCGACGATCAACGTCCACATCACCGACACCACGCTCTCGGGCGACAACCCCGTCGCCCGGTGGAACGACCGGCCCATCAGCGCCGAGCAGGTCCGCGAATGGCTGGGATCGGCGACCACCGTGGTGGTGCGACCGGTGATCGACCTCGCCGAGCACATCCCGGTGACGTCGTACGAGATCCCCGACCGCCACCGCACCAGCGTCGAGCTCCGCGACCACACCTGCCGCTTCCCCCACTGCGGCCGCAAAGCCCGCTCGTGCGACCTTGATCATGCGCGACCGCACGGCCGAGGCGGCCCCACCTGCCCCTGCAACCTCGTCCCGCTCTGCCGGCGCCACCACCGCGCCAAGACCCACAGCCACTGGCGCTACGAGGTCACGAAGCCGGGCACCTATCAGTGGACCAGCCCCAACGGCTTCACCTGGCAGGTCGACCACCGCGGCACCCACCCCCACCCACTCCGAACATGAGTCACGAAAGCAGCGCACTCACCTACCCACCGCTGGACAGGGGTGTACCGGCAACAACCGCTGGCCGACAGCGAGCCGCAACCACCCACCTCAACCACAGCGACGCGCCACCACGCCATCGATAACCAAACCTGGCACCGCGCGGACCTCAACCCGCAGGGACCAGCACCCCTCCAGACACAACCCACGCCCTCCACGGCGTGCGCGCCGTGGCGCGGTGATCCGGGTCGACGCCCACGATCCGCCCGCCCGGCAGGACGACGGTCACGTGCTTCGCGTCCTCGTCGAGGCGCGCGTCCGCCACCAGGTCGGCCGGCAGGCGCCATGCCTTCGACTCCCAGTCGTACGCCGACGAGTGCCCGTGGACCTGGCTGACGGGGAGCTCCGCGCCGATCCAGGACGCCGTCAGCTCGGTCGCCGCGGCGGCCCACAGCGGCCCGGCGAGCGGGTCGGCGTCGCGACCCTGCAGCATGCAACCGGCCCGGAAGAGCGCCGGGGCGTCGGCGCGCGCCAGCGCCGCAAGGGCGGCCGCGATCTCCGCGGCGGACGTCGGCGCGCCCAGTACGTCGCGCCAGAAGGGCGCCGTGATCCCGGCGTGCGTGACCACGAACGACTCGCCGTCGACGGAGAGCGCCGCCGCCGGGCGCATCAGCCCCTCACGCCACCAGGACCGCACCCGGTCCGAGGCCGACGGGTCGAGCGCGGGCGACCACTGGAAGGCCCGCGGCCGCACGTACTGGGCCTCGTGGTTGCCGATCAGCTGCACCCACCGCCCCGGCTGGCGTCGCAGATAGCCGTCGACCTGGCGGACGACCTCCTCCGAGTCCGGCCCGCGGTGCACCAGGTCGCCCACCTGGACGACGGTCAGGTCGGCCGGGATCGGCCCGCGGCCGTCGTCCGGCACGCCGAGCCGCGCGAGCTCGTCCCTGAGCGCTGCGGCGTGGCCGCCCACATCGCCGATGACCGCGATCGTCATCGGCCCCACGACTCCGGGTCGTCGTACAGCGCGACATTGTCCATCCGGCGCTGGACGGCGGCGATCTCGCGGACCGCGCGGCTGATGATGCTGCGGTCGATCGCCGAGACCGCCTGCAGGTCGACCCGGTCACTGGGCGCCTCGCCCTGCTCGATCTGCCGCAGCTGGTGGCGCAGCCGCAGCCGCTGCAGCACCTCGAACACCTCGACCAGCGCGAGCGCCTGCGCGGTCGGCAGGACCGTCGTCCCCGACGCGGCGCGCAACCGCTCGGTCGTCGGCAGCGCCGAGGAGCCCACGCTGAGCGCGGCCCAGCGGGCCAGGTTGACGATGGGCAGCAGCGCGTGGGACTTGAGGTCGAAGTCGCGCCGGTCGCGGATCACGCGCATCCGGGCGCGCCGCGAGAGCGACTCCTGCAGCAGCAGCCGCATCGTGCCGGGGTGGCGGCGCAGCCCCGCGAACACCTGCGCCACCGCGGGCAGCCCCGGGTCGCCGTAGATCGGGCGGCCGTCGACGAGCAGCGAGGTCATCATCGCGCCGTTGTTGCTGGCGGGCGCGGCTAGCCACTGCTCCCCCGCCGCGCGCCAAGCGGCGTTGGTCCGCGAGAACAGCGGCCGGGCCGCGGTGGCGCCGTGCTGGTCGCCGGTCAGGCCGGCTGCGGCGAGCGCGTCGGCGATCTCGCCGAAGGCCAGCCGGTAGCGCACGATGTCGTCGGCCGTGACCGCGTCGTCGAAGGCCGCCGCGGAGTCGATGTCGGAGCTCGGCACCGCCTCGCCGCGACCGTTGCTGCCGAGCGAGAGCCAGGTGAAGGCATCCGGGTCGAGGGCGGGGTGGCGTGCGAAGATCAGCTCGACCATGCGTCGTACGGTCGTGTCGAGCATCGCGGTGTGGACCGTGATCACCTTGCCCGACGCGAGCCCGCCGTCGAGCAGCGTCGCCAGGACGCCGGGGATCCCGCGCGCCCGGGTCTGCAGCTCCTCCACGCTGCCCGCGCGGCGCAGCTGCTCGTGCAGCGACACCCCCGCCGTGGTCGAGGAGACCATGAAGTCCCGCGGCTCGACCGAGCCGCGCAGCGAGCCGTCGCGGTCGACGACGAGCACATAGTCGGCGCGCCGGTCGAGCAGCACGATCAGCGCCTCCGCGGCCGACGACCCGCTCACGACCTGGTTCGGGGTCTCCGCGACGACCAGCTCGCCCACCGGCGTGGTGGCGCGGACGTCGCCCGCCAACACCCGCTCACGCAGCATCCGGTCGGTGATCATCCCCCACCCCTGCGGCAGCCGTACGGCGGCGTAGCCGTGGTTGGCCGAGGTCATCGTGCGCGCGACGTCGATGACCCGGTCGGCCGGCGCCACGATCACCGGCTCGCTGATGACCAGCTCGTCGACGACGACATAGGCCGGCGACTCCGAGGCGGGCGGCCCGGCCAGACGGTCCGGTACGACGACGGGCCGGTCGCCCGCGAGCAGCTCGGAGACCTTCGCGGCCGAGAGCCGGATGACCTGCACCTGACCGGAGGACACCGCGAGCGGCCCGATCGCCCGCCCGGTCAGCGTGGCGTCGAGCCCGAAGACGTCACCCGGGCCGAGCACCAGGTCCGGCGCCTCCGACGGGCCCTCCGGCTCGACCCACAGGTCGACCTTCCCCGACACGATGACGAAGACGTGCCGCGGCATCGCCGTGAACGCGTCGAGCAGCACCACCTCGTCGGCGTGCTGCTCGACGCGGGCGCCGCGAGCCAGGTCGCGGCGCTCGGCGTCGGTGAGCTGGTCGAACGGCGGCGTCGTCGCGAGGGTCGCCAGGACGTCCACGGTCACGGGTCAGGCGGTGCCCGGCGTCGGCGGGCCGGGGATGTCGTAGCCCGAGTCGCCCACCGACCGCTTCAGCGCCGCCTCCCACGAGCCGTCGTCGACGTACTGCTTCAGCGCCTCGTCGACCTGGTCGACGAGCTGCTGGTCGCCCTTCTTGACGCCGATGCCGTAGCGCTCGTCGGTGAAGCCCTTGCCGACGACCTTGAGCTTGCCCTTGTAGCGGCTCTCGGCGGCGTAGCCGGCGAGGATCAGGTCGTCGGTGGTGACCGCGTCGACCTTGCCGGCGAGCAATGCGCTCACACACTGGGAGTAGCGCGGGTACTCCTTGAGCGTGATGTGGCCCTTGTAGTGCGCGCGGACGTAGTCGGACGACGTCGTACCGGTCACCGAGCACAGGGTGCGGTCGTTGAGCGTCTCCGGCCCGGTGATGTCGGTGTCGTTGCGCCGGATCAGCAGGTCCTGGTGGGCGACGAAGTAGGGCCCCGCGAAGGAGACCTCCTGCTTGCGCTGGTCGGTGATCGAGTAGGTCGCGACGATCAGGTCGGCCTCCCCGCTCTCGAGCAGCCGCGCCCGGTCCTCGGGGTCGGCGCGCACCCAGGTGATGTCCTTCGCGGCGACGCCGAGCGCCTTGGCCACGTAGGTCGCGGTGTCGACGTCGAAGCCGCGGTAGGTGTCGCCGTCCTTGAAGCCGACGCCGGGCTCGTCGAAGGAGATGCCGATGGTGAGCTTGCCGCCCGCGTGGGCGCCCTTGACCAGGTCAGGCGACTTGATCTCGCCGTCGCTGCCGCACGCGGCCAGGGTCGTCGCCAGGACGGCGAGCGCGGTCGCGAGCGCGGTCCGCATGACGGTGGTCCTCATGCCTCGATCTCCCCGCCGACCGGGAACGGCTCCTCGTCGACGTACCGCGGGCCGTCGTCGGTCCACACCGACTGCATCCGCCCGCCGGTGTCGGCGACGACATTGGGCCGGACGACGAGCCAGCCGACCCACAGCACCAGCGCGATCACCGGGATGCCGATGACCACGACGATGAAGTTCGTCTTGTGCCAGAAGTATGGCGACGCCTGCCACCCCGAGATCGCCATGCCGACGACCACCAGCGCCAGGAACACCAGCCCGACGATCGACGTCCACGGCGACCAGGGCGCGGGGAACGGACTCGGTGGGATCACCCCCCGGTCGGTGAGCCGCCGCAGCCGGATCTGGCACAGGAAGATCGACGCCCAGGTGAAGATCACGCCGATCGCGGCCGCCTCGAGCGCGATCTCGAAGGCGTCGGGCGCCAGCGCGTTGAGCAGCGCGCCGAAGACGTAGACGACCGAGGTCATCGCGATGCCCGCCCACGGCACGCCCGAGGCGCTCATCTTGAGCGTGAAGCCGGGCGCCTGCTTGGACATGCCGAGACTGCGCAGCACCCTGCCGGTGGAGTAGAGCCCGGAGTTGAGGCTCGACATCGCGGCGACGATGAGGATCACCTGGATCGCGGCGCCCATCCAGTTCAGCCCCAGCCGGTCGAAGACCGTCACGAACGGGCTGATGCCGGCGACGAACTCCGAGGTCGGCAGCATGCAGACCAGCAGCAGGATCGACCCGCAGTAGAACACGCCGATCCGCATGATGACCGCGTTGACGGCCTTCGGCACCTCACGCTGGGCGTCCTCCATCTCGCCCGCGGCGACACCGACCATCTCGATCGCGGCGTAGGCGAAGATCACGCCCGACATCACCAGAATCGGGCCGTACCAGTTGAAGCCGCCGGACGCCGGCCAGAAGCCGCCCGGGTTGCTCCAGAGGTTCTGGACGCCGGCCTGGTGGCCGCCGATGTCGAACGTCCCGACCACCACGACCAGGCCGACGACGAGGAAGACCACGATCGCCGCGACCTTGAGGATCGCCGCCCAGAACTCGAACTCGCCGAACGCCCGCGCCGAGAGCAGGTTGATCGCCAGCACCACCGCGAGCGCGATGAGCACGGTGATCCACGCCGGCAGGTTGGGGAACCAGTACTGCATGTAGAGCCCGACCGCGGACAGCTCCGCGATGCCGGTCAGCGCCCAGTTGAGCCAGTACATCCAGCCGGTGATGTAGGCCGCGCCCTCGCCGTAGAACTCCCGCATGTAGGACACGAACGCGCCGGACGTCGGCCGGTGCAGCACCAGCTCGCCCAGCGCCCGCATCAGGAAGTAGGCGATCACGCCGACGAAGGCGTAGCTGAACAGCAGCGCGGGTCCGGTGCTGTGCAGTCGCGACGCCGAGCCGAGGAAGAGCCCCGTGCCGATCGCGCCGCCGATCGCGATCATCTGGACGTGTCGTCGGCCGAGCGTCTGCTTGTAGCCGACCTGCTCCGCATCCAGCGCCGAATGGGCGCCCTCCACCTGGGTCATGCACACCCTCCTCGGTGAGCGCCGGCCCCGAGTGGCTGGCGCGATCTGCGTCCCGCATCGTCCACCCGTGACGCACCGCAACACAAGGTGCGGTGTGTGAGGGATCACCAGGGAGAGGGCTCGTAGTCCTTCACGAAGCAGCCGTAGAGGTCCTCGCCGGCCTCGCCGCGCACGATCGGGTCGTAGACGCGCGCCGCGCCGTCGACCAGGTCGAGCGGGGCGTGCCAGCCCTCGGCGGCGATGCGCAGCTTCTCGTGGTGCGGCCGCTCGTCGGTGATCCAGCCGGTGTCGACGGCGGTCATCAGGATCTTGTCGGTCTCGAACATCTCGCCCGACGAGGTCCGGGTCATCATGTTGAGCGCGGCCTTGGCCATGTTGGTGTGCGGGTGGCCGGCGCCCTTGTAGCGACGGGAGAACTGCCCCTCCATCGCCGACACGTTGACGATGTAGGCGCGGCGCGCGCCGGCCTGCACGGCCGCCCGCAGCGCGGGGCGCAGCCGCGAGTTGATGAGGAAGGGCGCGATCGAGTTGCAGAACTGCACCTCGAGCAGCTCGAGCGGGTCGACCTCGTCGAGCACCTGGGTCCAGGAGTTGTTGGTCTGGACGTCGGGAATCAGGCCGCCCGCGTCGATCGCCGTGCCGGCGAGGTGCGACTCGAGCGACGCGCTGCCGGCCTTGAGCGCGAGCGCGGTCAGGGACGCCGCGTTGTGGGCGGCGAGCGCCGCCTCGGCCGACTCGCCGTCGTGGTGGGCGACCGCGGTGGTCGACAGCGCGCCGGCGATGGCGGCCGGGTGGGCCTCGGAGATCCGGTCGAAGGTGACCATCTCGGGCAGCGCCTTCACGCCCAGTGACTCCGCGCTCGGCAGGGCCGCGTTCTCGCCGTCGATGAGGTGGGAGTAGGCGCCCGGGAGCCGTCGTACGGTCTGGCAGGCGTTGTTGATGATGATGTCGAGCGGTCCGTCGGCGGCGACGTCGTCGGTCAGTGCGATCACCTGGGTGGGGTCGCGCAGGTCGATGCCGACGACCTTGAGCCGGTGCAGCCAGTCGGCGGAGTCGTCCATCGCCGCGAACCGCCGTACGGCGTCCTTCGGGAAGCGGGTCGTGATCGTGGTGTGCGCGCCGTCGCGCAGCAGCCGCAGCGCGATGTACATGCCGATCTTGGCCCGGCCGCCGGTCAGCAGCGCACGCTTGCCGGTGAGGTCGGTGCGCTGGTCGCGCTTGGCGTGGCTCATCGCGGCGCAGCGCGGGCACAGCCAGTGGTAGAAGGCGTCGACAAGGGTGAAGTCCTCCTTGCAGATGTAGCACCCGCGCGCGGTGAGCAGCTCGCCCGCGAAGGCCCCCTTCGCCGTCGAGACCAGCGGGATGCCGGCGGTCTCGTCGTCGATGCGCATCTTCGACCCGGTCGCCGTGAGCTCGATGATGTCCTGGTCGTGGCGCTGCCGCTCCATCCGGATCTCGGCGCGCCGCTGCTTCTTGATCAGCTTGTACATGTACGACGCGGCGCGCTTCATGGTGCGCACGTCGTCGTGGTCGGGGTCGAGCTGCGGGACCTGCGCGAGGACCTTCAGGGTGATCGCCAGCTCGTCGGGGTCGATCCGGGTCAGCGGCGCGGGGTCGGGGTGATGCACCGGCAGATCGTACGTGCGCGGACGCCCGGATGCCGTATGCTCCCCCTCACAACTCCACATCGCGCTGTTCGAACCCCAGCGGGAGAGTCTCCGACCCACGAGGACGGAGCGCCGAAGGAGCAAATCTCCCCAAGAATCTCTCAGGCACCCCTGACCGCTGGGACGAGGCGAACTCTGGAAAGTCGGACCGGATCCACCGGCCCGCACCCACGGTGCAAGCCGTCCGACCGGACGGTGAAGCTCTCAGGTAGCGATGACAGAGCGGGGAGGCAACCCAGCCACGAGTGCGGCGTCAGCCGTGCTCTCCACGAGGAAGCCTCCCACATGACCACGACCCCTTCAGGGACCCCGCGGCTCACCCCGCTGCACGACGTGCACCGCGAGCTCGGTGCGTCGTTCACCGACTTCGCGGGCTGGCAGATGCCGGTCCGCTACGGCTCCGAGACCGCCGAGCACCGCGCCGTCCGCACCCAGGCCGGGCTCTTCGACCTCACCCACATGGGCGAGATCGAGCTGACCGGCCCCGGCGCCGGCGCCGCCCTCGACTTCGCGCTGGTCGGCCGGCCGTCCGCGATCGGCGTGGGCCGCGCGCGCTACTCGATGATCTGCGCCGAGGACGGCGGGATCATCGACGACCTGGTCGTCTACCGCCTCGCCGACGAGCACTTCATGGTCGTCGCCAACGCGAGCAATGTCGCGGTCGTGGCGCCCGAGATCGCCGCCCGCGCCGAGAAGTACGACGTCGAGGTCCGCGACACCTCCGCCGAGTGGGCGCTCCTCGCCGTCCAGGGCCCGGCCTCGGCGGCGATCGTCGCCGAGCTGACCGAGCTCGACGTGCCGTCGCTGAAGTACTACGCCATCGACGCGGGCACGCTCGCCGGCATCGACGTGCTGCTCGCCCGCACCGGCTACACCGGCGAGGACGGCTTCGAGGTCTACTGCCGTCCCGCCGACGCCGCCGCGATCTGGGCCGCGCTCAGCAAGGCCGGCGAGGCGCACGGCCTGATCCCCGCGGGCCTCGCCTGCCGCGACACGCTGCGCCTGGAGGCGGGCATGCCGCTCTACGGGCACGAGCTCAACCGCGACATCACACCCTTCGAGGCCAACCTCGGCCGAGTCGTCGTCCTCGACAAGCCCGACGGCTTCGTCGGCCAGGACGCGCTCGCGCGGCGCAAGGAGGAGGGCCCGCAGCGGGTCCTCGTCGGGCTGGTCTCGTCGGGCCGCCGCTCCCCCCGCGCCGGCTACGCCGTCGTCGACCCGGCCACCGGCGCCGAGGTCGGCGAGGTCACCAGCGGGTCGCCGTCCCCCACGCTGGAGAGGCCGATCGCGATGGCCTACGTGCCGCCGTCCCTCGCGGCCGTCGGCACCCGCCTCGCCGTGTCGCTGCGCGGCACCCTCGAGGACGCCGAGATCGTCGGGCTCCCCTTCTACAACCGCAACCGCTGAGACTTCCAGGAGACCATCATGAGCAACCCCACGCACCTCCAGTACACCGCCGAGCACGAGTGGATCGCCGTCGACGGTGAGAACGCCAAGGTCGGCGTCACCGCCTACGCCGCCGACGCCCTGGGCGACGTCGTCTACGTCGACCTCCCCGAGGTCGGCGCCACCATCACCGCCGGCGAGTCCTGCGGCGAGCTCGAGTCGACCAAGTCGGTCAGCGACCTCTACGCCCCCGTCACCGGCGAGATCGTCGAGGTCAACGCGGCCGTCGACGCCGACCCGAGCCTGATCAACAGCGACCCGTTCGGCGAGGGCTGGCTGTTCGTCGTCAAGGTCACCGAGACCGGCGAGCTGCTCGACGCCGCCGGCTACCAAGCCCTCCTGGAGGACTGATGAGCCAGCAGCGGATGCTCGACGAGTCGCTCGCGAGCTTCGACCCCGACGTCCACGCGGCGATCACCGCCGAGCTGGCCCGGCAGCAGGGCACGCTCGAGCTGATCGCGTCGGAGAACTTCGCCCCCGTCTCCGTGATGGAGGCGCAGGGCTCGGTCCTGACCAACAAGTACGCCGAGGGCTACCCCGGCCGCCGCTACTACGGCGGCTGCGAGCACGTCGACGTCATCGAGCAGCTCGCGATCGATCGGGTCAAGGAGCTCTTCGGCGCCGAGGCCGCCAACGTGCAGCCGCACTCCGGCGCGCAGGCCAACGCCGCCGCGATGTTCGCCCTGCTCGACCCGGGCGACACGATCCTCGGCCTCGACCTCGCGCACGGCGGTCACCTGACCCACGGCATGCGGATCAACTTCTCCGGCAAGCTCTACGACGTGGTCGCCTACCACGTCGACGACACCGACTTCCGGGTCGACATGGCCGAGGTCGAGCGGCTCGCGCTCGAGCACCGGCCGAAGCTGATCGTGGCCGGGTGGTCGGCGTACCCGCGCCAGCTCGACTTCGCCGAGTTCCGCCGGATCGCGGACCTGGTGGGCGCCTACCTGATGGTCGACATGGCCCACTTCGCCGGCCTGGTCGCCACGGGCCTGCACCCGAGCCCGGTCCCCCACGCCGACATCGTCACCACCACGACGCACAAGACGCTCGGCGGCCCGCGCGGCGGCGTCATCCTCAGCAAGGCCGAGCTGGCGAAGAAGATCAACAGCGCGGTCTTCCCCGGCCAGCAGGGCGGTCCGCTCGAGCACGTGGTCGCGGCCAAGGCGGTGGCCTTCAAGATGGCCGCCTCGCCGGAGTTCAAGGAGCGCCAGGAGCGCACGCTCGAGGGCGCACGCATCCTCGCCGAGCGGCTCACCCGGCCGGACGTCGTCGAGGCGGGCGTCTCCGTCCTGACCGGCGGCACCGAGGTCCACCTGGTGCTCGTCGACCTGCGCGACTCCGAGCTCGACGGCCAGCAGGCCGAGGACCGGCTCCACTCGATCGGCCTCACCGTCAACCGCAACGCCGTCCCGTTCGACCCGCGCCCGCCGATGGTGACCTCGGGCCTGCGGATCGGCACGCCGGCGCTCGCCACCCGCGGCTTCGGCGCCGAGGCCTTCGCCGAGGTCGCCGACGTGATCGCCGAGGCGCTCAAGCCGTCGTACGACGAGGGCGTGGCCGCCAAGCTGCGCGAGCGCGTCGCGGCCCTCGCCGCGGCACACCCGCTCTACCCGGAGCTCTCGTGACCGCCGTCGTGCCGGAGGGGCGCAAGCTCCTCCGGCTCGAGGTGCGCAACGCCGAGACGGCGATCGAGCGCAAGCCGTCGTGGATCCGCGTCCAGCCGAAGATGGGCCCGGAGTACCGCGGGCTGAAGAAGCTGGTGCAGTCGGAGGGCCTCCACACCGTGTGCGAGGAGGCCGGCTGCCCCAACATCTTCGAGTGCTGGGAGGACAAGGAGGCCACCTTCCTCATCGGCGGCGACCAGTGCACCCGACGCTGCGACTTCTGCCAGATCGACACCGGCAAGCCCCAGCCGCTCGACCGCGACGAGCCCCGGCGGGTCGCGGAGTCGGTGCGGACGATGGGCCTGAAGTACGCCACCATCACCGGCGTCGCCCGTGACGACCTCGCCGACGGCGGCGCCTGGCTGTACGCCGAGACGGTCCGCGCGATCCACGACCTCAATCCCGGCACTGGTGTCGAGAACCTGATCCCCGACTTCAACGGCCGGGCGGAGCTCCTGGCCGAGGTGTTCGCGTCGCGGCCCGAGGTGCTGGCGCACAACGTGGAGACGGTGCCGCGGATCTTCAAACGGATCCGCCCCGGCTTCCGCTACGAGCGCTCGCTCGACGTCCTCACCCAGGCCCGCGCCTTCGGCCTGGTGACGAAGTCGAACCTGATCCTGGGCATGGGCGAGACCCGCGAGGAGGTGTCGCAGGCGCTGCGCGACCTGCACGCGGCGGGCTGCGAGCTGGTCACGATCACCCAGTACCTGCGGCCGTCGGTCCGGCACCACCCGGTCGAGCGGTGGGTCAAGCCCGAGGAGTTCGTCGAGCTGGAGGCCGAGGCCGAGGAGATCGGGTTCAGCGGCGTACTCTCCGGACCGCTCGTGCGCTCCTCCTACCGTGCCGGACGGTTGTACCGTCGAGCTATGGAACTCAGGAGCGCCTGATCCTCATGGCTTTGAGTGTCTTCGACCTCTACTCGATCGGCATCGGGCCGTCGTCCTCGCACACGGTCGGCCCGATGCGTGCCGCGCGCATCTTCGCCGAGGGGCTCGCCACCGACGGCGAGCTCCCTCGGGTCGCGCGCGTCAAGGCCGAGCTGTTCGGCTCGCTCGGCGCGACCGGCCACGGCCACGGCTCGGTGAAGGCCGTCATCCTCGGACTCGAGGGTGACGACCCGGCAACCACCGACACCACGACGTACGACGCCCGCGTGGCGGCGATCCTCGAGCGCCGCGAGCTCAACCTCGCCGGCGCGAAGGTGGTCCACTTCGAGGACGACGACGTCGTCATGCACCGGCGTCAGTCGCTCCCTGCCCACCCCAACGGCATGATCTTCACCGCCTACGACGACGCGGGCGCCGAGCTGCGCGCGCGGACGTACTACTCCGTCGGCGGCGGCTTCGTCGTCGACGAGGCGGCGGCCGGTGCCGACCGCGTGGTCGCCGACGACACGGTCCTCCCCTACCCGTTCACCACGGGCGGCGAGATGCTCGCGGTCTGCGAGCGCGAGGGCATGCGCGTGTCCGACGTGATGATGGCCAACGAGCTGACCTGGCGCAGCGAGGCCGACGTCCGCGCGGGCCTGCTGGAGATCTGGCGGGTGATGGCCGAGTGCGTCGAGGAGGGCTGCCACCAGGAGGGCGTCCTCCCGGGCGGGCTCAAGGTCCCGCGGCGGGCCCCCGAGCTCTACGCCAAGCTCTGCGAGCGCGGCAGCGAGGACCCGCTCGACGTCATCGACTGGGTCAACCTGTTCGCGCTGGCGGTCAACGAGCAGAACGCGTCGGGTGGCCGGATCGTCACCGCGCCGACCAATGGCGCGGCCGGCATCGTGCCCGCCGTCCTGCACTACTGGGTGCGCTTCGTCGCGACGGGCCGCCCGCCCGAGCAGGTCGACGACGGCATCGTCCGCTTCCTGCTCACGGGTGCGGCGATCGGCATCCTGGCCAAGACCAATGCGTCCATCTCGGGCGCCGAGGTCGGCTGCCAGGGCGAGGTCGGCTCGGCCTGCGCAATGGCGGCCGGCGCGCTCGCCGAGGTGCTGGGCGGCACGCCCCCGCAGGTCGAGAACGCCGCCGAGGTCGGCATCGAGCACAACCTCGGCCTCACCTGCGACCCGGTCGGTGGTCTGGTCCAGATCCCGTGCATCGAGCGCAATGCGATCGCGTCGGTGAAGGCGATCAACGCGGCCCGCCTGGCGATCCACGGCAACGGCTCCCACAAGGTCAGCCTCGACAAGGCGCTCAAGACCATGCGGGAGACCGGGGCCGACATGAAGACGAAGTACAAGGAGACCTCGCGCGGCGGTCTCGCCGTCAACGTCATCGAGTGCTGACCGCTGCCCGGGGCCGAGCGCCCCGGGCAGAACTCCTTCGATCTCCCGTGTTCCGGTCGATGAGACCGTTGTCCCCGGAAAGACCGATAGGAGCACCGCCGTGGTACGTCGCTTCGTCCACGCAGGACTCCCTGCGGTGGGCTTCGCGGCAGCCGACGCCGCGGCAGTGCTGCTCGGCCGCGCCACCCGGCTGGAGGAGTCGCAGATCTCGCTCGTCTGGCCGGCCGCCGCGGTCGGCGTTCTCTGGGCGCTCTACCTCCGCGGCCTGTCGCGCCGCCGGGCCGCCGTCAACTGGCTGCTCATGGGTGGCGTCAACATCGCCGTGGTGCTGGGGACGGACGCCGAGCCGGCCGTCGCCGTGTGGTTCGCCGGGGTCAACATGGCCCTGGCCGCGGTCACCAGCGAGGTGCTGGCCCGCGGGCGCCCGAGCGTCGTCCTGCGCGAGCCGGCCGATCTGGCCCGGCTGGTCGTCGCGGTCAGCGCCGGGACCGTCGTCGCCGCGACGCTCTCCATCGCCTTCCTCGCCTCTGTCGGACACGGCGACCTGCCCGAGACGTTCGCCCTCTTCGCGGTGCGCAACGGGGTCACCGCGCTCACCGGGGTCGCGATCGTGCTCCGGCTGCGCGACGCCCAGTGGCGCCGTCCGCGGTGGACCGGCGCGTGGATCGCGGAGACCCTCGCCTGCGCGGTCGTCACCGCCGTCGTCTTCGGCCGGGTGTACTGGTTCAACCCCGGCCATCCGATCGCCTTCGCCGTGATGCTGCCGGCGCTGTGGGTGGCGCTGCGCTACTCGACCACCACCAGCACCGTGTTCACCGGCATCGGCGGCGCGTCCATCGTCGCCGCGACGCTGCTCGACCGCGGCGCGCTGCACGGCCTGCCGCCGGAGCAGCAGGCGGTCCTCGCCCAGGGCATGGTCGGCAGCCTGACCCTCGTCGTCCTGGCGATGGCGCTCTTCCGCGACTCGCGCAACGCCCTCATCGCCGAGCTGAGCCACCTCGCGCTGCACGACCCGCTGACCGGCCTCGCCAACCGCACCCTGCTCAACCAGCGCCTCGAGGCGGCCCTGGCCCACGGCGCCCCCGGCACCGTCGGCGTGCTGATGCTCGACCTCGACGGCTTCAAGCTGGTCAACGACGCCTGGGGTCACGACGAGGGCGACCTGCTGCTCGGCGAGATCGCCCGGCGCCTGGTCCAGGAGACCCGGCCCACCGACACCGTCGCGCGGCTCGGCGGCGACGAGTTCGTCGTGATGTGCCCGGACGTCGGCGACCCCGCCGAGCTCGAGATGTACGCCGAGCGGATCCGCCGCGCCGTCGCCCGGCCCTACGGTCTGGCCAGCGACGCGCCGTACGACCGGATCACGGCCAGCGTCGGCTGCGCCGTCTCCGACCGGTCGAGCACGCCGCGCAGCCTGATGGCGCGGGCCGACCACCGGATGTACGAGACCAAGCGCGCCGCCCGCGCACGGACCTTCACAGGCGCGGCAGCACGCTCCGCACGATGACCAGCAGCGCCTCCCGCAGCAGGAGGTGCGCCTGGTCGCGGGTGAGTGCCCCGCCGCGGGTCCACTCGCGGATCGCGCCGCGCGCCAGCTCGCCGTACGCGCGGACGGTGGCGAGCGCCGCCGTACCCTCGGGGTCGACACCCACCATCTGCAGCACCCGCCGGGCGGCGAGGTCCTGGGCGTCGTCGAGGATCGCCCGCACCTCGGCGTCCTCACCGACGCCCTCGGCCGCCTGGACCGTCAGGTAGGTCGCGCGCTCCGGCGTGATCGAGCCGAGGAACCAGGTCACCGCGACGTCGACCCGCTCCTCCAGCGGGCCGGTCGGCAGCGGCACCGGCTCGAGCGATCCGGTCGACATCGACCCGGCCGTGGCGTCGTACCTGATGCGGCTGACGACGCTGCAGAACTTCCCGCGGTCCCTCCGCCTGCTCGCACCCTTCCTCGTCTTCGTGACCACCGGCTTCCTGCCGCCGCTGTTCCGCGAGGCGATGGGGCTGGCCTGGAGCCCGCGCAAGCAGCGCCGCTTCGAGCGGCTGCTCCCCCGGCCGCTGCGGATCTTCCCGTTCAACCTGTGGCTCGCCGACATGCGGCTGCGCCGCCGGCTGCGCCGTCCCCTCGTCTGACCCGTCCCCCTCGTCCCTCGTCTCATCGGGACGGCGGTGCTGGGGCTGTCGAAGAGCTACGAGGACTGCTGGCGCGAGAGCGCCCGCGCCACCATCGGCAGCGTGTCGGCGGGGACGCCCGGGCTGTAGCGGTAGCCCTGCACCTCGTCGCAGCCGCGCTCGCGCAGGTAGCGCTCCTGGACCTCGGTCTCGACGCCCTCCGCGACCACGGTCATGCCGAGCGCGTGCGCCATCACGATGATCGCGTCGACGATCGCCGCGTCGGTGTCGGCGCGGGTGATCTCCTGGATGAACGAGCGGTCGATCTTGATCTTGTCGATCGGGAAGCGGGTCAGGTAGGCGAGGCTGCTGTAGCCACGGCCGAAGTCGTCGACCACGATCGTCACGCCGATCGAGCGCAGCGCGTCGAGCATGTCGACGACGTCGCCGCGGTCCTCGAGCAGCAGGCCCTCGGTGATCTCGACCTCCAGCTGGGACGGTTCGATGCCGGCGGCGACGACGGCCGCGGCGACCTCCTCCAGCCACGCGCTCCCCCGCAGCTGGCGTGGCGAGACGTTGACGGCCAGGCGGAGTGGCTGGCCGAGCTCCTCCTGGATGCGCGCCAGGCCCTGGCACGCCGTACGGAGCACCCAGCCGCCGAGCGGGACGATCAGGCCGCCGTCCTCGGCCACGGGGATGAACTGGTCGGGCGGCACCGGGCCGAGCACCGGGCTCATCCAGCGCACCAGCGCCTCGATGCCGACGACCTCGCCGGTCGCGAGGTCGATCTGCGGCTGGTAGGCCAGCGAGAGCTCGCCCACCTCGAGCGCCTGCCGGAGGGCGGCCGACAGCGCGAGCCGGCCGTCGTTCTCCTCGACCATCCAGGGCTCGAACCAGCGCAGCACGTTCCGGCCGGCGCCCTTGGCCTGGTACATCGCGATGTCGGCGTGCTTGAGCAGGGTGACCGGGTCGGCGCCGTCGACCGGGAAGCAGGTGCCGCCGACGCTGCCGGTGACGACCAGCTCGTAGCCGTGCACGATGACGGGAGCGAGGACGTCGACCATCAGCTGCTCCAGGCGCCGGTCGAGCTCGGGCCCGGGCCGGATGTCGTGCAGCACCATGACGAACTCGTCGCCGCCGGCCCGCGCGACCAGGTCGCCGGAGCGGGTCCAGGCGAGCAGGCGCTCGGCCACGACGAGGATCAGCTCGTCGCCGATGTGGTGACCGAGCGAGTCGTTGACCCGCTTGAAGTGGTCGAGGTCGAGCAGCACCAGCGCGAACTGGCTGTCCTCCGCCGACGCGCGCTCCAGCGCCCGCTCGAGGTGGCGGACGAGCAAAGTGCGGTTGGGCAGGTTGGTCAGGCTGTCGTGGGTCACCAGGTGCTCGACGCGCTGCCGCGCCTCCAGCCGGTGGGTGATGTCGTAGGCGACGACAAGGAAGCCGGGCTCGCCGGTCTCGGTGTCCTCCAGCGGGACGACGGACTCCTGCACGGGCGCGAGCGTCCCGTCGCGGCGGCGGTAGACCCACTCGGCGTCGTCGCCGGTCACCTCGACCAGGACCGGCGTCCCGTCGTGGTAGCGCGCGCGCTCGATGCCGTCGATGGCGGTCAGCGGGGCGCCGAGGAGCTCGTCGGCGTCGTACCCGAGGAGGTCGATGGCCGCGGGGTTCACGTCGCGGATCCGGCCGCGGACGTCGGTGACGATCACGCTGAACGGGACGGCGTCCAGGATGGTGCGTCGCACCGCGAGGCCCTTCGCTCGCGTCTTCATCCCACCTCCGTCCCGGACCTGCGACCCGGCAGCAGACCGGGCGTGACCCTCCCTTCGGCACCACCCGTGCGGATCGGAGACATTCGGGACGTACGTCCTGGGTCCCGCTGTCGATCGGTCAGGTGTCGACCGAAGAAGCACGGTCGGCCCCGCATCACCCCTATGGTCCATCTCGGGAGATCTGTGGGAGGAGCGCACGTGCGCGGATTGCAACGAGCAGTGGGACTGCTCATCTTCGGTACGGCGGCCGTGGGAGCGGCCCTGTTGTGGTGGTCGGTGTCGGGTACTCCCGGCAAGTCCGACCAGCCCGCCGACGGCTTGGTTCTGGGCGCCTGGCACCTGCTGTACGACACCGAGGCGCCGAGCATGCCGACGCTCGCCGCCGCGGCCGGCCTGGCGCTGCTGTTCGCCGCCGGCGTCGCCGTCCTCGAGCGGCGGATCGCCAACCGGGCCCGGCGCAGCGAGGACGGCGAGGGCCTGCCCCTGTCGCCCAAGCACGTGATGGCCGAGACGCGCGGCGTCTTCCACGGCAACGTCACGCTGACCGTGCTGGTGCCGGCCCACAACGAGGCGGCCAGCATCCGCGCCACCCTGGCGTCGCTGTTCGCGCAGTCGCGCCCGCCGGAGCGGGTCATCGTCGTGGCCGACAACTGCACCGACGACACCGCCGACCTCGCCCGCCTCGGCGGCGCCGAGGTCTTCGAGACGGTCGACAACGTGCACAAGAAGGCCGGCGGCCTCAACCAGGCGCTGTCCCGGATCCTGCCCACCCAGGGCGAGAACGACCTGGTCATGGTGATGGACGCCGACACCGTGCTCGACGCGGGCTTCCTGGAGTCCGCCGTCCGCCGGATGATCTCCGACCGCGCCCTGATGGCGATCGGCGGCCTCTTCTACGGCGAGGAGGGCAAGGGCCTGATCGGGCAGTTCCAGCGCAACGAGTACACGCGCTACGCCCGCGACCTCCGCCGCCGCCGCGGCCGCGTGTTCGTCCTCACCGGCACCGCGACGGTCTTCCGTCCGCGCGCGCTGCGCACCGTCGCGGCCGAGCGCGGCCGGATCCTGCCCGGCGTACCCGGCGACGTCTACGACACCCTCGTCCTCACCGAGGACAACGAGATCACGCTCGCGCTCAAGACGCTCGGCGGCCTGGTCATCTCGCCGTCCGACTGCACCGTCGTCACCGAGGTGATGCCGACCTGGCGCTCGCTGTGGGCGCAGCGGCTGCGCTGGCAGCGCGGGGCGCTCGAGAACCTCGGCGAGTACGGCATGCGGCCCGCGACCTTCCGGTACTGGGCGCAGCAGCTCGGCATCGGCTACGGCGTGATCGCGCTCGGCGCCTACCTGCTGCTGATGGCGCTGATGGCGCTGTCGTTCGACACGTGGGTGTGGTTCCCGTTCTGGCTCGGCACCGGCCTGGTCTTCACCGTCGAACGGATCGTCACCGTGTGGCGGGGCGGCTGGCGCGCCCGCCTGCTCGCCGCGACGCTCTTCCCCGAGCTCGCCTACGCGCTCTACCTCGACCTGGTCTACCTGAAGGGGATCGTCGACATGTCCCTCGGTCGCACCGCCACGTGGAAGCACGTCGTCCAGACCCCGACCGGCGTGAAGGTGGACGCATGAGCACCCTCGTCTCGACCCTGGGCATCCTGTTCCCGGAGTCCCTCGTCCGCACGCACGCCTTCGGCGTCCTCGCCGCCTTCGTCGCGATCAACACGGTCATCTACGTGGCACTGTCGGTCGCCAAGGCGCTGCCGAAGATCTACGTGCGCGACCACCTGCCGCGCACCTACGAGCGGGCCGAGACCCGCAGCATCTACCCCGACGGCGACCGCTGACCCCAGCCGACTCGGCCGTCTCAGCCCACTCAGCCCACTCAGCCCACTCAGCCGAGGACGGCGGTGAGCCACGCGTTGAGGGCCGCCGCCGCCTCGGCCGTCAGCAGGTGACCGCCGGGCTCGCGCCAGGTCGCCGTCCTCGGGTGGGCGTCAGTGGTCAGGTAGTGCCAGGTCGCGTCGAGGAGCTCGCGCGGGATGACCGTGTCGGTCTCGCCCTGCGCGACGAACATCGGCGTGTCCGTCAAGCGGCCCGGGGTGATCGGCACCCCGGCGTCGAAGGGCAAGGTGCCGTAGAGGATCGCGACGCCGGCGTACCTGCTCGGGTCGGAGAGGATCAGGCCGCCCGCGAACGCCGCTCCCCCGCTGAACCCGACCAGCACGACCTTCCGGCCGTCGGGGCCGGCCGGGAGCTCGGCGTCGAGCCACTCCCGGAACCAGCTCATCGTCTCGGCCAGCGACTCCGCCACCGGCCGCCCGATCCCCCGGTTGGCGAACCACGCAAAGCCCCCGCCCTCGGCGATCGGCGCCCGCACGGCGACGTACTCGGGGCCGGCCGGCAGGTGGTCGGCCAGCGCCATGATCGACATCTCATCCGCACCGCGCCCATGCAGCAGGACGACGACGGGCGCATCCGCCGCGGTGCCCCCGCGGCGCAGGACGACGGGCTCAGCGAAGCTGGTCATGGCTCCATCATCGCGGTTCGGTCGCCCATCGCATCCCTTCGGCCCCGGGAATTGCGGGGGCGCGGGCCGGCGGGCACCGAACCATCCACAGTTCGCGCTGAAATCGACCTCGAAGCGCCGATTTCGCCCGAACGGTGGATGGTTGAGTCACGAACCCAGCACGACCAGCCACGAGAGGGCGGCCCGGGGCTGATCGGCGCGGATCCGATGAACCTGGTTGATGCCATCCCCGCCGATGACCGACCCGGCAGAAGTTTCTGCCGGGTCGGTGCGTTTCGCGAGCCAGTTTCTGCCGGGTCGGCGAACGTCAGCCCTCGGCGCCCTCGACCGCCGCCGCCAGCTTGTCGACGAGCGCGGGCAGCCCGTTCTCCCAGGCGAAGCTCAGCGCCGTCGGCGGCGACACGGAGGACACGTTCTCCCGCCCGACCATCTGCGCCACCGCACCCCGGGCGAGGGCGGGGATCGCCAGCGCCTTGCGGTCCTTCAGCATCGCGGCCGCCGACTCCGGCGTCTCGTGGTAGGTGATCACCACCTCCGCGTCGATCTGGTCCGCCTTCTCATAGCTCATCTCGTAGAAGAACCCGCCGTCCGACGTGTCGAGCTCGTCGACGCTCGGCGCGACCTGGAAGCCGAGCTTGGTGAGGATCCCGATGCGCGGGTCGCGGGCGGTGTAGAGCGAGAGCTTGTTCGGCTCGGCCCAGATGCCGGCCAGGGTCTTGCCCTCGAACTCCGGGTGCTCGGCGCGCTCGGCGGCGAAGTAGTCGTCGATGTCGGCGAGGATCCGGTCGCCTTCGGCGCTGCGGCCGAGTGCGGTCGCGGTGATCTTGATCGTCTCGTCCCACGGCGTCGTCCACGGGCCGTCGGGGAAGGCGACGACGGGCGCGATCTTGCTGAGGGTGTCGTACTGCTCCTGCGTGAGCCCCGAGTACGGCGCCAGGATCAGGTCCGGCTTGGCGGCGATGAACTCGTCGTACGGCACGGTCGCGCCGGAGCCGTCGTCGGCGAGCAGGGTCGGGTGGGCGACGCCGGCCTTGTCGTAGGCCTGCTCGACCCACGGCAGCAGGTTGCCCTTGCCGACGGTCCAGATCTGCTCGGCGACGGCGACCGGGTAGACGCCGGCGGCGATCGAGGCCTCGGTGGAGCCCCAGCCCCAGGTCGCGACCCGCGTCGGCTCCTCCTTGATCACGGTCTTTCCGTAGGCGTTCTCGATCGTGATCGGGAAGCTGTCCGTCGCCTTGACGGTGGTGGTCCCGCCCTCGGCCTTGTCGTCGTTCTCCTGGCCGCAGGCCGCCAGGGCCATGACCGCGGCCGCGCCGGCGACCATCGCGGTCAGCCGGCGGAAGGCACGTGTGGTGCGCACGCGTCTCTCCTCATCTCGTTTGGTTAGGTGAGCCTATCCTAATCAAGTACGATCAGAGGATGGCGAGCGCCCCGGTCCGCGGACGCCCCTTCGGTACGACGAGCGGCCCGCCGGTCACCGGGTCCGAGATCACCTCGGCGTCCAGGCCGAAGGCGTCGCGCACCGACGCGACGGTCAGGACGTCGCCCGGAGCGCCCTCGGCGACCACCCGCCCGGCCGACATCACGACCATGTAGTCGGCGTACCGCGCCGCGTGGTTGAGCTCGTGCAGCACCATGACGACCGTGGTCCCCCGCTCGGCGTTGAGGTCCGCGAGCAGGTCGAGCAGCTCGAGCTGGTGCGTGACGTCGAGGTACGTCGTCGGCTCGTCCAGCAGCACCGCGCTGGTCTCCTGCGCCAGCACCATCGCGATCCAGACCCGCTGCCGCTGGCCGCCCGACAGCTCCTCGAGCCGCCGCTCGGCGAGGTCCGCGACGCCGGTCGCCTCCAGCGCCCGCAGGACGACGGCGTCGTCGTCGCTCGAGTGCCGACCGAACCAGCCCTGGTGCGGGAACCGGCCCCGCCCGACCAGCTCCGCCACCCGGACGCCGTCCGGCGCGATCGACGACTGCGGCAGCACCCCGACCAGCCGCGCGAGCCGGCGCCGCGGCAGCCGGCCGATGTCCTGCCCGTCGATGGTCACCGTCCCCGCGAGATGCGGGTGCAGCCGGGCCAGTCCGCGCAGCAGTGTGGACTTGCCGCAGGCGTTGGGCCCGACGATCGCGGTCACCTTCCCCGGCGGCAGCGCCAGGTCGAGCCGATCGATGACGGTCCGGCCGCGGTAGCCGAGGGACAGTCCGGACGCGGTGATCGCGGTGCTCATGCGGTGGCCTTTCGTTCGCTGCGGGCAAGCAGCCAGAGGAGGTACGGCGCGCCGACCAGGCCGGTCACCACGCCCACGGGGGCGGCGAGACCGAACGGCGCGAGCTGTCCGAGGACGTCGGACGCGAGGGTGAGGGTGGCGCCGACGGCGGCCGACGGCAGCAGCGCCGGCCCCCCGTCGTCGACCAGCCGGCGGGCGATCGCCGGCGCCACCAGGGCGACGAAGGCGATCGGCCCGGCGACCGCGGTCGCGAGCGCGACCAGGCCGACGCCGGCGAGCAGGGCGAGCGCCCGCGCCCGGTTGGGCGCGACGCCGAGGCCGTGCGCGTGCTCGTCGCCGAGAGCGAGCGGCGCGAGCTGTCGCCCCGCGACCAACGCGAGGACGCCGAGCACGCCGACGCCGAGCGCCAGGAGGCCGAGCATCTCGTTGCGGATGTCCGAGACGCTGCCGACCGTCCACAGCAGCACGGTCCCGCCCTCGCGTAGATCCGCCTCCGAGAGCCGCCACGAGACGAGCGACGCGCAGACGTACGACAGCCCGACGCCGACCAGCACGAACCGGGTGCCGTGCAGTCCCCCGCGCCAGGCCAGCAGCCAGATCGCGGCCGCGATGCCGAGTCCGCCGAGGAGCGCCGACCCGGTGACGGCGAGCCCGCTGGCGCCGTACCCGACGATCGCGGTGATCGCCCCCAGCGAGGCGCCGCCGGAGATGCCGAGGATGTCGGGGCTCGCGAGGCTGTTGCGCAGCGTGTACTGGAAGAGCGCGCCCGCCAGCCCGAACGCCGCGCCCGCGAGGACCGCGGCGAGCCCGCGCGGCAGCTGCAGCTGACGTACGACGAGCAGGTCGAACCGGTCGCCCACCCCGAAGATCGCGGGCAGCGCGCGCTGCGGCGGCACGCCGGCCATCCCGAGGTTCAGCCCGACCAGCACCAGCGCCAGGCACGCGACGGCGCCGACGCCCACCACCGCCGACGCCCGCGCCCGCTGGCGGCGCCGCAGTCTCCGCAGCCGGGCGACGCCGGCCGAGGCCACCGGCAGCGCGGTCACAGGCCCGCCACCCGTCGGCCGCGCGCCACGGCGACGAGCACCGGCGCGCCGATGAGGGCGGCGACGACGCCGGCCTCGAGCTCGTCCTGCTTGACCAGCCGGCCGATGACGTCGGCGGCGACGAGCAGGATCGGCCCGAGCAGGGCGCACAGCGGGATCACCCAGCGGTGGTCCGTGCCGACCAGCCGCCGCGCGGCGTGCGGGACGACCAGGCCGACGAGGGCGATCGGGCCGGCGAGCGCGGTCGCCGTACCGGCGAGGCAGACGATCGCGACACCCGACAGCACCCGCGTGGCCGCGACGCTCTGCCCGAGCGCGGCCGCGACGTCGTCGCCGAGCGCGAGGCCGTTGAGGCGGTGCGCGACGAAGCCCGCGAGCACCACGCCCACCAGCAGGAAGGGCCACAGCGCGGCGACGGCGTCGGCGTCCCGTCCGGCGAGCGCGCCGACCGCCCAGAACCGCAGCTGGTTGAAGGCATCGAGGTCGCGGAAGAGCAGCAGGTTCGAGACCGGCACGAGGAGCGCCGACACGGTCGCCCCGGCGAGCGCGAGCTGCACCGGCCGGCCGTGCCCGATCGCGAAGACGACGACCGCGGCGATCGCGGCGCCGAGGAAGGCGAACCAGATCGCGCCCATCGGGCTGAGCACGCCGAACGCCGTCGCCGCGATCACGATCCCCAGCGATGCGCCGGCATTGAGGCCGAGCAGGCCGGGGTCGGCCAGCGGGTTGCGGGTGATCGCCTGGCTGAGCGCGCCGGCGAGTCCGAGCGCGGCGCCGGCGAGGACGCCGATGACGGTCCGCGGCACCCGCTGGCCGCGGATCACCTCATGGTCGACCTTGCCCGCGACCGGGTCGACGAGGGCATGCCAGGTGTCACCGAGCGCGATCCCCCGGACGCCCAGCGCCAGGCTCAGCGCGACGGCGGCCAGGAGCAGCACGCCCACCCCCACGAGGACGGCGGCCGGCCGGCCCGGCGTCCGAACTAAGGTTTGCATTACCTAAGTCAATCACATCAAGGGTGCAAAAAAGCAGCCGGGCCGCGACCTCTGGGGGGGGTCGGTCGCGGCCCGACTGCGCCCATCATGGCATACCGAGCGCACGTTCGGGCGACTTGGGCGAAGGAGCGTCGCACCCGAACGGTGATGACGCCGCTCTCACTCCCAGAACACCCGGTCGACGACGGCATGCGCCCGCCGACTGGCGCGTAGATAGTCGTCCAGCAACCTGTCCGATTCGGACAGCTGGTAGCCGAGGATCCCGGCGACCGCGCGCCGCTCCAGCGTGCCGCGCGGGAACTGGTCGCCCGGCCGACCGCGCGCCAGCAGCAGCGCATTGCGCACCCGCGAGGCCATCCGCCACGACGCGCCGAGCGTCTCGGCGTCCTCGTGCGCGATCAGCCCGGCCTCGGCCGCGGCGGTCAGCGCGGCCAGCGTCTGGGCGGTCCGCAGCCCCTCGATCTCGGCGCCGTAGCGCAGCTGGAGCAGCTGGACCGTCCACTCGATGTCGGCCAGTCCCCCGCGCCCGAGCTTGAGGTGCAGCGCCGGGTCGGCGCCGCGCGGCAGCCGCTCCTTGTCGACGCGCCCCTTGATCCGGCGGACCTCGAGGACGTCCTCGTCGGTCAGCCCGCCCTCGGGATAGCGCAGCGGGTCGATGAGCGCCGTGAACCGCTCCCGCAGCCCGGCGTCGCCGACCACCGCGTCGGCGCGCAGCAGCGCCTGCGCCTCCCAGACGTGCGACCACTTCGCGTAGTAGGCGGCGTAGGACTCCAGGGTCCGCGCCAGCGGGCCGTTGCGCCCCTCCGGACGCAGGTCGGCGTCGACCACGAGCGCCGGGTCGGGCCCGGGCGCGCCGAGCACCCGGCGCAGCTCCTCCGCCACCGCCCGCGCGTACGACGACGCCGCCTGCGGGTCGGCGCCCTCGACCGGGTCGTGCACGAAGAGCACGTCGGCGTCGCTGCCGTAGGACAGCTCGAAGCCGCCGTAGCGCCCCATCGCGATCACCGCCAGCCGGGTCGGCGGCTCCTCGAGTCCGCGCTGCGCGGCCACCGAGCGCGCGGTCACCTCGAGCGTCGCCTCCAAGGTGGCGTCGGTGAGCCGGGTCAGCGCGAAGCCGACGTCGGCCACGTCGACCAGGCCGAGGACGTCGCCGGCGGCGATGCGCAGCAGCTCCCGACGCCGTACGGCGCGTACCGCGCGGACCGCCTTCTCCGCGCCGTCCTGACGTCGGGCGGTCGCGAGCATCTCCTCGAGCATCGCCTCCGACGCCAGCGGCGCCAGGTCGCCCGCGAGCAGCCGGACGCCGGCCGGCTCGCGCTCCAGCAGGTCGGTGCAGTAGCGGGAGGTCGCGAGCAGATGGGCCAGCCGCTCGGCGACCTCGCCCTCGTCGCGCAGGGTGGAGAGATACCACGGCGTCCGGCCGAGGGTCTCGCTGATCCGGCGGAAGCCGAACAGCCCGCCGTCGGGGTCGGGGCACTCGGCGAACCACTGCAACATGGCGGGCAGCAGCGTCCGCTGGATGACGGCGGTGCGGGACACCCCGGCGGTCAGCGCCTCCAGGTTGCGCAGCGCGGCCTGCGGGTCGGCGTAGCCGAGGGCGGCGAGGCGCGCCCCGGCCGCCTCCGACGACAGCCGCACCTCGTCGGACGCGATCCGCGCGACCGCGGACAGCAGCGGCCGGTAGAAGATCTTCTGGTGCAGCCGGCTGACCTCGCGCCGGTGGTGCCCCCAGGTGTCGTCGAGCCGCTTCTCCGACTCCTTGAGGAAGCCGAGGCTGCGGCCGAGCCGGCGCAGCGCCGCCTCGTCCGACGGTACGACGTGGGTGCGCTGCAGGCGGTGGAGCTGGATCCGGTGCTCGAGCTGGCGCAGGAAGGCGTAGGCCCGGTGCAGCGACTCGCCGTCCTCGCGGCCGACGTAGCCGTTCTCGGTGAGCCGGGCCAGCGCGCTCAGCGTCGTCGGCGGCCGGATCCGCTCGTCGGCGCGGCCGTGCACGAGCTGCAGCAGCTGGACCGCGAACTCGACGTCGCGCAGCCCGCCCGCGCCCAGCTTGAGCTGGCGGTCGGCCTCCTTGGCCGGGATGTGATCGAGGACCCGCCGTCGCATCGCGCGTGCGGCGTCGACGAAGCCCTCGCGATCGGCCGCCGACCAGACCATCGGCTGCACCATCGCCACGAACGCGCGGCCCAGGTCGAGGTCGCCCGCGACCGCGCGCGCCTTGAGCAGCGCCTGGTACTCCCACGGCTCGGCCCAGCGCTCGTAGTAGGCCCGGTGGCTGGCGATCGTGCGGCTGAGCGGACCGGCCTTGCCCTCGGGGCGCAGCGCCGCGTCGACCGGCCAGATCGTGCCCTCGGCGGTGTGGTCGGAGCAGACCTGCATCAACTGCGCCGCGAGCCGGGCCGCGACCCTCGCGGCGGAGGCGAGCGCCTGGTCGTCGGCGTCCGGATCGACGACCTCGTGCACGAAGATCACGTCGACGTCGGAGACGTAGTTGAGCTCGTGGCCGCCGCACTTGCCCATCGCCACGACCGCCAGCCGGACGGCGTCCGCGTCGGCGCCGATGCGCTCGCGCGCCACCACGAGCGCTGCGTCGAGCGTGCCGGCGGCGAGATCGGCGAGCTCGGCCGCGGCGTCGTCGACGGCCAGGTCGTGGGCCAGGTCGCGCGCGGCGAGCCGGAGCAGCTGGCGGCGGTACTCCACGCGCAGCGCGTCGACCGCCTCCCGGTCCGGCTTCCCGGCGACCGCGTCGAGCAGCGCGGCGCGCATCGCCCAGGCCGCGGGCCGGGTCGACCCGAGCGTCGGGTCGGTCAGCTCGCGCCACTGCTCCGGGTGGTGGCCGAGATGGTCGGCCAGCGCGGCGCTCGCGCCGAGGACGCGGAGCAGGCGCATCGCCGTACCCTCGTCGTCGCGGACGGCGTCGAGCAACTCGGCCCGGTCGTCGACGGCGTCGGCGAGGCGGCACAGCGCCCGCAGCGCGGCGTCCGGGTCGGCACTCTGCCCGAGATAGGGCAGCAGCTCGCCCGCCCCGGCACCGATCTGCTCGAGCCCTGCCTGGGCCGCATCGAGGTCGACGAAGCCGAGACGGAGCAGCTCGGTGCGCTGGCTGGCGCGGTTCACGCTCGTCCCTGGTGCCCTACAACACCGGCAGCATGCGGTCGCGCTCGAAGACCGAGACCTGGCCGCGGTACTCGTCCCACTCCGCCCGCTTGTTGCGCAGGAAGTAGTCGAAGACCTGCTCCCCCAGCGTCTCGGCGAGCAGCTCGGAGTGCTCGGCGATGGTGATCGCGTCGTTGAGGTTCTTGGGCAGCGGCTCGATGCCGAGGCTGCGGCGCTCGCGCTCGGTGAGCGCCCACACGTCGTCCTCGGCCTCGCGCGGGAGCTCGTAGTCGTTCTCGATGCCCTTGAGCCCGGCGGCCAGGACGGCGGCGTAGGCGAGGTAGGGGTTGCACGCGGAGTCGACCGAGCGCAGCTCGATCCGGGTCGACTGGCCCTTGAGCGGCTTGTACATCGGCACCCGGACCATCGCCGAGCGGTTGTTGTGGCCCCAGCAGATGTACGACGGCGCCTCGCCGCCGAACATCATCCGCTTGTAGGAGTTGACCCACTGGTTGGTGACCACGCTGATCTCGCTGGCGTGGCGCAGGATGCCGGCGATGAACTGCCGCCCGGTCTTGGAGAGCTGGTACTCCGCGCCCGCCTCGTAGAAGGCGTTCTGGTCGCCCTCGAAGAGCGAGAGGTGGGTGTGCATGCCGGAGCCGGGGTGCTCGGTGAAGGGCTTGGGCATGAACGTCGCCCAGATCCCCTGGTTGAGCGCGACCTCACGGATCACGGTGCGGAAGGTCATGATGTTGTCGGCGGTGGTGAGCGCGTCGGCGTACCGGAGGTCGATCTCCTGCTGGCCCGGGCCGCCCTCGTGGTGGCTGAACTCCACCGAGATGCCCATCGCCTCGAGCATGGTGATCGCCTCGCGGCGGAAGTCGGAGCCGTGGGAGTGGGCGGCGTGGTCGAAGTAGCCGCTGCGGTCGATCGGCACCGGCTCGACGCCCGGCTGCGGCTCGTCCTTGAACAGGTAGAACTCGATCTCGGGGTGCGTATAGAAGGTGAACCCCTGGTCGGCCGCCTTGCTCAGCGTCCGCTTGAGCACGTTGCGCGGGTCGGCGTACGACGCGGACCCGTCGGGCATCACGATGTCGCAGAACATGCGCGCGGTCGCCGGCCCCTCCATGCTGCGCCACGGCAGGATCTGGAAGGTCGTGGGGTCGGGCAGCGCGAGCATGTCGGCCTCGTAGACGCGGGCGAAGCCCTCGATGGCCGAGCCGTCGAAGCCGATGCCCTCGGAGAACGCGCCCTCCAGCTCGGCCGGCGCGACCGCCACCGACTTGAGGAACCCGAGCACGTCGGTGAACCACAGCCGCACGAACCGGACGTCTCGCTCCTCGAGAGCGCGGAGAACGAAGTCCTCTTGCTTACCCATGGCCGCAGCCTAGTGGCGGGCTGTTTCGGAGGGGTTGCGGTGTCGCGATCGGCTAGCCGTGTCGCGCGACCCGCACGCAGCAGCCCGGCTCCGGATCGACCTGCTCGGTCTCGGCGCCGCACCGGGTGGCGAGCGCGGCGAGGAAGGTCCGGTTGACGCCGCAGACCAGCCCCCGGTGGTCGGCCGCGAGCCGGTCGAACGGACAGTTGGTGAGCGCCGCACCGCCGTCGTCGGCCGGGCGCGGCTCGTAGCCCAGCGGCGCCAGCGCGTCGAGGAAGCCGCCCTCGACGGCGACCGCGTCGGCCGCCGCCTGCGCCGCGTCGGCGAGCGCGGCGGGCATCGGCGTCCCGCCGAGGTTGCGCTCGACCGCGTCGGCCAGCACCTGCCCGGCCAGGTCGTAGCGGCGGCTCGGGACGCTGACGGTCAGCTCGCGATGCGCCCGGCGGTAGAGCTTGGCGGGGCGGCCGGCGCCGGGGCCGGTGCGGCCGGTGAGCCGGCGGAACTCGGTGACCAGCAGGCCCTCGTCGACCAGCTTCTCGAGGTGGAACTTCGCCGTGTGCCGCGGTACGTCGACCCCGGTCGCGGCCTGGTCGCGGCTCACCGCGCCGGGCTGCTCGGCGACGAAGCGGTAGAGCGCACGTCGTACCGGATCGGCGAGGGTGCCGACGCGGGCCACCCGTCGTCCGAAGGTCTCCTCCATGGCCGCTCCCCTCTCCCGATCTTCTAGCAGACACGAGTCTTGTCGAAAGATCGCGCCAGGTCTACCGTCAATCTTGATGTCCCTTACAACGGGACCGCTCGAGAAAGGGGCCGACCATGGCCAGCACCCACGCGTGGGACACCATGACCCACGAGATGCGTGAGGAGATGCACGACCTGGTGCACTTCGGCAGCATCGACGCCGCTCACCAGAGCCGCGTGGCTCTCTGGGCGACGATGACCGTCCTCCCCATCCTGTGGGGACTCGACATGTTCGCGAATATCGTCACCGACCGCACGACCTGGGAGGGCACGCTCTCGACCTGGGCCAACAACATCCTGCCCGGCAGCGCGTCCGCCGCCGTGGTCTGGATCGGTGTGATCACCCTGCTCATCGGGCTGCTCGTCGCCGCCATGCCGCAGTTCGGCGGGGACGTGCTGGGTGTCTGGTTCGCGATCTTGGCCATCAACCTGTTCAGCGTCGACCAGATGGCCTTCCTCGGCCTCGGCATGGTCGCGCTCGCGCTCTGCTCCTTCGCGATGGCCCGCCTGATGCGGGGCGACCACCGGCGCGAGGCGTAGCCGCCGCTGCTAGCGCTCGCCTCGGCGCCGCCGGGGCGAGCCCGGCGGGTGCCAGGTCCAGTCGGTCGGCAGCGCGATGCCGTCGAGCCCGATGCCCTGGTAGATGAGCCGGTAGGCGTCCGGGTCCTCCTGGCGCTGGCGCTCGAACATCCGGTGCAGGTTGGCCCACAGCGGCGTGCTGCTCGCCGACCCGAGGTACTCCCCCGTGTTCGTCGCGGGCAGCACCTGCGTCTGCAGACCCAGCCCGGTCAGCAGGCGGCGCGCGTAGGAGTCCATGATCATCACGACGAACTCGATGTCGTTGGCGAAGGCCGCGGTCACGATGCCGTGGTAGAGCGCGGCCGCGCACAGGCCGCCACGCCCCGATCCCGGCCGTACGGCGACGGTCGCGATGTCCCACGTCTTCGCCGGATCGACGCCCGCCGCCCGCGCCGAGCGCACGCCGTCGACGCCCCACGGCGGCCGCGAGGTGTCGTTGAGCGTCTTCAGACCCGCCGGACCGGGCGCGATGAAGCGCGCCGTCGCGACCGCCTCGTCGTCCTCGTCGAGGACGGTCATGAAGCCGGTCGACTCGAGATAGGGGCCGTACTCGGCCTCCATCTGGTGCTCGTCGTTGCCGTAGGTCTCGAGGAAGACGTCGGCCTCGCACTTGAGTGCGGCAGCCAGCTCGTCGCCGACGGGTTCGAGGACGAAGCGCAGAGGGGCGGCGTTCACCCGAGCATCATCATCTCCGCGGCGTCGCTGCGCCAACTGCGGACCCACCCTTCGATATCGGATGCGGGCATCGGCCGCGCCACGTGATAGCCCTGCACGGTGTCGATGCCCATCGCCACGAGCGCGGCCAGGTCGGCGGCGTTCTCGACGCCCTCGGCGACGATCCGCATGTCCAGGGCGTGGGCGAGCTGGATCGTGGAGCCGACGATCATCCGGCTGCGGTTGTCGACGGCGACATTGCGGACCAGCGAGCGGTCGATCTTGAGCTCCTGGACCGGCAGGTTGCGCAGATAGGTCAGCGACGAGAAGCCGGTGCCGTAGTCGTCGATCGAGACCTGGACGCCGTGGCTGCGCAGGTCGAGCAGGACGTCGCGGGTGCGGTGGGGGTCGGAGAGGAAGGAGTCCTCGGTGACCTCGAGCACCAGGCCCTCGGACGGCACGTCGCTCTCCTTGATCGCCGCGTAGAGCTGCGGCAGGAAGGCGTGGCCGAGCAGCTCGGTCGGCGCGCAGTTGATCGCGACCCGCAGGTTGAGCCCGGCGCGCAGGTGGCGGCGGTGGTCCTGGACCGCCTGCCGGGCGATCGTCTCCGACAGGGCGGCCATCAGGCCGGCCCGGCGCGCGGCCGGCAGGAAGGAGACCGGGCTGATCACGCCCTGCACCGGGTGGCGCCAGCGCACCAGCGCCTCGAGCCCGGAGATCTCCATGGTCGCCACGTCGAGCTGCGGCTGGTACCAGACCTCGATCTGGCCGTCGGCGATGCCCTTGCGCAGCTCCTCGGCCAGCTGCAGCCGGCTGCGGGAGAACTCGTCGAGCTCGGAGTCGTAGAGCGCGGCGCCCATGCTGGTGTTCTTGGCCTGGTACATCGCCACGTCGGCCCGCCGCAGCATCTCGCCGCTGTCGGCGTCGTCGGGCTGGGCGATGGTGATGCCGATCGAGCCGGACGGGCAGATCTCGATGCCGTCGACCACGATCGGCTTGCCGAGCTCGCGGAGCACCCGGTGGGCGGTCTCCATCAGCACCAGCTCGTCGCGGGTGCCGAGGATGAGCGCGAACTCGTCGCCGCCGAGCCGGGCGACCAGGTCGTGGGGCCCGGTCGCCTCGCGCATCCGGACGGCGACCATCCGCAGCACGGTGTCGCCGACCTGGTGGCCGAGCGCGTCGTTGATCTCCTTGAAGCCGTCGAGGTCGAGCAGCATCAGCGACAGCGGCCGCCCCTGCGGCAGCCCGTCCTCGAGCCGGACCCGCACCGCACGCCGGTTGGGCAGCTTGGTCAGGTCGTCGGTCTGCGACAGCGCGAACGCCTCGGTCGCCCGGTTGGCGTCGCGCAGGGCGAGTCCCATCCGCCAGGCGACGGTCACCATGGTGAGGATCGCGGGCGGCAGCGTGTAGTAGGCCAGCGCCTCGTCAGGGCGGATCAGCAGCACCGCCGTGGCCGCGGCGCCGGCGCTGAGCAGGATCGCCGTACCGGGGGTCTTGGGCAGGGCCCGGATGACGGTCCGGTCGGGGCGGCAGGCGGCGGCGACGAGCAGCGCGAACGCGCCGCCCCACAGCGCGTTGCTGGCGTTGCCGAAGTCGTAGGTGCGCGCCGACGCCTGCAGCGTGAAGCCGGAGTCGGCACAGGCCAGCAGGGTGAACGCGATGCCGAGCATCAGCGACTTGCGCAGGTCGCTGCGCAGGTCGAGCAGGGCCTGGCCGAGGACGGCGAGCGCCAGCACCAGGTCGGCCAGCGGATAGATCAGCGCCAGCAGCAGGGGCACGCCCTGCTGGCCCGACGCGAGCTGGATCGGCGTGACCAGCAGCAGCGAGGCGAGGCACGAGGTGCCGCCGCAGATGACGGCGATGTCGAGCCAGCCGCGCGTCGCGCGGAGCTGGCGGCGGTCGACGTCGCGCATCAGGTAGCCGGCCATGCCGAGATAGGACAGCAGGAACAGCCACTCGCCCGGCGCCGGGAAGTGCGGCCGGCCGGTGGCCGACTGGGCGTTGACCGACATCGAGCCCAGCGCCCACGCCGCGATCGCGGCGAGCAGCATGAGGAGCGCGGCCCGTCGTCCCGGATAGAGGCGGATGGCGAGCCCGAGCCGCACCAGCAGCATCGGGAAGAAGATGGTCAGCGTCGTGAGCAGGATCGCCTGGCTGTTGGCGTGGGCCGCCGACTGCGCGATCTGGTTGACCACGAGCCCGACGATCAGCCAGACCCAGGACATGGCCGCGACCACGCGCTCGGCCAGAGCGATGCGGGGCGAGGCAGGTGCGGCAGTGCGGCTTCGGGTCATCGCCCGACCTCCTCGCTCGTCGACGGGTCCTCTCCCAGAACTCGTCGGCAGGTCCAGGTCAGTCCTTACCCGATTTGTGGGTAAAAGTTCAAGCCCCTCAGACCTCCGGGACGTGCTCGCGGAGCTCGGCCAGCCAGGCGGCCGGGCTGGCGTCGGACGGCATCCGCCAGTCGCCCCGCGGCGACATGGTGCCGCCCGGGCTCACCTTCGGGCCGTTCGGCAGGGCGGAGCGCTTGAACTGGCTGCTGAAGAAGCGTCGCACGAACACCTCCAGCCACTTCCGGATCGTCGCCAGGTCGTACGACGCCTCGCCCGTCCCCCACGCGTGGTGGGCCAGGAAGGCGATCTTGCTGGGCCGGTAGCCGCGGCGCAGCACGTGGTAGAGCGTGAAGTCCTGCAAGGCGTAGGGGCCGACGGAGTCCTCGGTGCGCTGCTCGCCGCCCGGGATCAGCTCGGGCGTGATCTCCTGCTCGAGGATCGCCTGGAGCACCCCATTGACGCAGCCGGCGTCGTCGTCGTGGTCCGTGTCACTCTCAGCGTGCAGCTGGTCGGTGTCGATCACCCACCGGATCAGGTGCTGGATGAGGGTCTTCGGGACGCCGGCGTTGACGTTGTAGTGCGACATCTGGTCGCCGACGCCGTAGGTGCACCAGCCGAGCGCGAGCTCGGACAGGTCGCCCGTGCCGAGCACGATGCCGCCGCGGTGGTTGGCGAGCCGGAACAGGTAGTCGGTGCGCAGGCCGGCCTGGACGTTCTCGAAGGTGACGTCGTAGACCGGCTCGCCGCCGCTGAACGGGTGGCCGAGGTCGTGGAGCATCTGGGTCGCCGCGGGCTTGATGTCGAGCTCGGCGAAGGTGCAGCCGAGCGCCGTGGCGAGGCGGGTGGCGTACGACTTGGTGGTGTCACCGGTCGCGAAGCCCGGCATCGTGAAGGCATGGATGTCGCTGCGCGGGCGGCCGAGCCGGTCCATCGCCTTCGCCGCAACGATGAGCGCGTGGGTCGAGTCGAGGCCGCCGCTGACGCCGATGACGACCTTGGGCTGGCCGATCGCGCTGAGCCGCTGCTCGAGGCCGGAGACCTGGATGTTGTAGGCCTCGTAGCAGTCCTGGGCGAGGCGGGCGGGGTCGTCGGGCACGAACGGGAAGCGGGCGATCTTGCGGCGCAGCCCGATGTCGCCGGCGGGCGGGTCGAGCTCGAACTCCACCCGCGTGAACTGGTCGCGATCGACGCCGATCGCCGCGAGGTTGTCGTCGAACGTCCCCTGCCGCATCCGCTCCTGGCGCAGCCGGTCGAGGTCGACGTCGACGACCGTCGCCCGCGGCCCGTCGGGGAACCGCTCGGTCTCCCCCAGCAGGTCACCCATCTCGTAGACCATGGTCTGGCCGTCCCAGGACAGGTCGGTCGTCGACTCCCCCTGGCCCGCGGCGGCGTAGACATAGGCCGCATTGCACCGCGCGCTCGCGCTGCGGACCAGCATCCGCCGGTCCTCGGCCCGCGCGATGGTGATCGGGCTGCCCGAGATGTTGGCGAGCACCGTCGCACCGGCCAGCGCCGCGTGGGCGCTCGGCGGCACCGGCACCCACATGTCCTCGCAGACCTCGACGTGCAGGTCGAGCCCGCGGACGTCGGTCGCGGAGAAGATCAGGTCGTTGCCGAACGGGACGTCCTCGCCGTTGAGCTCGATCACGCCGTCCGCCGCGCACTCGTTCGCCCCGGCCGCGAACCAGCGCGCCTCGTAGAACTCGCGATAGGTCGGGAGGTACGACTTCGGCGCCACCCCGAGCACCCGGCCACCCTGGATCACCACCGCGCAGTTGAACACCCGGTTGCCGCGCGCCAGCGGCGCCCCGACCACCAGCACCGTGCGCAGGTCGGCCGACGCCACGGTCAGGTCGAGGATCGCCTCCCGCACCGCGTCGAGCAGCGTGTCCTGGAGGAAGAGGTCGTCGACGGCGTACCCGGTCAGGCCCAGCTCGGGGAACACCGCCACCGCCACCCCGTCGTCGTGCAGGGCGCGCGCCTGCTCGAGGATCCGCGCGGCGTTGGTCGCCGGGTCGGCGATGGCGACCGGCAGGGTCACCGCCGCGACCCGGGCGAACCCGTGGGCGTAGGCCGAGTAGAAGTCCACGGGGGAAGTCTAGGAGTGCGATGAGAGTGCGATGAGAGTGCGATGAGTACGTGGCCTCGAAGCGGTCTGCCCGTCATGACCCTCACGAGCGGCCACATCCAGCCGTGCCTCTGGTTCGACGACGACCTCGAGGAGGCGGCCCGGTTCTACACCGGCATCTTCCCGAACTCCTCGATCGGCCACCTCAGCCGCTACACCGAGGCCGGCCACGGCGTCCCCGGGAGCGTGATGGCCGCCGAGTTCACGCTCGACGGGCTCACCTTCCGCGGCATCAACGGCGGCCCGGAGTTCCGGTTCACCGAGGCGGTGTCGTTCGCGGTCACCTGCCGCGACCAGTCCGAGGTCGACTACTACTGGGACTCGCTCGTCGACGGCGGCGAGGAGTCGATGTGCGGATGGCTCAAGGACCGCTTCGGACTCTCGTGGCAGATCGTCCCGGCGCGGCTCTACGAGCTGGTCGCCGACCCGGTGCCGGAGCGGGCGCTCGCGGCGACCCGGGCGATGCTGGGGATGCGCCGGCTGGTCGTCGCCGAGCTCGAGGCGGCCGCCGACGCGGCGGTCCCCAGGTGAGCGCCAGGTGAGCGCCAGGTGAGCGCCGGGTGAGCGCCGGGTGACCGAGCACACAGCGCGCCGGAGCGTCGTACCCGACTAGCCTCGTCAGTGCCCGTCAACGAACGTGGACCCGCACCATGCGGGCCGCGAGTCACCAGAAACGGAGCTCGACGATGAGCAGCAGCACCCCCGAGGAGACCGCCCCGTACGGCGGCGGCGCCGCCCCCGCGGCGGCCTCCGGATCCGCGCCGATCAAGCGGATCCGCACCCATCACCTGCGTGAGATGAAGCAGCGCGGCGAGCGCTTCTCGATGCTCACCAGCTATGACCAGTACACCGCGCAGATCTTCGACGAGGCCGGCATCGAGGTCCTCCTCGTCGGCGACAGCGCGTCCAACAACGTCCTCGGCAACGCCACCTCGCTGCCGATCACGGTCGACGAGCTGCTGCCGCTCACCCGGGCGGTCAGCCGCTCGGTCTCGCGCGCGCTGGTCGTCGGCGACCTGCCGTTCGGCAGCTACCAGGCCTCGCCCGAGCAGGGCTATCTGACCGCCGCCCGGTTCATGAAGGAGGGCGGCGCCCACTGCGTCAAGCTCGAGGGCGGTGTCGAGATGGCCCCGCAGATCGAGCGGATGACCCGTGGCGGCATCCCGGTCATGGCCCACATCGGCTTCACCCCGCAGTCCGAGCACGCGCTCGGCGGCTACCGGGTCCAGGGCCGCGGCGACACCGCCGACCGCGTCCTGCGCGACGCGCTCGCCGTCCAGGAGGCCGGGGCGTTCTCGGTCGTCATGGAGATGGTCCCCGGCGACGTGGCCGCCGAGGTGACCGCCAAGCTCGAGATCCCGACCATCGGCATCGGCGCCGGCAACCAGTGCGACGGCCAGGTCCTCGTGTGGCAGGACGCCTTCGGCCTCCGCAGCGGGCGCCTGCCCCGCTTCGTCAAGCAGTACGCCGACCTCCGCTCGACGCTGCTCGACGCCGCGCGGGCCTACGACGCCGAGGTCAAGGACGGCAGCTTCCCGGCGCCCGAGCACACCTTCTGACACAGTCCGGTGGGTGAGCGTGATCTATGTGTCACGCTCACCCACCCGGCTCATGCGGCCGGTCGACCTCGAGCACCAGCACCTGCCCGTCCGCCAGCCGCCACTCGCAGTCGGTGAAGCGCAGCCGCCCGGAGGAGTCCCGCCGCGGGCGCTGCCGCGACGGCGCCGCCAGGCCGGCCGCCCGGCACATGCGCCGGACGTCGATCTCCGCGGCCGACTGCGCGCCGCCGGCGATCTCGGCCAGCGCCCGCCGGAACCGGTCCGCGCCGCGGAGCGGACTCATCCGGTCGACCCACTCCAGCAGCCGATCCGGTGCACGGACCGGCGCAGCTCGCGCAGCGGCCGGCGGGTGCGGACGAACGCGACGCCGGGATGGCCCTCACCCACATCGGCGCTGTGCGGCACCAGCACGGTGATGTCGTCGCGGTGCCAGCTCCGCAGGCCGGCGACCGCGGCGGCGGTGAGGTCGCCGATGATCACCCCGGCGCCGCCGTGCAGCACCCCAGCCACATCAGCCGTTCGCGGGAGAGCTCCCCTGTCGTCGTCGCGATCACCGTCGGCGTGCGCACCGCCCAGCGCTCCGTCGCGACCCGACGCCGCACGACCCGGGCCCCCGTCGGGCGGGCGTCAGACCAGCCCGCGCCGGACCAGCAGCGGCTCGATCGGCGCGGGCCGGCCGTGCCACTCCTCGTACGACTCGAGCGGGTCGCGGGTGCCGCCGATGCCGATCACGTGGCGGAGGTACTGCTCGCCGTTCTCGCGCGTCAGTCCGCCGTTCTCGCGGAACCACGCGACCGTGTCGGCATCGAGCACCTCGCTCCAGATGTAGGAGTAGTAGGCCGACGCGTAGCCCGAGCTGAAGCTGTGGGCGAAGTACGGCGTGCTGTAGCGCGGCGGCACCGCCGGGTTGTCGAGGCCGGCGTTGGCGAGGGCGCGCCGCTCGAAGGCGGCGACGTCCGCGACGTCGGTCGGCACGTCGGCCGCCGCCAGCTCGTGCCAGGCCAGGTCGATCAGCGCGGCCGCGAGGTACTCGCTCGTCGCGAAGCCCTCGTTGAACGTCTCCGCCGCCCGCAGCCGCTCGACCACGTCGGCCGGGATCGGCTCGCCGGTCTGGTGGTGGACGGCGTAGTTGGCCAGCACCTCCGGCCACAGGATCCACATCTCGTTGACCTGCGAGGGGTACTCGACGAAGTCGCGAAAGACCGCCGTCCCCGCGAACTTGGGGTACGTCGCCCGCGCGAGCAGGCCGTGCAGCGCGTGGCCGAACTCGTGGAACAGCGTGCGCGTCTCGTCCCAGGTCAGCAGCGTCGCCTCCCCCGCGGCCGGCTTCGGCACGTTGAGGTTGTTGACGACGACCGCCGAGTCGACGCCCATCAGCCCGGACTGCGTGACGAAGCTGCTCATCCACGCCCCGCCCCGCTTGGAGTCGCGGGTGTAGAGGTCGAGCAGGTAGAGGCCGATCGGCTCGCCGTCGCGGCTCACCTCGAAGACGCGGACGTCGGCGTGGTAGCCGGGCAGGTCGGGGCGCTCGGCGAAGCTGAGCCCGTAGAGCCGCTCGGCCGCGAAGAAGACGCCGTCGCGCAGCACCCGCTCGGCCTCGAACCACGGACGCAACGCGGCCAGGTCGACGTCGTAGCGGGCGGCGCGGACCTTCTCGGCGTAGAACGGCCAGTCCCACGGCTCGACCGCGAACCCGGCCTGCTCCGACATCGCCTCCTGCTCCAACCGCGCATTGCGGGCGGCGGGCGCGGCGAGCCGCTCGAGGAGTGAGCGGACCGCCTTCGGCGTACCGGCGGTGTTGTCGGCGGTCACGACCGCGGCGTGGTTGTCGAACCCGAGCAGTCGCGCCCGCTCGGCCCGCAGCCGCAGGACGGCGAGCGCCAGCGCGCGGGTGTCATGATCGCCGCCCCGGCTGCCGCGGCTGCGCTGGGCCTCGGACAGCCGCTGCCGCAGCCCGCGATCGGTGAGCGCGGACAGGTGGGGGTGGGCGGTCGGCAGCACCAGGGTGAGCAGGTACTGCCCGGTCAGGCCGCGCGCCTCAGCGGCCGCGGCCGCGGCGGAGATCTCGCCGGCGGTGAGCCCGTCGAGCTCGGCGACGTCGTCGACGACCACCGCGAGGTCGTTGCTGTCGGCCTGCAGGGCCAGCTCGAAGGCGGTCTCCTTGGTCGAGATCTCCTCGTTGAGCGCGCGCAGCCGGTCCTTCTCGGCGTCGCCGAGCGCCGCGCCGGCGAGCCGGAACTCGGTGACATACCGCTCGACGAGGTACGACGCCTCGGCGTCGAGCTCGCTGCGGTCGGCGTGGACGGCCTGGATCCGGCGCCAGAGCGCCGGGTCGAGCAGGATCGCGTCGCTGTGCGCGGCCAGCCGCGGCGCGAACTCCGCGCGGACGGCGTCGACCGCCGGGTTGGCGTCAGCGCTGGCCTTGTTCCAGAACACGCGCAGCACGCGGGCCAGTTGCTCGCCGCTGCGCTCCAGCGGCACGAGCGTGTTGGCGAAGGTCGGAGCCGCCGGGTCAGCCGTGATCGCGGCGATCGCCGCGAGCTGCCCGGCCATCGCGGTCGCGATGGCCGGGCCGTAGTCGTCGTCGTCGATCGCCGCGAACCGCGGCAGCTGGTGCGGGAGGTCGCTGGTCCCGAGCAGTGCGTCCGTCGTCACGGAGCCCACTCTAGGCGGGAGGCGGCGTCGGCTCCTCCGAGCTCGGGTCGGTCGGCTGGTCGGCGGGCTGGTCGGCCGGCGGGTCGGCCGGCTGGCTGCTCGGCTGGTCGGTCGGCTCGGGCGTCGGGTCCGGCGTCGGCTCGGGTGTGGGCGTCGGCTCGGGCTCGGGCGTGGGCGTCGGGTCCGGAGTCGGCGTCGGGTCCGGCGGCGGCGTCGGGTCCGGCGGCGGCGTCGGGTCCGGCGGCGGCGTCGGGTCGGGCGTCGGCGTGGGCGTCGGGGTCGGGGTCGGCGGCGTCACCGGCGGCACGGCGGGCGTGGTCGGCGTCGGCGGCTTGGGGCCCGGTGCCGGCGGGGCGCCGTTCGGCACGGCCGGGTCGGGGTGCTTGCTCGCGTGGAGGTGGGGCTTCGGCGAGCAGTGGCAGACCGCTGGCATGTCCGGGATGGTGATCGGCACCGGCCGCAGCGAGATCGTCGAGCTGGCGAGGATGCTCACCTGCTGCGTCCGGTACGACGCGACCAGCTGGCGCACGTTGCGCGCGAAGCCCGGCGTGGCGTCGTACTGCCGGAGGACGGTGTGCAGCGCCTTCGCCTGCGCCAGGTCCTGCCCGCCCGCACAGAGCAGCACGGCGGCGGCGAGCGCGGCGTCGTTGATGTCCTGCGGGTTGCGGACGGAGTCGTTGTTCGCGTCGACCGCGACCGTCGACCAGGTCTCCGGCAGCAGCCCCATCGGGCCGACCGGGGCGTCCCAGTGAGGGTTGCCGTCGAGCTTGCCGCCGTCGGTGTCGGAGACGGTGCCCCGGCCGCCGCGGCCGTTGAGCGGCTTGCCGACGTACGCCGGCTCGTCCACGCCCTGGGCGCTCAGGTGATACTGCCCGGGCGCTCCGAGGCCGAGCCCGTGACCGGACTCGATCCGTCCGATCGCGGCGAGGACCAGCCAGTCGAGATTGCAGTGGGTGGCGGTGTCGATGATCGTCGCGGCCCGCTGGTATGCCGCGGTCGCCTCCACCGGCGCGGCAGAGAGCTGGTCGGCCGGAGCCGGCGTCAGCGCGGCGCCGTGCGCGACGACGGCCACGCCGTCCCCGGGGCCGGGCGCGGCGAGCG
>NZ_BAABAC010000004.1:0-18060 GCF_039537225.1 Nocardioides ginsengisoli
CCCGGAGGTCTTCGTCATCGTCCAGCAGGCGCGCCGTACCTAACGTCCGTGGTCAGTACACCTAGAGCCCGGACGGCGGCAGACCCGCCTCGGGACCGGTCACGGAACGCCCCACCGGGCGTAGCGTCAGCACATGCAGCTCACCCAGGACACCCCGCGGCTGCACCCCGTACGGCGTCGCGCCGCCTGGCACTACGCCTGGTGGGCGGCGGTCGGCGCGTGCGCCGGGCTGGGCATGGTGTCCCTGCTGACGATCGGGATCTTCCTGCTCGCCGCCGCGATCCTCCTGGCCTACGTCGGCCTGCGGCTGGGCGCGCTGCGCGACGCCGTCCTGCTCGCCGCGGTGGCGGGTGCGGGCCTCCCACTGCTGTACGTCGCGTGGCTCAACCGCGAGGGTCCGGGCACCGTGTGCCACACCTCGGGGAGCACGACGTCCTGCACGGAGCTGTGGGCGCCGTGGCCGTGGGCCGTGGCCGGCGCCGGGATCGTGCTGGCGGCGGTGCTGCTGATCGTGCTGCTCAACCGCCGCCAGCACTGAGGCGTCACGCGTTCGGCAGGACGCAGACCAGCTCGTCGCGCAGCTTGTTCTCGACCGGCTGCGCCTTGCCGGCGCACTTGTCGGAGTTCTTGCCGACGGAGTCGACGACCACGACGTTCGTCTGGCCCTTGGTGGTGGCGCAGTCGACCTTCTTGGCCGGCGAGGTGGTGCCGCCGACGTCGAAGCAGTCGCCCTTGGCGGCGTTCAGCTTCAGGCACAGGTCGGCGACATTGCCGGAGTCCTTGGAGCCGAGCGAGATCGTGTAGTTGATCTCGGCGTCGTCGCACGAACCCTTGTTGTTGACGATCTTGTAGGTCGCCAGGGCGTCACCGCAGCCGATCTCCTCGTGGTCGGCGTTGAAGCTGGAGCCGGTCAGGTTGACGCACTCGCCGACCTTCGGGGCCTTCGCCTCCTCGATCTTCTCCGCGCCGATCCTCTTCACGAGGAAGATGCCGAGCGCCACGACGATCGCGATCGCGATGCTGCCGAGCTTGAGCAGGATGCTCTTTCCCATGGGTGGAGTCCCTTCCGAGTCGAGGGGCCCCGAGCACCCTCAGCGAATTCTCAGGAACACACCCTAGAGAAGCGTCACCAACCTCAGCGCAGGAGGTCCCGTCCGATCACCATCCGCTGGATCTGGTTGGTGCCCTCGAAGATCTGGGTGACCTTCGCGTCGCGCATCAGCCGCTCGACCGGATAGTCCTTCGTGTAGCCGTTGCCGCCGAACACCTGGACGGCGTCGGTGGCCACCCGCATCGCGGCGTCGGTGGCGGTGAGCTTGGCGATCGAGGCCTGCCGCGAGAACGGGCGGCCGGCGTCCTTGAGCCGGGCCGCGTGCAGGTACGCCGCCCGTGCGCGCTCGACGTCGGCGGCCATGTCGGCGAGCAGGAACTGCATGCCCTGGAACTCCCCGATCGTGCGCCCGAACTGCTCGCGCTCCTTGGCGTAGTCGACCGCGAACGCCAGCGCCGACTGGGCGATGCCGGTGGCGACGGCGGCGATGCCGAGGCGGCCGGCATCGAGGGCGGAGAGCGCGACCCGCATCCCGGCGCCCTCCTCGCCGACCAGGTGGCCGGCCGGGATCCGGGCGCCGTCGAAGAGCACCTGGGTGGTGACGTCGCAGTGCAGGCCCATCTTCTTCTCGGGCGCGCCGAACGTCATCCCCTCGGTGCCGTCGGGGACGATCAGCGCCGACAGGCCGCGCTTGGGGTCGTCGGAGGTGCGGGCGAAGAGGATGTAGTAGTCGGCGCACGAGCCGTTGGAGATCCACTGCTTGGTGCCCTTGACGACATAGTCGTCGCCGTCGCGCACGGCCGCCGTCCGGATGCCGCTCACGTCGGAGCCGGCCTGCGGCTCGGAGAGGCAGTAGGCGCCGAGCCAGTCGCCCGACAGCATCCGCGGCAGCCACGCGTCCTTGACCTCGGTCGAGGCGTTGGCGGCGACGACGGTCGCGGTCAGCGCGTGCACGCTCACGCCGACGCCGACGCTCGGCCACGCGGTGGCGATCTCCTCGACGACCTGCAGGTAGACCTCGTACGGCTGCTCACCGCCGCCGTACTCCTCGGCGAACGGCAGGCTGAGCAGGCCCGACTGCCCCAGCAGCCGGTAGGCCGCCTCGGGGAACTCCGCGCGCTCCTCCATCTCCGCCACCTGCGGCGCCAGCTCCTTCGTGGCGATCTCGCGGGCGAGGCCGAGCAGCTCCTCGGCCTCGTCGGTGGGCAGCAGGCGATCGACGGTCGTTCCCATGGCCGCAACCTAGTACGGCGGTCGGCGCGCGCCCTCCTCGGCGTGGTGACTGATCAGTAGGTCAGCGGCACCCACGCAGCGACCTCCCACTGCCCGTTGGTCTGCAGCAGGATCGACTGGATCCCGACCGGCCGCCCGGACTTGTAGGTGATCAGCGCGATGCTCGCCGGACGGCGCAGCTTGCCGCCCACCGCGATCGCGTAGGCCGCGCCGCCGGTCGTGCCGACGGTGTAGGTGTAGCCGATCTTGCCGTTGGCGCCGGTGATCGCGGTCGGCCCGCTCTGGACGTGGATGTGGCCGCCGATCACCAGGTCGACGCACCCCCGCTCGAGCGCGCCCTTCGCCATCGCCGCGTCGTGGACGAGGATCACGTTGGGCCGGTCGCCGGCCTTGTCGGCGGTGCAGGCCGCGTCGGAGAGCCGGTCGCCGACCTCGGCGAAGCTGAGGCCCTTCTCGTCCTTCCAGTTGCCGAGGCCGCTGGAGCGCGGGTCGTCGACGCCGAGCATCCGCGAGCCGTCGGGGCCGTCGATGACCTCGTCGTCGAAGTAGGTCCAGCCCAGGCTCTCCATCCGCGAACGCACGAAGCTGCCGTTGTCGTGGTTGCCGGCGACCGCCCAGCGGCCCTCGAAGTCGTGGAAGGCGGCCGAGACGGAGTCGAGCGAGAACGCCTCCCAGCGGCTGCCGGTCGAGGTGTCGTCGCCGGCGTCGAAGACGGTCGTGGCGCCGACCTTGTCGGCGATCGCGCGGGCGACCTTGTCCATGCCGATGTTGTCGTGGCGGTCGGAGACGAGGAGGGTGACCTTCTCGTCCTGCTCCGGCAGCCGCAGGCCCAGCATCGTCGCGGTCTCGGCGGCGCGCGAGTAGAACTCCAGACCCTGCTTGTAGCCGCTCACCACGCTCTCGATGAGCCGGTGCGACTCCTCGGTCGTGGCGTCCGACATCACCTCGACGCCACGGACCTCGGCGGGCAGCTCGACGTCCGGGCCCACGAACGACCGCAGCGACTGCCAGCGCTCGGCCGGCGCGTCGGGCTTCGCCCAGTCGATCGGCACGAGGATCGCGGCGGCCAGCACCACGACCACCCCTGCCGCGACGAAGCCGTCCCTTCCGCGCAGCCGCCGGTAGATCTCGCGACGGCGCTGCTTGCCCACGGCGGCCCAGGCCACCAGCGGCAGCGCGCCGAGGCCCGCGCCCTGCACCAGCGCGGCGACCGCCATCGACCCGATCGCCCGTCGTACGGCGGCGATCTGGCCCTCGGGCTGCGAGGCGATGGCCGCATAGCGGGTCATCAGCTCGTCGAGCGAGGTCGCGTCGGTCTTGCCCAGCACGACGTCGACGCCGAGTCGTGAGCCCGACGGCAGCCGGACGTCGGGCAGCACCGGGCCGGTGTGCACCACGACCCGTCCGGAGAAGTCCGGACTGACCGTCGCCCGGTGGCTGGCGATGTCGACCGTGCGCTCGCTGGAGACGAAGAGCGTCACCGCGATGGCGAGCGACATCACCACCCAGGCCGCGATGTAGCCGAGGATCTTGACCAGACGACGTCGTGGGATCGGCTGCACGGTCAGCGCCGGGCGCGCGCCTCCGCGACGGCGTACAGCGCGACCGAGGCCGCCACGCCCGCGTTGAGGGACTCCAGGACGCCGGCCATCGGGATCGACAGCAGCCGGTCGCAGTTCTCGGCCACCAGCCGCGAGAGACCGTCGCCCTCGGAGCCGACCACGATCACGAGCGGACCGCGGGCCAGGTCGTCGTCGGCCACCAGCTCGGGCAGCGTCAGGTCGCCGTCGGCGGCCAGGCCGACGACGAAGCAGCCGGCCTCCTGGTAGTCCTTGATCTGGCGGTTGAGGTTGACCGTCTGCGCGACGGGGCAGCGGGCCGCGGCGCCGGCGGACGTCTTCCACGCCGCCGCCGTCATCGAGGCCGCGCGGCGCTCGGGGATGACGACGCCGTGCGCGCCGAAGCCGGCCGCGCTGCGGACGATCGCGCCCAGGTTGCGGGGGTCGGTGATCGAGTCGAGCATCACGATGAGCGGCTTCTCGCCGGACTCCTCGGCCGCGTCGAGAAGGTCGTCGGGGTGGGCGTACTCGTAGGCCGGGATGCGGGCCGCGAGGCCCTGGTGCACCGCGCCGTCGGTGAGCCGGTCGAGCTCGCGGCGGCTGACCTCGAGCAGGCCGACGCCGTGCTCGGCAGCGAGGCGGAAGACCTCACGCAGCCGGTTGTCGCGCTCGGCGCCCTCGGCCACGTAGACCGACGTCACCGGCACCCGCTCGCGCAGCGCCTCGACCACCGGGTTGCGGCCGGCGATCCACTCGTCGCCTCCGGTACGACGACGCGGGCCGCCGCCCTTCTTGGCCTCGGCGCGCTTCTTGGCCTCGGCGATCTTGTGCGCCTTGTGGTACTCGCGGTCGGTCGCCTTGGGCGTCGGCCCCTTGCCGGCCAGGCCGCGCCGGACCTGTCCGCCGGAGCCGGCCTGCGGCCGCTTGCTCGACTTGCGGATCGCGCCCTTGCGGCTCGAATTTCCAGCCATGTGTTCAGCTCACCGTCCAGGTAGGTCCGTCAGGAGTGTCGGTCACTTCGATGCCGGCGGCCTTGATCCGGTCGCGGATCGCGTCGGCACGAGCCCAGTCCTTGTCCGTGCGCGCCTGGGTGCGCTCCTCGAGGAGGCCGGCGACGAGTGCGTCGACCGCCGCCGTCAGCCGCTCCTCGGCGCCGGAGCCCGAGCCGGTCGCGGCCCAGGCGGAGTCATAGGGGTCGACGCCGAGGATGTCGAGCATCCGGCGCACCGAGCCGGCGGTGTCGCGCAGCGCGGGTGACGGGCCCGCGGCCAGCAGCTTGTTGCCCTCGCGGACCACCTCGTGCAGCGCCGCGACCGCGGCGGGCGTGCCGAGGTCGTCGTCCATCGCGACCTCGAAGTCGGCGGCCGCGACGCCGTCGTCGGGCAGCTCGCCGAGGACGTCGGCGGCGCGCTTGAGGAAGCCCTCGATGCGCTGGTAGGCGGTCGCCGCCTCGTCGAGGGCCTCGAAGGAGAACTCCACGTGCGAGCGGTAGTGGGCGGCCACCATGTAGTAGCGCAGCTCGACGCCCCGCACCCGCTGCAGCACCGACGGGATGCTCAGCGTGTTGCCGAGCGACTTGCTCATCTTCTCGCCGGCGGTCGTGATCCACGCGTTGTGCATCCAGTACGACGCGAAGGCGCCGCCGGCCGCGCGCGACTGGGCCTGCTCGTTCTCGTGGTGCGGGAAGCGCAGGTCGACGCCGCCGCCGTGGATGTCGAAGGCGTCGCCGAGGTACTTGCCCGCCATCGCGGAGCACTCGATGTGCCAGCCCGGCCGGCCGCGGCCCCACGGGCTGGGCCAGGACGCGGTCTCCGGCTCGGACTCCTTGCGCCCCTTCCACAGCGCGAAGTCGCGCGGGTCGCGCTTACCGCGCGGATCGGCGTCGGCGGCGGGCTCCATGTCGTCGACGCCCTGGTGGGTCAGCTCGCCGTAGGGCGCCCAGGAGCGAACGTCGAAGTAGACGTCGCCGCTGCCGTCGGCGGCCGGGTAGGCGTGGCCGCGCTCGATCAGCCGCTCGATGAGCTCGACCATCTCGGGGATGTGCCCGGTGGCGGCCGGCTCGTAGGTCGGCGGCGCGACGTTGAGCGCGACATAGGCCCGGTCGAGCTCGATCTTCATCGCGTAGGCGAGGTTGTACCAGGGCCGGCCCTGCTCGGCGGACTTGGTCAGGATCTTGTCGTCGATGTCGGTGATATTGCGGATGAACGTCACCTCGAAGCCCCGGTGGCGCAGCCAGCGCTGGAGCACGTCGAAGTTGACCGCCGACCGGACGTGCCCGACGTGAGGCTCGCTCTGGACCGTGAGACCACAGACGTACAGACCGACCTTGCCCTCGCGGAGGGGCACGAAGTCACGCACTTCGCGGGTCGCGGTGTCGTACAGACGGATGGTCACCGGCTCAGTCTAGGGATCCGTCGCGGTCCCCCTCACGCACGGGGCTCCGCCCCCGTGGACCCCCGAAAGCACAGGACGTGAGCCGCCTGTTACGGAAGTGACGGATGTGACGTACCGTGAGGCAGTGCGCCGCTTCCCCATGCCCCTCGCCCTGGCCCTCGCCGGCACACTCGCCGCCGGCGCTGTCGCCGTCACCCTCGATCGCTCGCCCGAGCCACGTCACGAGAGCGTCACCGCCGCGACCGTCTCGGACCGCCGCATCGACCTCCACCAGTACGACGCCGCGGCCGACTGGCGCACCGGGAAGACGCGCGGCACGCGGGTCACCGCCGACGGCCAGCTCGCCTTCGACCGGGGCTACCGCGCCACCCGCCTCGCCGGCCGCACCTACGACGCGGCCCGCTGGACGGGGCCGTGGGGCACGCCCGGCTTCACGTTCACCGAGCTGATCGCGTCGTGGTCGGCGCGCACGCCGGGCTCCTCGTGGATCGAGCTGAAGGTCCGCGGCCGCACGGCGGCCGGGACGGCCACCTCCTGGGACACGCTCGCCCGCTGGGCGTCCGGCGACGCGGTGCTGATGCGGACGTCGGGCGGCGCGCAGGCCGACGACGGCACCACGCTGGCGACCGACACCTGGCGCTCGGCCGGCCTCACGGCGTACCAGCTGCGGGTCGAGATCCACCGCCAGCAGGGCAAGCGCTCGGTGCCGCGGCTCGACCTGGCGACCGTGATGACCTCGCAGCTGCCGGCCGCCGCCGGCCCGACGTCCGCCCCGGGCGTCGCGAAGGGCATCGAGCTCCCGGTCCCGCGCTACTCGCAGATGGCGCACATCGGCCACTACCCGCAGTGGGGCGGAGGCGGCGAGGCATGGTGCTCCCCCACCTCGACGTCGATGGTCCTCGGCTACTACGGCAGGCTCCCCGCGCCGAGCTCCTACTCCTGGGTGCCGCGCGGGCACACCGACCCGTGGGTCGACGCGGCCGCGCGGGCGACCTACGACCACGCCTACCGCGGCACCGGCAACTGGCCGTTCAACACCGCCTACGCCGCCCGGCAGGCCGGCAAGGCGTTCGTGACCCGGCTGCGCAGCCTGCGCGACGCCGAGGTGCTGGTGAAGGCCGGCATCCCGCCGATCGTCTCGGTCGCGTTCCGGCGCGGCCAGCTCACCGGCGCCCCGATCTCGGCGTCCAACGGCCACCTGCTCGTCATCGTCGGCTTCACCCGCGACGGCGCGGTGATCGCCAACGACCCGGCCGCACCCTCGAGCGCCACCGTGCGCCGGGTCTACGACCGCGCGCAGTTCGAGAAGCTCTGGCTGGAGGCGTCGGGCGGTATGGCGTATGTCGTCCACGACGCCGCGCACCCGCTGCCGAAGGGCTCCTCCGGCAGCTGGTAGGTCACGCCTTCGCGGTGATCGCGATGGTGTGCCAGCCGGTCGCGCCGTCGGGCACGACGTCGGCGATCGCGCCGGTCTGGACGTTGCCGTCCTTGTCGGTCGCGCGCACCCGCAGCCGATGGTCGCCCTCGGGCAGCGTCAGGCTGATCCGCCACTGCACCCAGGTGTCGACGCTCGGCACGTTGGCGAGGGTCGCGGGCTGCCACGGGCCGCCGTCGACCTGGACCTCGACCGCGGAGATGCCGGTGTGCTGCATCCACGCCGCGCCCGCGCAGACGACCTCGCCGGCCGGGACGTCGGCGCCGTCGTGGGGCACGTCGATCCGCGACGCGATCTTGACCGGGCCCTGCGCCGACCACCCCTTGTCGGTCCAGTACGCCGAGAACCGGTCGAACCTCGTGACCTCCATGTCGACGACCCACTTGCACGCCGACACGTAGCCGTAGAGCCCCGGGACGAGGGTGCGGACCGGGAAGCCGTGCTCGATCGGAAGCGGCTCGCCGTTCATCGCGACGGCGAGCATCGCGTTGCGCTCGTCGGTCAGGACGCGCAGCGGCGTCCCACACGTCCAGCCGTCGTCGGAGGTCTGCAGGACGGCGTCGGCGCCGGGCAGCGGGCCGGCCTCGGCGAGGATGGGCGCCAGCCGGACGCCGCTCCACCAGGCGTTGCCGACGAGCTTGCCGCCGACCTCGTTGGAGACGCAGTTGAGCGTGATCCAGTCCTCGGTGACCTCGCGCGAGACGAGGTCGTCGTAGGACAGGCGGAGCTCGCGCTCGACCATGCCGTGGATCCGCAGCTCCCAGTCGGCGGGCGCGATGGTCGGCTTGATGAAGGCCGTGTCGATCAAGTAGAAGTCGGAGCTCGGGGTCTGCCAAGGCGCGACGCCCTCGACGCCGACGGTGACGCCCTTGGGGACGGCGGGCGCGGTGACGCCCTCGATCCGCAGCAGCCGCCGGCTCTGCTCGGCCTTGCGGCGCGCGGCGCCCGCGGCCCGGCCGACCAGGCCGCCCGCGACGGCGATGCCCGCGGTGACCGCGGCGAGGGCGAGGAAGTTGCGCCGGGTGCGGGTCGGTTCGCCCGCCGGCTCGCCACCGGCCTCGACGAGCTCCCAGCGGCGCAGCCACTCGGCCAGGACCGCCAGCGTGACGATCCAGGCGAGCAGGCCGATCGCGATCGGGACGAAGTCGACGAACGCGGTGTTCGGCTCGGCGACCACGGCGACCACGCCGACCGCGGCCAGCACGACGTACCCGGTCACGGCCAGCCACCAGCGCTGCCGGGCGGCCCGGCCGAGCAGCGCGAAGACGACGGCCAGGATCACCAGGATCCCGCTGACGAGCGCCAGCTTGTCGTTGGTGTCGAACGTGTCGATCGCCCAGCGCGCCACCGGGCCGGGCGTCAGGGCGGTGACACCCTCGGCGACCGCGACGACCGGCGCCACGCGGACGCGCAGCACTGCGGCGGCGGCGTAGCTCAGCGCCAGCCCGACGGCACCCGCCAGCAGACCGGCGAGCGCCCACCAGAGACGGGAGGTCCTCACGCAACTGATTCTGTCTCAGGCATGATCGGCGCGTGAACACCACCGGCTTGCGCGTCGGCATCGGCTCCGACGTCCACCGCCTCGTCCCCCGTACGCCGGACGACCCGCCGCTCGCGCTCGGCGGGCTGACGTGGCCCGACGAGGACGTCCGGCTCGAGGGCCATTCGGACGCCGACGTCGCCGCCCATGCAGCCTGCGACGCCCTGCTCTCCGCGGCCGGCCTGGGCGACCTCGGCAGCAACTTCGGCACCGCCGAGCCGGCGTGGTCGGGCGCCAGCGGCGCGGCGCTGCTCGGCGAGACCCGGCGGCGGATCGAGGCGGCCGGCTTCTCGATCGTCAACGTCGCCGTCCAGGTGATCGGCAACCGGCCCAAGGTGGGGCCGCGCCGCGACGAGGCGCAGGCCGCGCTGTCCGGCGTCCTCGGCGCCCCGGTGTCGCTGTCGGCGACCACGACCGACGGGCTCGGGCTGACCGGTCGCGGCGAAGGCGTCGCCGCGGTGGCGACAGCGCTGCTCGCCGGCTGACATCCTGACGGCGTGTCCGAGCACACCGTGATCACCGAGGACGGCCTGCGCATCCACGTCACGACCCACGGCCGGCCCGACGCGGCCGTGACCGTGCTGCTGTCGCACTGCTGGACGGCCGACGAGGCCGACTGGCACTACCAGGTGACCGACCTGCTCGCCCGCTACGGACACGACATCCGGCTGATCACCTGGGACCACCGCGGGCACGGCCGCTCCGACCGCGCGCCGGAGTCGGCCTGCACCATCCCGCTGCTGGCCCGCGACCTCGGGCTGATCGTCGACACCTATGCGCCCGAGGGGCCGCTCGTCATCGCGGGGCACTCGGTCGGCGGGATGACGATCACCGCGATCCCCGAGGAGCGGCCCGACCTGATGCCGCGCATCGCCGGCGTCCTCTTCGTCAGCACCACCAGCGGCGAGCTGCACAAGGTCACCCTCGGCCTCCCGGCCGTCGCGGGCGCGCTGCTGCGCAACCGGCTGCCGTTCGTGCTGGCCAACCGGGCCCGGATGCTGAGCCTGAGCCGGCGCGAGAAGTCGCCGACGATCGAGCGGCAGGTCGCGCGGCGCTTCCTCTTCGGCCGGCCCGCACGGACCCGCGACGTCGGCCTGGTCGTCGACCAGCTCGTCCACACCAGCCCCGAGACGATGGCCGGCTTCTTCCGGGACATGATGGGCCACGACCGGGTCGGCAACCTGAGCGCCTTCGACGACATCCCGACCACCGTGCTCGTCGGCAGCCGCGACCTGCTCACGCCGCCCGAGCACGCCGCCAGGATCGCGCGCGGCATCCGCGGCGCCCGGCTCCTCGTGGCTCCGGACGCCGGGCACTACCTGCCGTTCGAGCGGCGCGAGCTGGTGAGCACCGAGCTCGCCGTCCTCATCGACCGGGTGCTCGACCGGCAGGCGCGTCCGAGCGGCGTCCGACCAGGACGACACCTTCGATCACCCGCACCGGGTACGTCGTGACCGCGACGTGTCGGTCGTCGAGGCAGCGGCCGGTGCGCAGGTCGAGCGCGTGCCGGTGCGCCGGCGAGCCCACGAACCAGACGTCGCCCCGGTGCCCCACGATCCACCGCGCGATGCCGCTACCCGCGTGCCGCGCCCACGGATCGTGGTTGACCAGCGCGTAGACCTCGTCGTCGGCGGTGCGGAAGAGCGCCACCGCCTGCCCGTGCACGAGCGCCGTCACGCCCCGGTCGACCTCGAGCTCGACCATCCGGCACACCGGCTGCCACTCCTCGACGGACCTGCGGCCCGCCCCGCGCCCTGCCATGTCCGCGAACCTAGGTCGACCCTGTTCTCGGCGAGGTTACGGCGCGTAACGGCCACGAAAACGATGCCGCACTAGGCTCGTGGCCGTGAGCTCACCCACCGCCGCCGTCGTCGTCCTCGCCGCGGGCAGCGGCAGCCGGGTGGGCGCCGACGTCAACAAGGTCCTGCTGCCCCTGCGGGGCGTGCCGGTGCTCGCCTGGTCGGTGCGCACCGCACTCGAGGTCCCGGGCGTCGACCCGGTGGTCGTCGTCCACCGGCCCGGCGAGCGCGCCGACGTCGGCACCGCGCTGCTGCCGGTGATCGGCGAGCGCGAGGTGCTGCTCGTCGAGGGCGGCGCGAAGCGGCAGGACTCCGAGCAGGCGGCGCTCGCCGTCCTCGCCGCCCGGATCGCCAACGGCAGCGTCGACGTGGTCGCGATCCACGACGGCGCCCGACCGCTGGCGAGTGCGGTGCTCTTCGCGGCGGCCATCGAGACCGCCCGCACCCACGGCGGCGCCGTCCCCGCCCACGAGCTGGCCGGCCTGCTCCCCCGCGACGGGACGGCGACCCCCGCCCCCGGCGGACCCGGCGCCCGGCTGGTCGGCGTCCAGACGCCCCAGGCGTTCCGCGCGCAGCCGCTGCTCGCGGCCTACCGCGCGGCCGCCGACGCGGGCTTCGACGGCACCGACACGGCGGCCGCCTTCGCGGAGTTCGCCCCCGACGGGCACGAGGTGCGCGCGGTGCCGTCCGGACCGGCCAACCTCAAGGTGACCTTCGCCGAGGACCTGCGGGTCGCGGAGCGACTGCTCCCCTAGCCTGAGGGCCGCCTCAGCGCGGGTCGGTGAGCGCCTCGAGCAGGGCCAGGTCGTCCGCGGACGCCACCCGGCGGGCCGTCGGCGGCGCCTCGACGAGGGCGACCCGGCCGTCGCCGTACCGCTCGCGGAGGGTGGTCACCAGCGCCACGAAGTCGGTCGACGGCAGCCGCCCGTCGCCGCCGAGCAGGTCGGCGACCACGCCGGCCGGCAGCACGACCGGCGAGCAGACGGCGACCAGGCTCTCGCGGTCGACGGTCGCGCCCAGGGTCTCGCCGTGCGCCTCCTTGACCGTGTCGGTCACCGGCCGGACGCCGACGACGATCCGGTCGGCCACCGCGGCCCGCTCCGCGCAGTGGCGCAGGAACTCCGGCGGCGTCATCGGGCACAGCGGGTCGTGGAGCAGCAGCGGCTGCTCGAGCTCGACGACGAGGTCCCAGGAGACGGTCTGGTCGAGCAGGTCGACCCCGGCCTCCCCGGCCGCCCAGGCGGCGGCCGCGACCAGGGACTCGCCGTGGATCAGGTGGAAGGGCAGGGCGCCACGGCCTTCCTCGACCACGATCCCGGAGACCGGGTCGGAAATGCCGACGACGTCATACGGATGCGGGTTCATCGGAACCCACCGTATGACGTCGTCGGGTTGGAGCAGAGACTGCCCTGAGTCAGGCAGACATGGTGAGCGTCAGGACGCGAGCACCTCGTCGAGGATGGTCTCGGCCTTGTCCTCGTTGGTGTTCTCGCAGAGCGCGAGCTCGGAGACCAGGATCTGGCGAGCCTTGGCGAGCATCCGCTTCTCGCCTGCCGACAGACCGCGGTCACGCTCGCGGCGCCACAGGTCGCGGACGACCTCGGCCACCTTCATGACGTCGCCACTGTGGAGCTTCTCGAGGTTCGCCTTGTAGCGCCTCGACCAGTTGGTCGGCTCCTCGACGTGCTCCGCGCGGAGCACTCCGAAGACCCGGTCCAGCCCGTCCTTGTCCACGACATCCCGAACACCCACGAGATCCAGGTTGTCGGCCGGCACGCGGACCACGAGGTCCTGCTGGGCAACAATCCGAAGCACGAGGTACTGCCGTTCCTGGCCCTTGATCGTCCGCATCTCGATGTTCTCGATGACCGCGGCCCCGTGATTGGGGTAGACGACCGTTTCGCCGACGGTGAAAGTCATATGAGCAAAACCCCTTCCTAGGGTGTCCTATCTTACCACGTCATCGAGGACTCTCCGAATGCGTTTGCGCAGGTCAGGGGCGCTATCCGTGGCTTGACAACTGCTCAGACCTATGCGTCGACCAGGACTTTGGTCCGTGAGGAGGATCACGCGTCGCGTCGGCGCGCCGCGCGCGACGGCCTTGGGCGGCCCTGCCGCGGCACGGATCGCCCGATCGGCGAGGTCCGGCAGCAGTCTCGGCGAACGTGGTCAATACTGCTCGCCATGGCGAAGACGCAGCGCTGGCGACGGGGCCGCTCTTCCGGGGAGGACACGATCGACGCGGCCGAGGCCGAGATCGGCGCCGAGCTCTCCCCGGAGGCGGACGACGTCGCTGCTCCCCCGGCTGTTGCCCCTGCGACGGATGAGGCCGACGAGGCTCCTGAGGTGACGGACGGCGTGAGCGACGAGACCCCTGAGGCCCCTGAGGCCGCCGAGGCCCCTGAGGCGAACGTCGACGACGAGCCCGAGGCGGCCGACGAGCCCGAGGACGCCGACGAGCTCGACGACCCGAACGACCGCTCGTACATCCCGCTGCCCCACGTTCCCGAGCGCACCGGCCTGACCGGCTGGCTCTTCGGCGGCAAGGCGCCGGCCGACACGCTGGTCGTCCAGCTGCTCCAGGCCGCGCACGCCAAGCAGGCGATCACCACCGCCCTCGCCATGGGTGTGCTCGCGGCCGTCACCGGGCGTCCGGCGCGCGAGGCGGGCGTCGTCCTCATCACCGTGCTGGTCGGCCAGACCATGCTCGGCTGGCACAACGACATCGTCGACCGCCAGCGCGACCAGGCGCACGGACTGACCGGCAAGCCGGTCGCGATGGGCCGGCTCGCGGTCGGGACGCTCTGGTACGCGATCGCGGTCGCCTTCCTGCTCGTCGTCCCGCTGTCGTGGACGACGGGCATCCGCGCCGGCTGCCTCTACCTGGCGTCGCTGGCGGTGGGCATGCTCGGCAACGTCGTGTTCCGCACCGGCTTCTTCTCCTGGTGGTCGTGGGCGGCGTCGTTCGCGCTGCTCCCGGCGTACCTCTCCTACGGCGGCTGGGGCGGCCAGGCCCAGGGCAGCCCGCCCGAGCCGGCGATCGTCGCGCTCGCCGCGGCGCTCGGCATCGGCATCCACTTCATGCGGGCCGTGTGGGGCCTGGTGGCCGACCACGAGGACGGCTGGACCTACCTGCCGCTGAAGCTCGGCATGAAGATCGGCGCCACCCGCCTGCTCGCGCTCTCGACCGTCTATGTGGCGGCCGTGGTGATCGCGCTGGTGGTCGTCGGTACCCAGGTCGGCCTCAGCCGCTAGCCGGGCGTCTCACCCCCGAGAGCGCCCGCTAGAGTGAGGCCGCTCGAACCGAACCGACCCGGAGGCCTGCCGACATGCCCCACCTGCGCCCGACCGCGATCGCCGGACTTCTGCTGCTGATTCCCGCAGCCGGCGCGCTCTCGTCCTGCGGCTTCCACTACCCGACCGACCGGGTCAACAACATCTCCGCGGGCGTCAACGACCGCGGCGGCGACATGGACGCGCTCGGCATCCGGGTCCTCGCCCGCGCCAAGGGCGAGGGCCAGCTCATCGGCGCGCTGTCCAACAGCACCACCGAGACCGCCTCGCTCGAGGCCATCAGCTCGTCGGCCTCGATCCAGGCCGGCAAGTTCAAGCCGGTCGAGGTCACCGGCCGCGGCACGGTCAACCTGGCCGACGGCTCCGACGTGACGCTGACCGGCGACTTCACCGCCGGCGACGTCATCCCGCTCGAGCTGAGCTTCAGCACCGGCCAGACGATCAGCCTGCAGGTGCCGGTCGTCAAGGACTGCTACCAGTACACCGCCGTCCCGACCCCGACGCCGCAGGGCGGCAAGAACAGCGCCAGCGCCGGCGCGAGCAGCGACGGCGCGGCGGCCGACGCCGGTGGCGCCGAGACCGACGGCGACGCGACGTTCAACTGCTCCGACCAGGCGCCCACGCCCGGCGCCGTCGAGCACTGAGGGCTCGGGCATGACATTCACCCTGGTCCTGCTCCGCCACGGCGAGAGCGAGTGGAACGCCAAGAACCTCTTCACCGGCTGGGTCGACGTGGCCCTGACCGAGAAGGGCCGCGGTGAGGCGGTCCGTGGCGGCGACCTCCTCAGGGAGGCCGGCATCCTGCCCGACGTCGTCCACACCTCGCTGCAGCGGCGCGCGATCAACACCGCCGCGCTCGCGCTCGACGCCGCCGACCGCCACTGGATCCCGGTCCGCCGGTCGTGGCGCCTCAACGAGCGTCACTACGGCGCGCTGCAGGGCAAGGACAAGAAGGCGATCAAGGACGAGTACGGCGAGGAGCAGTTCATGCTCTGGCGTCGCTCGTTCGACACCCCGCCGCCCCCGCTCGCCGACGACGACGAGTTCTCCCAGGTCGGCGACCCGCGCTACGCCGACCTCGGCGACGAGATGCCCCGCGCCGAGGCGCTCAAGCAGGTCATCGAGCGGCTGCTCCCCTATTGGGACGCCGGCATCGTGCCCGACCTGCGCGCCGGCCACACCGTCCTGGTCGCCGCCCACGGCAACAGCCTGCGCGCGATCGTGAAGCACCTCGACCAGATGAGCGACGCCGACATCGTGGGGCTCAACATCCCCACCGGCATGCCGCTGGTCTACGAGCTCGACGAGGACACCCTCGCCCCGACCGTCCCCGGCGGTCGCTACCTCGACCCGGAGGCCGCTGCCGCGGCCGCCGCGGCCGTGGCCAACCAGGGCCGCTGACCGACTCACCCGCTGGCTCCACCGCCCGCTCCCCCGCTCCGCGGGAGACTCGCCGCCGCCGACCGCGTCGTCGTCCGCGCGTCGGCCTTCGAGATCCGGCACGAGCCCGAGGAGGTGGCGCGCGACCTCATCGCGCTCGGCGTACGCCTGCGCGGGGAGCGGTCGTGTGCCTGAGAACCCGGATATCCGGGTTCTCAGGCACACGACTCCCCCACAGGGCCGGAGCGCAGGAGCCGCAAGGGCAGCAGAGATCAGCCCGCGAGGACGCCGTCGGCCACGACGACCAGCATCGAGCGGGCGGCCTCCGGCCCCAGCTCGCTGTTGTCGACCACCGCGGCGACGCCGCCGACCAGGCGACACAGCTGCATCGCGTCGACATGCCCGCGCAGCGCGCCCTCGCTCGACAGCGCGTCGACGACGCGCTGGTTGGCGTTGAGATAGGTGCGGCACTTGGCCGCGAAGGGCGAGTCGTCGTCGCCCATGGCGCTGGTGATCCGCCAGGCCGCGCCCTTGTGGCGGGTGAGGAAGTCGACGTAGGCCTCGAACCAGGCGAGCAGGCGGTCGCGGGCGTCGCCCTCGCCGGCGAGCGCCTTGTCGGCGGCGGCGTTGACGGTCTCGACCCAGGCCTGGATGGCGGCGTCGTAGAGCGCCTCCTTGGTGGGGAAGTGCCGGTAGAGAGTGCCGACGCCGACTCCGGCGGTCTTGGCGACCTCGTCCATCGACACCGCGTCGTAGCCCTTCTCGCGGAAGAGCTGGCGGGCGATGTCGGCGATCCGCTCACGGTTGCGTACGGCGTCGGCGCGCAATCGAGTTCACCTTTCCCCTTGCTAAACGGAGACACCCTCCGTATCGTGGAGGACTAACCGGAGTCATCCTCCGCTAAAGAGTACCTCGGTCTCCTCGGCCAGAACAGGACACACCCTTGTCTTCCACCACGCTCACTCCCGCGGCTCCCCGGGCGACCGCCCGGACGACGACCGCCGCCGGCATCTACATCGTGCTGCTGGCCCAGCTCATGCTGGTCCTCGACTCCGCCGTCATGAACGTCGGACTCCCCCACATCGCCACCGACCTCCACTTCGACGCCGCGTCGCTGTCGTGGGTCCTCAACGGCTACGCGCTCGCCTTCGGCGGCCTGCTGCTCCTCGGCGGGCGGCTCGGCGACGTCTTCGGCCGGCTCTCGGTCTTCTGGGCCGGGCTCGCCGTGTTCACCGTCTTCTCGCTGCTCGGCGGCCTCGCCACCGAGTCCTGGATGCTCATCGCCGCCCGCGCGCTCCAGGGCGTCGGCGCCGCGATCGCCGCGCCGTCCGTGCTCGCGCTGATCACCACGTCCGCCCGCGACGAGGCCGCCCGCAACCGGGCGCTCGCCCTCTTCACGGCCGTCTCGTCCGGCGGCGCCGCGCTCGGCATGCTGCTCGGCGGCGTCCTCACCGACCTGCTGTCGTGGCGCTGGACCCTCTTCATCAACGTCCCTATCGGCGTCGCCGTCCTGCTGACCGTCCGCCGTCACGTCGTCGACACCCCGCGCCGCCCCGGCCGGTTCGACATCGTCGGCGCGATCACCTCCACCGGCGCCGCCGCGACCCTCGTCTGGACCCTCATCAAGGCCCCCGAGTACGGCTGGGTCTCGGCCCACACCATCGTCGGCCTGGTCATCGCCGTCGCGCTCGCCGCCGCCCTGGTCGTCACCGAGTCCCGGCACAACCACCCGCTACTCCGCCTCGGCCTGCTCCGCAGCCGCACCCGTGTCGCCACGCTGCTCACCATGGCCGCGCTCTACGGCGGCATGATGGCGACCTTCTTCCTGATGGTGCAGTACTTCGAGGACGACCTCGGCTACGGCCCGCTGCAGACCGGATTCGCCTTCCTGCCGATCCCGCTCGCCGTGTTCACCATGTCGCGGATCACCCCGCGTCTGGTCGCCCGCTTCCGCCAGCCCCCGATCATCGTCGTCGGTACGGCGGGCGTGCTCGCCGGCTTCCTCTACCTCAACCAGATCGACGCGACGACCAGCTACTGGACCGGCGTCTTCCCCGCGCTGCTCGCGATGGGCCTGAGCATGGGCGGCAGCTTCATGCCGATCACCTCGCTCGCGCTGCAGGGCGTCGAGCCCGAGCACGCCGGGTCGGCGTCCGGCCTGCTGCAGACGATGCAGCAGCTCGGCGGCGCCGTCGGGCTCGCCGTGATCGCCTCGGTCTACGCCTCGCACGCGGTGCCCGGCGACTTCCTGACCGGCGCCCACGCCGGCTTCGACGCCGCGGCGGTGCTCGCGACGCTCGCGCTGATCAGCGCGGTGTCGCTGCTCGCCCGGATGCGCCGGGTCGCCGCTCCAGCCTGATCACCCCACGGACAGG
>NZ_BAABAC010000004.1:18122-51239 GCF_039537225.1 Nocardioides ginsengisoli
ACCTGTCCGATTCGTCCGGTACGACGGGCCTCAGGCGACCGACGCCGGGTTGTGACCGGTGACCACGAAGATGACGCGGTTGGCGATCGACACCGCGTGGTCGGCGATCCGCTCGTAGTAGCGGCCCAGCAGCGCGATGTCGACGGCCGCCTCGACCCCGTGGTCCCACTCGCCGGAGAGCAGTTCGGTGAAGCTGGTGCGGCGCAGCTGGTCCATCTCCTCGTCGTCGCGGCCCAGCGCGATCGCGGCCTCGACGTCGCGGCCGGCGATCACGTCGGTGACCCGGGCGACCATGTCCTCGGCGACGGTGGCCATCCGCTGCAGGGTCGGGCGGACCTCCTCGGGCACCGCGACCTCGGGCACCCGCAGGCGCGCGATCTTGGCGACGTGGACGGACAGGTCACCCATCCGCTCGAGCTCGGCGACCATCCGCAGCGCCGCGACGACGGTGCGCAGGTCGCCGGCGACCGGGGCCTGGAGGGACAGCAGCTCGAAGGCGCGCTCCTCGACCTGCTCGCGGGCCTGATCGATGACGGCGTCGTCGCTGATGACCTGCTCCGCGATGGAGGCGTCGCCGGTCATCAGGGCCTCGGTGGCCTCGGTGACGGCGGACTGGACCCGACGGCTGATCGCCGCGAGGTCGTCGAAGATCGCGTCGAGCTGGTCGGTGTAGGCATCACGCATGCGCGCCAGCCTAGGCAGCCAAGGTGTCCTTCAAGCGGCCTGCGGTGAACGCAGGGTGAACATCGCGAAGCACAGGTCCGACGATTCTGAGCCGCACCCGCGTATCGCCGTACGATCGCAGCGTGGACCCGACGACGCAAGCCTTCCTGGCTGCGCTGCTCGGCGCCCTGGTGGCGGCGGGCGCGATGCTCGCCTGGCACCTCAGTGATCGCCAGCAGACCCGCTACCAGGCGCCCGAGGAGCCGCAGCTGCCCGACGGCGTGGCCGCGGTGCTCTCGGTGCTGCGCAGCAGCGCGGTCGTGGTCGACGAGTCCGAGGCGGTCGTCAAGGCGTCCGCGCCGGCGTACGCGATGGGCTTCGTGCGCGGCACCACGCTGCTCTCCGACGAGCTCGCCGCCCTGATCCGCCAGGTCCGCCGCGACGGGCAGATCCGCGAGACCGAGCTGATCGTCCCCCGCGCGACCGGCACCCCGCGCCATGTCACCGCCCGCGTCGCGCCCCTGGGCTCGCGGCTGGTGCTGGCACTGGTCGAGGACCGCACCAAGGAGCGCCAGGTCGACGCCGTACGACGCGACTTCGTCGCCAACGTCAGCCACGAGCTGAAGACGCCGGTCGGGGCGATCCGGCTGCTCGCGGAGGCGGTCCAGGACGCGTCCGACGACCCCGAGGCGGTCTACCGCTTCGCGTCGCGGATGCTCACCGAGAGCGACCGGCTCTCCCGCCTCATCCAGCAGATCATCGAGCTCTCCCGCCTGCAGGGCGACGAGCCGCTCGAGTCGCCGGTGCCGGTGTCGATCGACGACGTGGTCGCCTCGGCGGTCGACTTCGTGAGCATGACCGCCAACGCCAAGGACATCCAGGTCTTCGCCGAGGGCGAGGAGGGCCTCAAGGTCCTCGGCAGCGACAAGCAGGTCAGCGCCGCGGTCTCCAACCTGGTCGCCAACGCGGTCGCCTACTCCGAGCCGGGCTCGCGGGTCGTCGTCACCCGCAAGCGCGCCGGCCACACCATCGAGATCTCCGTGATCGACCAGGGCATCGGCATCCCCGAGGCCGAGGTCGAGCGGATCTTCGAGCGCTTCTACCGGGTCGACCCGGCGCGGCACCGCTCCACCGGCGGCACCGGGCTCGGCCTGTCGATCGTCAAGCACGTCGCCGCCACCCACGGCGGCGAGGTGCGGGTCTGGTCCGTGGAGGGCCAGGGGTCGACGTTCACGCTGTCCCTGCCGCAACATCCGAACCACGACGAGGACGCGCCGTACCTGCGGCTCGCCCCGATCGCGACCGGCCCGGACGTCCCGGGCGGGCGCAGGAACGACCAGGAGGACCTCCCATGACTCGCGTGCTTGTCGTCGAAGACGAGGAGAGCTACAGCGACGCCCTCGCCTACCTGCTCCGCAAGGAGGGGTTCGAGGTGGCGATCGCGGCCGACGGCAACGAGGCGCTCAAGGAGTTCGACCGCAACGGCGCCGACATCGTGCTGCTCGACCTGATGCTCCCCGGCATCCCCGGCACCGAGGTCTGCCGCACGATCCGGCAGACCTCGAACGTCCCGGTGATCATGGTGAGCGCCAAGGACGACGAGGTCGACAAGGTGGTCGGGCTCGAGCTCGGCGCCGACGACTACGTCACCAAGCCCTACTCCCCCCGCGAGCTGGTCGCCCGGATCCGCGCCGTGCTGCGCCGCGGCCTCGGCGACGAGCTGCTGCCCGACACGCTCGAGGCCGGCCCGGTCCGGATGGACGTCGAGCGCCACGTCGTCACCGTCGACGGCGTCGAGCAGCGGCTGCCGCTCAAGGAGTTCGAGCTGCTCGAGATGTTCCTGCGCAACCCGGGCCGGGTGCTCACCCGCGGTCAGCTGATCGACCGGGTCTGGGGCTCCGACTACGTCGGCGACACCAAGACGCTCGACGTCCACGTCAAGCGGCTGCGCGCCAAGCTCGAGCCCGAGCCGAGCGAGCCGAAGTACCTGGTGACCGTGCGGGGCCTGGGCTACAAGCTCGAGGTCTGAGCCGCCGGGCCGGTCTCGGGATCGGCCTCGGCGAGCGCGCACTCCGCGGCCGGCTCGGTGGTCGCGACGGTCGCGCTGCGCCCGCCGGCCGCGATCACGCAGCCGACCAGGATCAGCGGGAAGCCGACCAGCATGCCGGTGGTGATCTTCTCGTCGAGCAGCAGCACGCCGAGCGAGATCGCCACGGCCGGGTTGACGTAGGTGATGATCGTCGACCGGGTCGGGCCGGCGACCTTGATCAGCTCGAGGAAGATCACGAACGCCAGCGCGGTGCACACCAGTGCCAGGACGGCGACGCTCAGCCACGCCTTCGCCGGCAGGTCGGTGGGCGGGTGGGCCAGCCCGAAGGGCGCGTAGACCAGCGCCGTCAGGCTCAGCGCGCAGGCCATCACGCCGAGCCCCGAGACATCGGCGAACCACCGCGCCAGCACCAGCGGGCCGGCGGCGTAGCAGACCGCGACGCCGAGCATCTCGGCCACGGCGAGCATGTCGATGTGTCCGATGTCGAGCCCGACCAGGCAGGCCACGCCGGCGAAGCCGAGGACCAGGCCGCCGAGCTGGGCGGTGCTGAACCGCTCGGCGTGCGAGGTGACGAGGAAGGCCAGCGCCCCGAACAGCGGCACTGCCGCGACCAGCAGGCCGGCCAGCGAGGAGCTGATCCGCTGCTCGGCGTGGCCGAGCAGGACCCACGGGATCATGATCTCGATGACCGCGAACAGCACCAGCGGCTGCCAGCGCGCCAGCACCGGCCCGACCTCGCGCCGCAGCAGCGCCAGCGGGAGCAGCACCAGCGAGGCGAACGCCGTACGGAGGAAGACCAGCTCGGCCGGGGAGACGTGCTCGACCGCGATCCGGATGAACAGGTAGGGAAGCCCCCAGATCAGGCACATGGCGAGGAAGAGGGACCATCCGCGGTTCGTCACGGAGCAAGCCTAGGGTCGACCACCGACAATCACGTCGAAGATTTTCTCGACCAGGATGTCGAAGCCGTGAGAGTGGCTCCGTCCCAGGGGTGTAGGCGGCAAGATGGCCGTCTCGGACCCAAGGAGAACATCATGGCGAAGTACCTTCTGCTCAAGCACTACCGCAGCGACCACGCGATCGCCCAGGACGACATGGTGCCCATGGACCAGTGGTCGCCCGACGACGTCACCGCCCACATCGCGTTCATGGAGCAGGTCGCCGACGAGCTCCGCGAGCGCGGTGAGTTCGTCGACGCGCAGGCGCTGGCGCCCGAGGGCACGTTCGTCCGGTACGACGGCGAGGGCCGGCCGCCGGTCACCGACGGCCCGTTCGCGGAGACCAAGGACCTGATCGCCGGCTGGATGGTGATCGACGTCGACTCGCAGGAGCGCGCCTACGAGGCCGCGGCCAGGCTGTCGTCGGCGCCGGGCAAGGACGGCAAGCCGATCCACGAGTGGATCGAGGTCCGGCCGTTCTACGGCGAGACGCCCACCGTCACCGAGTGAGCGCCGCCGTGGGCCGCGAGGTGGGCGACGCGCCGGCGTTGGAGGACCTCCTGCGCACGCTGACGCCGCAGGTCCTGGGCATCCTCGTCCGCCGCGGAGGCGACTTCGCGGCGGCCGAGGACGCCGTCCAGGAGGCGCTGCTGGAGGCCTGGCGGCACTGGCCGGAGGACGGGACGCCGGCCGAGCCGCGGGGCTGGCTGGTCAAGGTCGCCGGGCGCAAGCTCATCGACGAGGTGCGCTCGACGACCGCCCGCGAGCGGCGCGAGCTCAAGGTCCACCTCGAGCCGGAGCCCGGCCCCACCGAGCAGGACGACGACGCCCTGCTCCTGCTCAGCCGGTGCTGCCACCCGGCGCTGACGTCGGCGTCCGCGATCGCGCTCACCCTGCGCGCGGTCGGCGGGCTGACCACCGCCCAGATCGCGGAGGCCTTCCTGGTGCCGGAGGCGACGATGGGCCAGCGGATCTCGCGGGCCAAGAAGACGGTGTCGGGGCAGTCGTTCGACACCCCGGGCGAGGTCGGGGCGGTGCTGCGCGTGCTCTACCTGATCTTCAACGAGGGCTTCACCGGCTCCGTCGACCTCGCCGAGGAGGCGATCCGGCTCACCCGCCAGCTCGCCGCCACCAGCGACGACCCGGAGGTCGCGGGCCTGCTGGCGCTGATGCTGCTGCACCACGCACGCCGGCGGGCCCGTCGTACGGCGTCGGGCGGGGTGGTGCCGCTCGCCGAGCAGGACCGTTCGCTGTGGGACACGACGATGATCGCCGAGGCGGTCGACATCCTGCAGGACGCGCTGAGCCGCGACCGGCTCGGCGAGTACCAGGCCCAGGCCGCCATCGCCGCCCTCCACGACGACGCCGCGCGCGCCGAGGAGACGGACTGGACGCAGATCCTGGAGTGGTACGACGAGCTGCTCCGCCTCGCCCCCAGCCCGCTCGTCGCGCTCAACCGGGCTGTCGCCGTCGGCGAGGTCGACGGACCGCTCGCCGCGCTGCGGATCCTCGACGGCCTCCCCGCCGACCTCCCCCGCCGCGACGCGGTCGCCGCGTGGCTGCACGAGCGGGCCGGCGATCTCGCCGTCGCCGCCCGCCTCTATGCGGTCGCCGCCGGCCGGGCCACCAACACCGCGGAGCGCGACCACCTGACCCGCCAGGCGGCGCGGCTCAACGCAGCCGCGGCGCGCTGAGCAGGGCGTTGAGCTCGTCGCCGCGCGCGGCGTCGGCGAACCCGTCGAAGCGCCCCTCGACCAGTCCCGCGGCCGCGCGCTGGAAGCCGCCCCACGCGGAGCGGGCAAGCGCGCCGCCGACGCTGACCCGCCTCACGCCGAGGGCTTCGGCGTCGGCGAGGGTGAGATCGCTCGTGCCGCCGATGAGCAGGTTGACGGGCTTGGGCGCCACGGCCGCGACGATCGCAGCGATCTGGCGCGGGTCGGCGACGCCCGGCGCGTAGAGGCAGTCGGCGCCCGCCGCGGCGTACGCCCGCAACCGCTCGATCACGTCGTCGAGGTCGGGGCGGCCCGCGATGAATCCCTCGGCCCGCCCCACCAGCAGGACGTCGTGGCCGCTACCGTCGATCGCCTCCCGCGCGGCCGTGAGCCGCTCGACCGCGGCGGGGAGGTCGAGGATCGCGCCGTCGACGGCGTCCTCGACGGACAGGCCGGCCACCCCCGTCTCGACCGCGAGGCCGACGCTGACCGCGACGTCGTCGGGCGTCGCGCCGTAGCCGGCCTCGAAGTCGGCGTTGACCGGCAGGTCCGTCGCGCCCACGATGTCGGCGAGATGGGCGAGCGCCTCGTCGCGCGTCGCCGAGCCGTCGGGCCGGCCACGGCTCCATGCGGCGCCGGAGCTGGTGGTCGCCAGCGCGGCGAAGCCGAGGCGCTCGAGATAGCGGGCCGAGCCGCGGTCCCAGGGGTTGGGCAGCAGGAAGCAGCCGCGCTCGTGGAGGGCTCGGAAGGCGGCGCGCTTCTCGGCGGTGGTCGTCATGGACGCGACGCTAGGGCGTGGCGCCGACACCGCGGGCCCCGGTGGCCGGAGAGTTGTCCCATGCGTCGCGCCACTCTCGCCTCGTTCGCGCTGCTCGCCTCGTCGGTGGCAGCGGTCGCCGGCTCCAGCTCGCCCGCCGAGGCCTCGGACGGGCCGTTCTGCGGCCCGGCCGTCCCGACCCCCTGCATCGAGTCGCTCACGGTCAACGGCGTCGTCAAGACGACGGGCGCCTACGTGAGCGGCCCCACCGACGAGGGCGGCTGGCATCAGCTGGGCTTCGCCGTCACCCTCCCGCTGGCGACGACCGACGTCGTCGACGTCGTGGTCGACGGCGGCACCGCCTTCGACCCGCAGCGGATGTTCGGCCGGATGGGTCTCGACGACGTCGACGCGTGGACCGGCCCCGACGGCGGCCACCGGATGCGGATCCACGGCACACCGGTGACCTGGGCCAACGGCTGCGACTCCGCCGCCGCCTGGCCGTGGCCCTGCCCCTCGACCGCGACCAGCGACGACGTGGTCTTCGACGCCGACATCGCCGACTTCGACGACCCGACCGAGTCGACCCTCGGCATGTACGTCGGCACCGACGCCGCCTACAACGGCATCTTCTTCGACGAGCAGCCCGACGGCTCCCACGCCCTGACCACCGAGGTCGTGGCGCCGCACCTCCACGCCGACGCCACCACGCCGGTCGTGGGCGACATCCGGTTCCGCCTCTCCTACGCCCAGATGCGCACCGACATGGGCATCCCCAACCCCGAGACCCTCACGCCAGGCAGCCTCAGCGGCACCATCAACGGCGGCACCGGCGGCGGCGCGTTCACGACCTGGCACGACCCCGACGGCGGCGGCTTCTTCATCGAGGCGTCGGGCTTCACCTTCTCCCTCAAGAAGCTCAGGGTCGCGGCCGCCCACATCACCCCGACCCGCCCGACGATCACCCGCGCCAAGCGGGTCTCCGCCACCAAGGCCAAGCTGGCGCACACGATCGCGACGCCGCGGGGCGCGAAGGTGACCGGCTACCTCGCGACCTGTACGCCGAAGCACGGCAAGGTCGTCCGCGCCACCGGTACGGCGACCTCGGCCACGGTGGTCGTCAAGGGCCTGCACCGCGGCACGGCGTACTCGTGCAAGGTCGCGGCGACGTCGAAGGCGGGCCGGGGCGCGTGGAGCGCGCCGGCCAAGGTCAAGGCGCGCCCGTAGGGGTGGCCTAGGAGGGGTCGGCCTCGAGCCAGCCGCGGAAGGCCTCGAGGTTGGCGGTCGACTCGCCGCGCTCGATCCGCCACGCCCACTCCTTGCGGATGGACGACTCGAAGCCGAGCTCGAGGATGGTGTTGAAGGCGTCGTCGGCATAGCTGAGCACCGAGCCGAGCAGCCGGTCGAGGTCGTCCGGGGTGACCGACGAGAGCGGCAGGCGGGCGTCGAGGTAGATGTCGCCGTGGTGGTCGATGCCGAAGGCGACGGCGTACATCCTCATGTTCCGCTCGAGCAGCCAGCGGTAGACCCGCTCGAACTCCTCGTCGGGGCGACGGCACACGAAGGCGTGGACACCGAGCGCGTGCGGCCCGAGGTCGAGCCGGACGGGGGTCTGCAGCTTCTTCTCGCCGGGCAGCGAGAAGCTGAAGGTGCCCTCCTCGCTCTCCTCGAAGTCGATCTCGTTGGCTTCGAGATAGTCCCGTACGACGTCCGCCGGACCCGTCATCCGATCCTGCTCGCTTCCCGGCGCATCAGGGCGTGCGCCCGCTCGTAGACGGCCACGGTCTGGGCGGCGGTCGCCTCCCAGGAGAACTCCCGCGCCTGGACCAGCGCGCCCGCGGCCAGCCGGTCGCGGAAGTCGGCGTCGGCGACGACCCGCTCCAGCGCGACCGCCCAGTCGTGGGGCTCGTGGGTGTCGACGAGGAGGCCGCTGCGGCCGTCGCGCACGACCGTCGTGAGCCCGCCGACGGCAGCCGCGACGACGGGGGCGCCGGCGGCCTGGGCCTCGGCGGCGACCAGGCCGAAGGACTCGTTGTAGGAGGGGACGGCGACGAGCGTGGCGGCGGCGTACCAGCGTGCGAGCTCGTGCTGCGGCACCGGCGGCACGAACCGGACCACGTCGTCGATGTGCAGCTCGGCGGCGAGGTTGGCGAGGGCCGTGGGCCGCTCGAGTCCGCTGCCCGAGGGGCCACCGACGATGGGGACGACGAGCCGCGAGCGCAGGTCGGGACGGCGGTAGAGCAGCTCGGCGACCGCGCGCAGCAGCACGTCGGGGGCCTTGAGCGGCTGGATCCGGCCGGCGAACAGCAGCACCAGCGCGTCGGCGGGCAGGTCGCGCTCGCGGCGGGCGCGGGCCCGCTCGTCGGCGTCGAGCGCCCGGAAGACGTGGGTGTCGACGCCGGGGTGCACGACCTCGACCCGGCCGGGGTCGGCGTCGTAGAGGTTGATGAGCTGCTTGGCCTCGAGGTCGGTGTTGGCGATGAGGACGTCGGCCGCCTGGACGACCTGCTCCTCGCCGATCACGCGCGCGGCCGGCTCGGGGGCGTCGCCCGCGGCGAGCGCCTCGTTCTTGACCTTCGCCATCGTGTGCATCGAGTGGACCAGCGGCACGCCCCACCGGTCACGGGCGAGCGCGCCGACCTGGCCGGAGAGCCAGTAGTGGGAGTGGACGACGTCGTAGTGGCCCGGCGGCTGCTGCGCCTCGGCGCGGAGCACGTCGCGGGCGAAGACACAGAGCTGACCCGGCAGCTCGGTCTTGGTCAGCCCCTCGAACGGCCCGGCGTGGACGTTGTGCACGGTCACGCCGTCGCGGACGTCGACAACCGGGTCGAGCCGCGAGCTGGTGGCGCGGGTGAAGATGTCGACCGCGATGCCGCAGTCGGCGAGGCGGCGGGCCAGCTCGATCACGTAGACGTTCATGCCGCCCGCGTCACCGGTGCCCGGCTGGTCGAGCGGGGAGGTGTGCAGGCTGATCATCGCGACGCGACCGATCGCGGACTCTGCCATGCCACCTCCTGCTCTTCTCGCTGTCTCGGCTCCCCGAACGACACCGCGGGCCGAACGGACAACCCTCCCAGTGTGCCCGGCATTCCCGAGCGGCCAGAATGTGGACATGAGCACCCGCACCGCCGTCGTCACCGGCGCCTCCAGCGGCATCGGCGCCGCCACCGCCCGCCACCTCGCGCGCGAGGGCTTCGAGGTGGTCTGCGCGGCGCGCCGGGCCGACCGGATCGAGGCGCTCGCCGCCGAGATCGGCGGCCGTGCGGTCGTCTGCGACGTCACCTCGGCGGAGTCCGTGGCCGCGCTGGCCGCAGCGGTCGGCCCGCGGCTCGACGTCCTGGTCAACAACGCGGGCGGCGCCTTCGGTCTCTCTCCTGTCGCGCAGGCCGACGCCGACGAGTGGCGCCGGATGTACGACGTCAACGTCCTCGGCCTGATGCGGGTGACCAAGGCCCTGCTCCCGGCACTGGTCGCGAGCGGCGCCGGGATCATCGTCAACGTCGGCTCGACCGCCGGCCGGATCGCCTACGAGGGCGGCGCCGGCTACACCGCCGCCAAGCACGGCACCAAGGTGGTCACCGAGACGCTGCGGCTCGAGCTCTACGACCAGCCGGTCCGGGTATGCGAGGTGGCGCCGGGGATGGTCCGCACCGACGAGTTCGCGCTCGTGCGCTTCGGCGGCGACCAGGAGCGCGCCGACGCGGTCTACGCGGGCGTCGCCGAGCCGCTGGTGGCCGACGACGTGGCCGACGCGATCACCTGGGTCGCGACCCGGCCGCCGCACGTCAACATCGACGAGCTGGTCATCAAGCCGCGGGCTCAGGCGGCGGCGCACAAGGTCCATCGCGTCTGAGCTTGCGCGACAGGTCCGCGGCCCGCAGGCCCAGCGCCCGCGGCACGCCCGTCCACGCGGTGCGTGCGCGGACCGGCAACACCACGCCCGCCGGGAGCACCAGCTCGACGGCGGCGTGCCGCAGGTCGGTCATCGAGCTGATCTCGCCGAGGCGGCCGCGGACGTCGCGCCCGCCGTACGCAGCGGTGTGCGCGGTCGGCACGCCGTCCGCGTGGAGCCGCACGACCCGCTCCAGGAGCGGCGCGGGCGTGTCGTCGAGGCGTCGGTGGACGTCGACCGGCACCGTCGCGGGCAGCCCGACCGTCGCCCGAGCGAGGGCGAGCGAGAGCGCGGCGGCGGGGCGGAGCGGGCCGTCGAGGGCAGCCTCGGCACGCGCCAGCCGGCGCAGGTCGACGAGGGTCCGCAGCCAGATCCAGCCCTCCCGGTGGGTGGCCAGGTGGCGCAGCGCGTCGTACCGGCTCAGGGTGGCGACGGACGACGTCCCGAGCGTCACCCGCTCGCTCCGCGCGCGCAGCACGCCGAAGGGCGGATGGGCGTCGGGCATCCGGTCGAGCCGCCAGTGCAGGTCGACGTCGGCAGCCTCGCCGGCATAGGTCAGCGCATTGCCCCAGCGGGTGAGGTGGCGCCAGGCCCAGGTCCCCGGCTCGACCTGCCCGCCCTCGCGCGGGCGCCAGCCGGCGGCGGTGAGCAGCCGGTGGGCCTCGACCAGCTGGTCCGGGTCGACGAGCAGGTCGACGTCGCCGGGGCCGCGCGCGTCGGCCCGCCCCGCGGTCTGGACGGCGAGCGGCTGCCCCTTCACCGCGAGGACGCCGACGCCGGCACGGTCGAGCAGCTCCCAGGCGCGCACCGTCTCCAGCGACTGCAGCAGGGTCCGCCGGCGGGCCATCGCGTGCCACGCGTCGAGGCGCCCGGTCAGCTCCTCGGGCAGGCCGAGGACGTCGGCATGGGTCCGCAGCAGGGGCTGGACGCGGTGCCGCTGGGCGACCTCGAACAGCCCACCCAGATCGACGCCGTCGAGCGGGACGGGCCCGACGGGCAGGCCCTCCTCGGCGTCGAGGGCGGTCCGGGCGAGGGTGGCGACGAGTCCCAGGGCGTCGGGGACGGCGGTCACGGGGCGAGCGTGGCACGCCCCCGGTGTGGCCACATCGGGAACCGCCGATCCGGGTGCAAAGCAAAATCTTCCACCCAACGCCGGCGGCAGCCGTACCGCGACGGCGGGTGTGCCGTTCAACTGGTCAGCACGGCCATCTCGGGTTGACCTCCCATCGACCTACGGAGTCGCAGATGAAGACCTACACCCCTCCCGTCCTCGAGTCCCTCAGCCTGCACGCCACGCAGGACATCGACGTCGACGTCGACGTCCACCTCGGGCTCGGCAGCTGACCGCAGCCACTCGCCTGGCGGTCGTCGCGGCCTGGCTCCTCCTCGGGGTCACCCGGCTGCTGACGCTCGCCCTGCCGTTCCGGGTGGTCCGCCACCTGCTCGGCGAGCAGCGATCACCGGCGGGGCCCGGCGCGAGCCCGGTCCCGCCGCAGCTGCGTCCCCGCGACCTGATCCGCGCCCGCAAGATCGGCTGGGCGGTGCGGACCGCGGCCACCCGGACGCCCTGGCGCTCGGAATGCTTCCCGCAGGCGCTCACCGCCCGGCTGCTGCTGCGCCGGGCCCGCGTCCCGCACGTGGTCACCTTCGGCCTGCGCCGCGACGGCGCCGGCGCCCTGCGCGCCCACGTCTGGGTGACGGCCGACGAGGTCACCGTCACCGGCGGCAGCCGCGAGTCCTGGACCGGCGTCGGCAGCTTCGCCTGGGCGCCCCGCCCCTAGCCCCTGGACCCTCATGTACGCGGGATACGGACTCCTCATCGACAGCGCACTGCCGCTGCCCGACCTCGGCGCCGAGGTCGTCCGGGACGACCTGGAGCTCCCGCACGCGCGACCCGACGTCGTCGTACGGCGGGGGCCGGTCGCGCCGCCGTCACCCGACGCGCAGACGCTCCCCCACGGGCTCTGGCTCGAGCCGGACCGGGTCGGCGTCGACGTACCCGGGGTCGGCCGGTTCTGCGCCGAGGGCGGCGCCCGGATCACCGTCGACGCGCTGCCGGACGCGACACCGGACGAGGTCCGGCTGTTCCTGCTCGGGACCGTCTTCGGCGCGCTGATGCTGCAGCGCGGTCACCTGGTCCTGCATGGCAACGCCTTCCGCGTCGGCGACGGGTGCGCCGTCGTCCTGGGGCACTCGGGCGCGGGGAAGTCGACCCTCGCGGCGGAGATGCACCGCCGCGGGCACGACGTCCTCAGCGACGACGTGGTGCCGATCGACGCCGACGGCCGCGCGCTGCCCGGCTGGCCGCGGCTCAAGCTCTGGCAGGACGCGCTGGACCGGATCGGCCGGACCAGCGACGACCTGCGCCCGGTGCGCGGCGCGCACGCCAAGTTCCACCTGCCGCTCGACCGCCCGGCGCTGCCGCCGCTGCCCGTGCGTCGGCTCTACGTCCTCGACCGGTACGACGGCCCGCTGCGCCTGACCCGGCTCACCGGCGCCGCGGTCTTCACCACGCTCCACGAGCACGCCTACCGCAACGAGCTGCTCGTGGGCCCGCACCGCCGTACCCACCTGGCGCGCAGCGCCGCCCTCGCCGCCCGCGCCCGGCTCATCCGGGTCGACCGCCCGCGCGGCGTCGACTCGGTCGCGGCGTCGGCCGACGCGATCCTGCACGACCTCCAGCACGCGCCCGAGCCCGCTCCCGCCCGAGAGGACCACCATGCGACGACCTGACCACAACGAGCAGCCCGGCCGGTGGGTGCGCGACCCCGCCCTCGACGCCGTGGAGATGGACGGCGAGTTCGTGATGATGGGCGTCGAGCAGGGCGAGTACTACGCCGTGAAGGGCGTCGCCGCGACCCTGTGGCGCCACCTCGACCGGCCGCGCGACCTGGACGGGCTGTGCGCGCTGGTCGCGGCGGAGTACGACATCGCGGCCGACGCGTGCCGCGCCGACGTGGCGGCGTTCGTGGCGCAGCTGCACGGCCGGGGGCTGGTGCGCCCGGCCTGAGCGGGACTGATCGGGGGCTGGTCGGGGCTGGTCGGGGCTGCCGGCAGCGCCTCACCCGAACGGACCGCCGTACTTCCTGGCCTTTCCTGGCGCTTCCTGCCCGTTGCAACGGGCAGGAAGCGCAGGAATCCCCGCTGAAGCGGGGATTCCTGCAGCAGCAGCCAGCCTCAGGCCAGCGCGCGGTCCAGCGCCGTCGCCACGTGCAGCGACGTGCACGGGAAGACGGGGATCTCGGAGTCGGCCTGCCGCACGAGCAGCTCGAGCTCGGAGCAGCCGAGGATCACGCCACCGGCGCCGGCGTCCCACAGCTCGCTGATCATCGCGACGACGGAGCGACGGGAGTCGTCGAGGACCTTCCCGTGCACCAGCTCGTCGTAGATGATCCGGTTGAGCTCGTCGTGGCGGCCCGCCTCGGGGACCAGGACGCCGAGGCCGTGGCTGGCGATCCGGTCGGTGAAGAAGGTCCGCGACATCGCGAACTTGGTGCCGAGCAGGGCGACGGTCTCGACGCCCTCGGCCTTGCAGGCCTCCGCGACGACGTCGCCGAGGTGGAGCAGCGGGATGTCGACGGCGTCCTGGACCTGCTCGGCGACCCGGTGGAAGGTCGTGGTGCAGAGCATCAGGAAGTCGGCGCCCGCGCGCTCGACCGACTCGGCGGCCGAGCGCAGGATGGCGGCGACGCCGTCCCAGTCCTCGGCCTCCTGCAGCTCGGTGACCTCGGCGAAGTCGACCGACGCCAGCACCGTCGTGGCGGAGTGGAAGCCGCCGAGGCGGTCCTCGACCCCACGGTTGAGCGCCTCGTAGTACGCCGCGCTGCTCTCCCAGGACATTCCGCCGACGAGGCCGATGGTCTGCATGCGCAGCAGTCTCCCCTACGGCCTGTGACGCCTGCCACCCCACCCCGGATCTGGGACGTCGAACCCACGGCGCGATGCGGTAACACGCGCGTGCGCGGCATAGGCTGTCCCTTCGTGTCCAAGACTCGTCGCACCGACCTCCGCAACGTCGCCATCGTGGCCCACGTCGACCATGGCAAGACCACCCTCGTCGACGCCATGTTGCGTCAGGCGGGTGCCTTCACGGAGCACCAGGCCGAGTCCGTCGCCGAGCGCGTGATGGACTCCGGTGACCTCGAGCGCGAGAAGGGCATCACCATCCTCGCGAAGAACACCGCGGTCCACTACAAGGGCCCGGCCGCGCAGGAGCTCGCCGGCGGCGAGATGACCATCAACATCATCGACACCCCCGGTCACGCCGACTTCGGTGGCGAGGTCGAGCGCGGCCTGTCGATGGTCGACGGCATCGTGCTCCTCGTCGACGCGTCGGAGGGCCCGCTCCCCCAGACCCGCTTCGTGCTGCGCAAGGCGCTCAACGCCGACATGCCCGTCATCCTGGTCGTCAACAAGACCGACCGCGGCGACGCGCGCATCGACGAGGTCGTCGACGAGACCTACGAGCTGTTCATGGACCTGCTCGACGACAGCCACAGCCAGGACGCGCTCGACTTCCCCGTCGTCTACGCCTCCGGCAAGGCCGGCATCGCCTCCACGGTCAAGCCCGAGAACGGCACCCTCCCCGAGGGCGACGGCCTCGAGCCGCTGTTCCGCACCATCCTGGAGACCATCCCCGCCCCCGAGTACGACGAGGGCGCGCCGCTCCAGGCCCACGTCACCAACCTCGACGCCTCGCCGTTCCTCGGCCGCCTCGCGCTGCTGCGTATCAAGCAGGGCACGCTGAAGAAGGGCCAGCAGGTCGCGTGGATGCAGCGCGACGGCGGCGTCAAGAACGTCAAGATCACCGAACTCCTCGTCACCGAGGGCCTCGAGCGCAAGCCCGGCGAGTCCGCCGGCCCCGGTGACATCGTCGCCGTCGCCGGCATCCCCGACATCACCATCGGCGAGACCCTCGCCGACCCGGAGAACCCGGTCGCGCTGCCGCTCATCCACGTCGACGAGCCGGCCATCTCGATGACCATCGGCACCAACACCTCACCGCTCGTCGGCAAGGGCGGCAAGGGCCACAAGGTCACCGCCCGCCTGGTCAAGGACCGCCTCGACTCCGAGCTGATCGGCAACGTCTCGCTCCGCGTCCTCCCGACCGAGCGTCCCGACGCGTGGGAGGTCCAGGGCCGCGGCGAGCTGGCGCTGGCCATCCTGGTCGAGCAGATGCGTCGCGAGGGCTACGAGCTCACCGTCGGCAAGCCGCAGGTCGTCACCCGCGAGATCGACGGCAAGGTCCACGAGCCCTTCGAGCGCCTCACCATCGACGCGCCCGAGGAGTTCCTCGGCACCATCACCGAGCTCCTCGCCAACCGCAAGGGCCGGATGGAGGGCATGACCAACCACGGCACCGGCTGGGTGCGCATGGAGTTCATCGTCCCCGCCCGCGGCCTGATCGGCTTCCGCACCGACTTCCTCACCGAGACCCGCGGCACCGGTATCGCGCACTCGATCTCCGAGGGCTACTTCCCGTGGGCCGGCGAGATCCGCAGCCGCCAGTCGGGCTCGCTCGTCGCCGACCGCTCGGGCGCCGCCACGGCGTACGCGATGACGTCGCTGCAGGAGCGCGGCGTGCTCTTCGTCGAGCCGACCACGGAGGTCTACGAGGGCATGATCGTCGGCGAGAACTCCCGCGCCGACGACATGGACGTCAACATCACCAAGGAGAAGCAGCAGACCAACATCCGGTCCGCCACCTCCGACAACTTCGAGAAGCTCATCCCGCCGAAGAAGCTCTCGCTCGAGCAGTGCCTGGAGTTCTGCCGCGAGGACGAGTGCGTGGAGATCACGCCCGAGACCGTGCGCATCCGCAAGGTCAACCTCGACCAGAACGAGCGCGCCAAGGCCGCCAGCCGGGCGCGCAAGGCGAGCAAGGGCTGAGCCTCCCGTACGCCGAGCTCGGCGTCCCCGACGTCGCTACCTCGCGCTGCTGCCGTCCGGCAGCAGCGCGGGGCAGGTGCCGCCGGGGGTCGTGAGCAGCTCGAAGTGCCAGATCTCGTTGGCGTAGACCTGGCACAGTCCGTACGCCGCCCCGTGCTCGTCGAGCCAGAGCGCACCGTCGGTGGGGCCGATGTCGAGGGCGTCGCCGCGCACGTGCGCGGAGGTGTCGGGGCTGGCCACCCAGCGGGCCGCCTCGGCCCGGCTGCCGTACTTCTCGATCGCCTCGTCCAGGAGCCGCTGCTGCTCGGCGCGGGTACGCCGGCCGCTGGTGATCCGCAGCCGGACGCCGTCGGACCCGGCGTCCCGGGCCGCGGCGCGGTAGGCCGCCATGAGCGCCGGCGCCACTCCCGCGTCGTCCCGGGTCGGCTTCGCGCGTGCCTCGAGGGACGGCGGCAGATCGAGGACGACGGCGGCGATGCCCGCCGCGGCCACGGCGACGACGAGCAGGATCCGGATGCGCGGCTTCATGCCCTCGACGCTAGGAATCGCCGGCGCCGACGGCCTCCTCCTCAGGTACCGTGCCGCGGTCCCGAAGGCTCGGGCATCTCAGCCGCGCAGCACCTTCGCCATCGCCTTGCCCCGGGCCAGCTCGTCGACGAGCTTGTCGAGGTAGCGGATCTGCCGCATCAGCGGGTCCTCGACCTCCTGGACCTTGACGCCGCACACCGAGCCGGTGATCAGCGCCGTGTTCGGGTTGAGCGTCGCGCCGGCGAAGAAGTCGGCGAACGTCGTCTCCGCGTCGAGGTGGGCGCGGAGCTGGGCCTCGTCGTAGCCGGTGAGCCAGGTGATCACCTCGTCGAGCTCGGCCCTCGTGCGGCCCTTGCGCTCGACCTTCGCCAGGTAGTGCGGGTAGACCGACGCGACGCTGGTGGTGAAGATCCGGTGCACGTCACCGAGCCTAGCCAGCGCCCGAGGTAACCCGCGTCACAGCCGCTCGTTGTCGGAGCAACCCCCAGGAGGCTCCGTGTCCGACGCACCCCCCGCGCTCTCCCGCCGCACGCTCATCGCCGGCGCCCTGACCGGTGGGGCCGCACTCGCGCTGGCGTCCTGGCCCGAGGCGGTGGCCGCGGGCGCGCCCTTCGTGCACGGCGTGGCGTCCGGCGACCCGCTGCCCGACGCGGTGGTGCTGTGGACGCGCGTGACGCCGTCCGCCGAGGCGGCTCCCGGGTCCGGTGTGGGGCCGGACGTGACGGTGAGCTGGGAGGTGGCGCTGGACGCCGGCTTCGGCAGCATCGTGCGACAGGGGACGACGGTCGCGTCGGCGGCGAGCGACCACACGGTCCACGTCGACGTGACCGGGCTGCAGCCGGCGACGCCGTACTGGTACCGGTTCCGGGCGCTCGACGCGACGTCCCGCACCGGGCGCACGCGCACCGCGCCGCCGGCGGCCTCGACGGCGCCGGTGCGCTTCGGGGTGGTGTCGTGCGCGAACTACGACTGGGGCTGGTTCGTGCCCTACCGGTTCCTGGCGGCGCGCACCGACCTGCACGCGATCGTGCACCTCGGCGACTACGTCTACGAGTACGCGCCGGGCGGTGTGGTCGCCGGCTACCCGAAGAACCCGCGCAACGCCGACCCGCTCCACGAGTGCACGACGCTCGAGGACTACCGGGTCCGCCACGGCTGCTACAAGCTCGAGCAGAACCTCCAGGACCTGCACGCCGCGCACCCGATGATCGCGGTCTGGGACGACCACGAGATCGCCAACGACACCTGGCAGGACGGCGCCGAGAACCACGATCCCGCCACCGAGGGCGACTGGGCGACCCGCGCGAGCGCCGGTCGCCGCGCCTTCCTCGAGTGGCTGCCGATCCGCCACACCGACCCCGACGACTGGCTGCGGATCAACCGGCGGCTGGCGTTCGGCAAGCAGGTCGACCTCTGGATGCTCGACGAGCGCCGGTTCCGCACCCGGCCGCCCAAGAGCCTCCTCCTCGGGTACGGCGCGCTGGGCGCGGCGTCGGCCGACCCCGACGCCTCGATGATCGGCGACGAGCAGGAGCACTGGCTGGTCTCCGGCCTGGCCGCGAGCACCGCGCGCTGGAAGGTCCTCGGCAACCAGGTCCCCTTCTTCCCGCAGGTCATCGGCGCGCAGGTCCCCGGCCAGATCACCGACCTGCTGGGCCCGCGCCTGGCCGCCGCCTTCGAGGCGCCGCTGCTGCAGCTGTACGTCGAGGACTGGAACGGCTTCCTCGCCCAGCGCCAGCGGATCGTCGACGGTCTCGCGGGCATTGACGACGTCGTCATCCTCACCGGCGACGTCCACCAGTCCTACGCCAGCGAGATCCCGGCGCGCCCCAACCGCTACCTCCTCGACCGCCGGTCGGTGGCGGTCGAGTACGTCACGCCCGGCGTCGCCTCGCCGTCCCTGCAGACGATGGTCAACCAGGTCGCGCCCGGGGTTGGCAACCTGCTCGACGCCGTCCTCAACGCCAATGCGGCGCTGGCCAACCCGTGGATCAAGTACGCCGAGGGCTTCCGCACGGGCTGCATGGTCGTCGACTTCGCGAGCGACCGGGTGCAGACCGACTGGTTCCTCGTCGACAAGGGCACCGACCCCGACAGCGGGATCCGGTGGGTGGCGTCGAAGCAGACGAGGTCGGGGTCGGCGCGGGTCACCGCGGCGACGCGCCCGCTGAGCTGACGGGGCGTCCGCTGCCATACAGCGGAACCCACCGTCGGCCGCCCGCCACGTCACGCCACACTGAGGGCCGTGACCAAGCAGGCAGCCGATGACCGTTGGCTGTTCGCCACCCTCGCCGCGATCACCGTCGTGACGGCGATCGTCAGCAGCCTCGGAGCCCCCTTGGTGCCCAGCATCTCGGCGCGGTACGACGTCCCGCTGAGCACCGCCCAGTGGGTGCTCACCTCCCCCTTCATCATGGCGGCCGCGGTGACGCCGGTGCTCGGGCGCTGGGGTAGCGGCCGGCTGCGGCGACCGGTGCTGCTCGCCGGCCTGGGCGTGGTCCTCGCCGGCGTCGTGCTGGCCGCGATCCCGATCAGCATCGGGACCCTCATCGCCGGCCGCACCCTGCAGGGCGTCGGCCTCGCCCTCACCCCGCTCACCCTCGCCGTCGCGCGCGACGTCTGGACCGCCGACCGGCTGACCTCGCGGTTGTCGCTGCTGTCGATCGCGACCGTGTCCGGCGCCGGCCTCGGCTATCCGATCACCGGCCTGATCGCGGAGCACTGGGGCATCAGCGGCGCCTACCTCTTCGGATCCGCGATGGTCGCGCTCACTCTGCTGCTCGCGAGCCGCTTCCTGCCCCGCCAGGCTCACGGCGACCCGCAGCGCGTCGACCTGCCGAGCGTCGTCCTGATCAGCACCGGCATGGTCGCCACCCTGCTCGCCGTCAGCCAGGGCGAGCTGTGGGGCTGGACGTCGCTCGCGGTCCTCGGCCCCGCGGCGGGCGGCGTCCTCCTGCTCGCGGGCTGGGTGGTCCGCACCCGGCGGCTGAGCAGGGGCGGCGGGCAGCCGCTGGTCGACCTGCGGCTCGCGGTCCGCGCCGGCGTCCTCGGCCCGAATATCGTCTCCTTCGCCATCGCCATCGGCATGTACGGCCTGCTGACGCTGGTCGTGCTGCTGGTCCGCGGCGACGGCACTGCGGGCTGGGGCCTCGGCCTCGGCGCGACCGAGGCGGGCCTGGTGCTCGTGCCGTACTCGCTGCTCAGCGTCACCGGCAGCCGGCTCGCGCTCCGCCTCGCCCGCCGCCGCGGCCCCCATCTGCTGCTGCCCCTGGGCTCGACCGTCTTCGCGTCGGCGATGGCGCTGCTCGCGTTCCGCCACGGCAGCTTCGCGGAGGCACTGCTCGCGATGGCGATCGGCGGCCTGGGCAGCGGGTTCACCTTCTCGTCGCTGCCCAGCCTGATCGTGCCGCACGTGCCGCAGGCCGAGACCGGCAGCGCGCTCGCCTTCAACCAGCTGCTGCGCTATCTCGGCTTCTCGGTGGGCTCGGCGGTGACCGTCGCCCTCCTCGAGGTGTACGGCGGCGACCTGGCCGCCTTCCGCGCGACGGCCCTCACCATGGCCGGTGTCTGCCTGCTCGCGGCCGCGGGCGTGGCCCGGCGCCGGGTTCCGACCGGCTAGACCATGACTTGGGGACAAAGTGGTTCCCCAGCATGGGTGATCCCGCCGCGCTCCGCGGAATGGAATGGATGGGCTCCATCCACCTTCCCGAGGGGGGAACAGCATGGCCCGTCCTCAGCGCTCATCCCGAGCGCGGGTCGCGCGGCGCCGCCGCTCGATCGCCGTACTCAGCTGTCTGGTGCTGGCCCTCGCGGCCGCACTCCTCCCGTCCGGCGCAGCCCGGGCGGCCACCAATCCGTTCACCATCGATGGCAATGCCCCCGACGCGGGCACCATCCAGCTCAACGATGTGTTCGGCAATGTCAAGGAGCTCGGGCCCGCCAACGGCACGGCCACCAAGATGGGCGTGATCCACCCCGCGCCGGTCCCCATGCTCGACCTGACCAACCCCAACGGGCAGGTCGACCTGCGCCGCGCCTGGCTCGACCTCAGGCGCGACAGCACCAACAACGACGGGGTCTACTTCGCGTGGGAGCGGGACGCCAACACCGGCAGCGGCTTCATCGCCTTCGAGTTCATGAAGAACCCGATCCCGGCGGCCTGCAACAGCTACCAGGGCACCAACGCCTCGCTGATCGCCAACTGCAACCCGTGGAAGAACCGGACCGCCGGCGACTTCCTCATCCTCTGGGACCAGCAGGGCAGCAGCACCACGCTCTACAAGCGGATCTGGCAGCAGTCCGGGACCAGCCTGGTGCTCGGCCCGAGCGTGGCCATCACCAACGGAGCCGCGGCGTTCAGCAGCGACGGCTTCAAGGGCGAGGCGGCCGTGAACATCACCGCGGAGGGCCTCGAGACGGCCGGTTCGTGCGTGTCGTTCGCGAACGTCATCCCGAGCACGGTCACCGGCAACTCCGATCAAGCGCACTACAAGGACACGATCCTTCAGGTCCTGCCGCCGATCAGCAACTGCACCGCGTCGACCTCGACCACTCCGCAGGACGGGGCCGGAACCCCGGTGCCCGCGGGCGGCCTCTCGATCGGCACCGGCGTGACCGCGGTCAAGGACTCGGCGACCATCAGCGTGTCCGGAGGCACACCGACACCGACCGGATCGATCTCCTTCTTCCTGTGCAAGCAGGACACGGGGACCTGTGACACCGGCGGCACCTCGGTCGGCTCGACGAGCATCGCGGGCGGCAGCTATCCCGAGACGGTGGCCTCGCCGACGGCGTACGTCACCTCGGCCGGACGGTACTGCTGGCGGGCCACCTGGCCCGGCGACAGCGCCAACGGCATCCCGGCGGCCGGCGACTCGGCGGCCAACGAGTGCTTCATCGTCAACCCGGTGACACCCACGCTGACCACCAGCGCGGGCGCGGGCGTCGTCCTCGGCAACGCGGTGACGGACACCGCGACGCTCGGCGGCACGGCGACCCACCCGGCCACCCCGGTCATCAACCTGACCGGTGCGTCCGGACCGCCGGCGGGCGGCACGATCACTTCAAGCTGTACGGCCCGAGCGACACCGGCTGCGGCTCGCTGGTGAGCACCTCCTCCGCCGTCACCGTGAGCGGCAACGGCAGCTACGGCACGCCGAACCCGCAGGTCGTCCCGACGGCCATCGGCAACTACCACTGGGTGGCGGTCTACAGCGGGTCCTCGCCCAACACCTCGGCTCTGACCCACAACGCGGCCTGTGACGACACGAACGAGGACGTCACCGTCCGCGACGTCCCGTCCTCGCTGTTCACGGGGCAGAGCTGGGTGCCGAGCGACTCGATGACGGTCTCCGCGCCAGTTGGCGGCAGCCTCGCCAGAATCGCCCACTTCGCGTTCTACACCAACGCGACCTGCACCGGCACGGCGGTCTACACCGACGCCGAGACGGTGAGCGGCACGTCGCCGCAGACCGTGACGAGCGGCAACGCGCCCGCCCAGTCCGCGAGCGGCTCGTACTCGTGGAGCGTCAGCTACGACAGCACCAACCCGGCACAGCGCGACATCCCCGCGACCTGCCAGGAGACGTCGGGGCTGACCGTGACGAACGGAGGCACCGTCTCGAGTCCGTGAGGTGATGCGGAGCGGCCGCCCGTCCGGTTGGATGGGCGGCATGCTCCTCGACGTACAGCTGGACGCCCGGCCGGACCGGGCTCGGGAGCGCGCACGTGAGCTCACCGAGGCCGGGGCGGCCGGGCTGTTCACGTTCGAGGGGCCGCACGACGTCTTCCTGCCCCTCGCGGCGGTCGCCGGCGAGGTCGACGCCGACCTGATGACCAATGTCGCGATCGCGATGCCGCGCTCGCCGATGCACCTCGCGCACACCGCCTGGGACCTGCAGCTCATGTCGGGCGGCCGGTTCCGGCTCGGGCTGGGCTCGCAGATCCGCCCCCACATCGAGAAGCGGTACGGCGCCCAGTGGTCGCCGCCCGCGGCCCGGATGCGCGAGATCGTGGCCGCGACCAAGACCATCCTGCACGCCTGGCAGGAGGGCACTCGCCTCGACTTCCGCGGCGAGCACACCACCCACACCCTGATGCCGCCGACCTTCGTCCCCGGCCCCAACCCCCACGGCGCCCCGCCGGTCCTGCTCGGCGCCCTCGGCCCGCTCATGACGCGCACCGCCGCCGAGGTCGCCGACGGCCTGCTGGTGATGCCCTTCCACAGCCACCGCCACTTCCACGAGCGGACCCTGCCCGCCGTCGCCGCCGGCCTCGAGACCGCCAGCCGCTCCCCCGCCGCCTTCGCGATCCACCCGCAGGCCATCGTCGCGATGGGCCGCACCGACGCCGAGCTCACGGCCGCCCGCGCCGGCGTGCGCGCGCTGCTGGCGTTCTACGGCTCCACGCCGTCCTACCGGCCGGTGCTCGACATCGAGGGCTGGGGCGACCTCGAGCCCGAGCTCAACCGGCTCTCCAAGGACGGCGACGTCGCCGCGATGACCGCGCTCGTCGACGACACCATGCTCACCACCCTCGCCGTCACCGGCACTCCGGAGGAGTGCGCGGCCGAGATCGGCCGGCGGTTCGGCGGCGTGACCGGCGTCAGCCGGGTGTGCTGCTACTTCCCGGGCTACGACCCGCCCCTGGAGCAGGTCGCCGCGCTGGCGTCGGCCCTCGGGCAGTACTGAACCATCCACAGTTCGGCGTCTTTCGGCCTCGAAACGCCCGGAACGCCCCGAACCGTGGATGGTTCGTGAGCCTGCCTGTGGAGGGCGCACCCACCGGCGCGCTCGTTGCGCCACCATCGCCCCATGGAGGACCCGGACGTCGTCGTACGCGAGTCGGGCGGCATCGTCGATGCGGCGACGCTGCGCCGGCGGTGCGGCGCGCAACGAGTGCGCCGCGCCGTCGACGCCGGCGAGATCGTCCTCCTGCGCCGCGGCCGCTACGGCGTGCCCGGCCTCGCCGACGCCGCCCGGCTCGCGGTCGAGCTGAACGGCACGATCAGCCACCTCAGCGCGGCGCTCGCCTGGGGCTGGCAGGTGAAGGACCCACCGGACAGGCCGCACCTCACCCTGCCCCGAGGCCGGACGGTGAGCACCCGGCACCGTCGCGAGGTGCACCTGCACTGGCAGGACCGCCCGCCTCGCGCCCACGTCGACGCCCGCGGTGTCCGGCTGGCCGACCCCCTCGAGACGCTGGTCGGCTGCCTCAGGTCCGAGCCCTTCCCGGCGGCGCTGTCGGTCGCCGACTCCGCCCTCCGCTCCGGCCGGGTACGACGTGCCGACCTCCTCGACGCCGTCACGACCTCGGCGCGGACCGGACGGACCCGCGCGCTCCGGGTCGCCCGGGCCGCCGACGGACGTGCCGCCAACCCGTTCGAGTCGTGCCTGCGGGCGATCTGTCTCGACGTCCGCGGCCTGACCGTGCGGCCGCAGGTGCAGATCGGCCCCTACCGGGTCGACCTCGCCGACGTCGCGCTCGGCATCGTGATCGAGGCGGACTCACGCACCTGGCACGCCGGGCCGGCCGAGCACGACGCCGACATCCGCCGCTACACCGCGCTGGTCGCCGGCGGCTGGATCCTCGTCCGGTTCACCCATCACGACGTGATGCACGACCCCGCCTACGTCGCCACGGTGCTGGCCGACGTCGTCGACCAGGCCCGCCGCACCCGCGGCGCGCGGCGGGTCAGCGACCGAACGCCGGCTTCTCCTTCGCCAGGAACGCCCGCACGCCCTCGGCGAAGTCGGGCCCGCCGTACACCTCCCGGAGCAGCGGCTCCTCGTCGGCCGGCGCGGTCTCGGTGATCGCCGCCCGCTCGCGCAGCTGCTGCTTGGTGACGCGCAGGGTGACCGGGGAGGCCTGCAGGATGCCGTCGACGAGGGCGTCGACCTCGGCGTCGAGGGCCGCCCGATCGGCGACCTCGGTGGTGAGCGCGCCGACGGCGTACGCGCGGTCGGCGGTGACCAGGCGCGAGGCGAGGAGCATCTCGCGGGTCAGCGACTCGCCGAAGACGGCGGCGCAGCGGTAGAGCACCGGCGACGACAGCGCGTTGCCGAGGGTGCGCGCGATCGGATAGCCGAAGCGCGAGGACGACGTCGCGACCCGCAGGTCGCAGTTGGTGGCGACGGCGAGGCCGCCGCCGACGCAGACGCCGTCGATCGCGGCGATGGTGACCTGCGGCAGCGCGAACAGGCCGTCGAGCATCTCGCGGATCCACGTCTCGTACTCGACGGCGTCGGCCTCGAGGAAGTCCGCGATCTCGTTGCCCGCGGCGAACGCCTTGCCGCCCTCGCCGTGCAGGACGACGACCCGCACCGACCGGTCCTCGGCGAGCTCGAGCCACAGCGCGCGCATCGCGGCGTACATCGCCTGGGTGAAGGCGTTGCGGCGCTCGGGACGGTTGAAGGTCACCGTGACGACACCGGGGCGGTCGCGGTCGATGATCAGCTCGCTCACGCCCCGGATCATTCCAGGCGGCCGGGTCAGTAGTTGTAGCCCCCACCGCCACCCGTCGACGACGGCGACGGCGAGCCCGGCGACGACGTCGAGCCCGACGAGCCGCCCATGGTGGTCACCTTGGCGCCACGGGCGTCGACGACCCACCAGATGTGGTCGTAGCCCGGGCCGTAGGCGTCCTCGGCGTCCTTGTCGAGCGAGTAGGTGTAGAGCGGGTGGCCGTTGAGCGTGAGCTGGCTGCCCCCGTTGGCGTCCTTGACGGTGCCGAGGGTGCCGGACACGCCGGGGCCGAGCGTCGGGTTCGCGGGCGCCGACACCGAGGGCCACAGCGGCACGCACGGGCCGACGCAGGCGCTCGTCGTCTCGCCCGCCTTGTCGAGGTCGTAGAAGTAGACGGTCTTCCCCGAGGAGTCCACGAGGACCTTGCCCACCTTCCCCTTGGTCGCCAGCTTGAGCACCGGCCCCGAGCCGCCGGTGCTGCCTGGGCTGTGGTCACTCGAGGCCTTGTCGGACGAGGTGCCGCAGCCGCCCAGGGCGAGAACGGCTGCGGCGAGCATCGGTACGGCGACGGCACGCTTGTTCATCGGGACTCCTCAGGTCGGATCCGGTCGTCTCCCTCTCGGAGGGACACCCCCGAACGGAGCCGATCGCCGGCCGGTTCAACGCGATCGCGAGGAGATCTCAGACGTCGGCGGCGAGCAGCAGGGTCCCGTCGGAGCCGCGCAGCTCGACCCGGCTGATCGCACGCGGTGCCAGGTCGGTCGCGCCGGTCGTGCGCGCGGTGTCGCCGGGGCCGGCGCGCCAGCGCGCCACCAGCTGCCGGTGGCCGCTCGTGTCGACGACATAGAGGTCGTAGCTGTGCGTGCCTCCGTAGCCGGCGCCGTAGGTGCAGGTCATCGCGACCTTCGTGCCCCAGGACGTCGGCGTCAGGCTCACCGACGCGCGCAGCGGGTTGGGGACGACGCTGGCGAGCGCGACCGTCTCGCCGCCGCCGCGGGCGGGCGGCTCGTTCCGGTCGGCCACGACCACGCCCGCGCCGACGCCCCCGACCACCACGACCGCCGCGGCGGCCGCGAGCAGGCGCACCCGGCGCCGGGGACGCCGGTGCGGCACCGGCACGGCCGGGGCGACGGGAGGCGGAGCGGGCTCCGCGTCCAGGTACGCCGCGCCGTCCTCGTCGGGCACCAGCCGCAGCAGCCCGGGCAGCATCCCCAGCTCGGCCAGCGCCGCCGCGCAGCGGGCGCAGCCGTCGACGTGCTCCTCGTACTCGCGGCGCTCGGCGCTCGACAGCGCACCGAGGACGTAGGCGCCGTCCCAGTCCGCGTACGGATCGCTCATCGGGTCACCCCCCGCTCCTGCAGGGCGAGCCGGAGGGCGCGCAGGCCGTAGTGCAGCCGGGACTTCACCGTGCCCGGCGGGATGTCGAGCGCCGCCGCGATCTCGGCGACGCTGAGCCGCAGGTAGTAGGCGCGGACGACGACCGCCCGGTGCTCGACGCTCAGCGTGGCCAGCGCGTCGCCGACGAGCAGGGCGTCGAAGAGCGCGTCGACCCGGTCCGGCGCGATCGTGTCCAGTGTCTCCGGGACCTCCGCCGCGGTCGTCTCGTGCCGCGCGCGCGAGGAGCGCGCCTCGTCGACGACGAGATGCCGGGCGACGGTGTAGAGCCAGGCCCGCGCCGAGCCGCGGTCGTCGTCGCGGATGTCGCGCTGCCAGGCGCGCAGCAGCGTCTCCTGGACGACGTCGGCGGCCCGCTGCCGGTCACCGACCAGGCGCAGCACGTACCTCTCCAGCGCTGCCGCGTGATCGCGGTGCAGCGCCCGGATCAGGTCGGGATCGCCGGGCATCGTCCACCTCCGTGGAGGACACGACGACGGGAGCCGTTCGGTTCACCGTCGGGTCCATCATGCTCCGGCAGCGGGTACGACGCGCGCCAGCAGGTCGCGGACCGGCGTCCGCGAGGTCAGCATCCCGAGCCCGACGCCGGCGGCGTCGGCCACCGCGTCGCGCCAGTCCATCATCCGGTCGGTCGTGAGCGTGCCCTGCGCGATCTCGAGCCCCACGCCCAGCAGCACCAGCCCGATCGCGGCGAGCAGCAGCGCCCGCCCCGGCCGGAACAGCTGGACGGCGACCAGCGCGAGCGCGCCGTAGGCGGTCAGGTGCTCCCATTTGTCGCTCGCCGGGATGTCCGGCCCGGGCGGCGGCGCGCCCAGCGACAGCACGACGACCGCCACGATCATCAGCACCCAGAGGCCGAGCCAGAGCGCGGGCCAGCGCAGCGCCTTCATCGGGACCAGACCGCGACCCAGTACTGCACGCCGAAGGGCGCGTCGTCGTAGCGGACGTCGGCCTCGGCCAGCGGCGGCAGCCCGCCCAGGCAGGCGGCGTCGGCCCAGAGCTCCTCGGCCAGCGCCAGGTCGATGTCGGCGAAGCTTGCGCGCAGCCCGGCGTCGAACGCCTCGGCGCGCGGGTCGAGGTGGCCGGGGGCCTTCTCGGTGCGCTTGGCGGAGCCGTTGCCGACGACGAGCACGCCCGTCTCACCCTCGCCCACCACCTCGGCGGAGGCGGCCGCGACCAGCGCCGCGCCGACCCGCAGGCCCGACGGCCCGGACGCGACGACGCGCACCCGCGGCCCGAGCCGGGCGACGGCGGACAGGCAGGCCGCGCGCAGCTCGGCGACCGGGTCCTGCAGCGAGGCGTACGCCGGCAGCAGCGCCGGGACGCCCGGAACCAACGCGATCACTGAATGCCCCGAATCGCTCGCAGCGGCGGTCGTCGCCCGGCGATCGACCACACCATGTCGACGGTCTGCCGGGTCTCGACGACCTGGTGGACCCGGTAGATCCGGGCGCCCGCGAGGGCACACACGGAGGTCGCGGCGAGGGTGCCGAGCAGCCGCTCGCCGACCTCGAGGCCCAGCGTCTCGCCGACGAAGTCCTTGTTGGACAGCGACACCAGCACCGGCCAGCCGGTCGCGACCATCTCCCCCAGCCGCCGGGTGACCTCGAGCGAGTGGAAGGTGTTCTTGCCGAAGTCGTGGGCGGGGTCGATGACGATCGACTCGCGGGCCACGCCCGCGGCGAGCGCCCGCTCGGCGTAGGCGACGGTGTCGGCGATCGCGGCGGCGACCACGTCGTCGTACTCGATCCGGTAGGGGCGGGTGCGGGGCGTGACGCCGCCGGTGTGGGTGCAGATGATCGCGGCGTCGTACTGCGCGGCGACGTCGACCAGCTCGGGATCCGCGCCGCCCCACGCGTCGTTGAGGACGTCGGCGCCGACCTCGCAGACCGCGGCGCCGACCTCGGCCCGCCAGGTGTCGACGGAGATCACCAGGTCGGGGTAGGTCTCGCGGACCTGGGCGACGAAGTCGACGACCCGGTCCTTCTCCTCGGCGGCGGAGATCTCGACGCCGGGCGCGGCCTTGATGCCGCCGATGTCGACGATCTCGGCGCCCTGCGCGACGACCTCGGCGACCCGCGCGAAGGCGGCGTCCTCGGCCCAGGTCGCGCCCTTGTCGAAGAACGAGTCGGGCGTGCGGTTGACGATCGCCATCATCAGCGGCTCGTCGCCGAAGGCGTGCCGTCCGAGCTTCACCTGCATCACAGATACGCCTCCGCCGCCGGTCGCTCGAGAGTGGGTACGACGCGCTCGACCGGCTCGAGCCCGCGCAGGTACTGCCGCAGCACCGCCTCGTCGGCGCCGGCGACGCCGACCCGGGCCAGCGCCGCGGCGAGGATCTGGGTCGCCATCCCCCCGAGGTCGCGCAGCGCCTGGTGGCGGTGGGCGCGGACGCCGAGGTCGACCTGGGCGATCGCGTCGGGGCCCGCCGCGCGCACCGTGTCGACGAGCGCGGCCAGCTCGACGGCGTAGCCGGTGGGGACCGAGAGGCTCGCGAACCACGAACGGCGGACGGCCCACTCGCCGGCCAGCGGCTGCACGAGCGCCCCGAGCTCGGGGAAGAGCAGCGCGATGAGGGGCCGGGCGACGAGCTCGGTGACGCGGCCGCCCTCGAGCGGGCCCTCGGCGCCGGGCCGGTCGTAGAAGCCCTTGACCAGCTGCACCGCCGGGTCGGACAGCAGCGGACCGAGCAGGCCGGGCACGAAGTGCGTGTCCCAGTCGTGCAGGTCGGCGTCCATGAACACGACGAGGTCGCCGGAGGTGACGAAGAGCGACTTCCACATCGCCTCGCCCTTGCCGGGGTGGGTGCCGAGGTCAGGGCGGATCTCGGCGGCCCGGTGCACGCGCGCGCCGGCGGACTCGGCGACGGCGTAGGTGTCGTCGACGGAGTCGCTGTCGATGACGACGATCTCGTCGACCAGGTCGACGGTCTCCATCAGCGCCGCACGCACCCGCGCCACGACGGCGCCGACGGTCGCGGCCTCGTTGCGGGCCGGGACGACGAGGCTGACCCGCTGCCCCAGGTCACCCTTGCGACCCAGAAGTCCCTCGAGGCTCCAGTCGTCCCAGTGGGCGGCGCGGATCCCCATGCTGCCAACCTACCGGCCACCACCGGCTCGCCCGTCTCGGCCCCGGACGAGGTATTTGGTGCTACCGTCGCAAATCTCGGGAACCATCGGGATGCTCCCTCCCCCCTGGAGTTTCAACATGGCTCTACGACGTCTTCGACGCAAGGTCCGGTGCTGGCTCAAGCACGGCCCGCGCGGCTGCCCGCACATCGAGCGCCACTCGCGCCGGCGCCCACGCCCGGGCTCGCCGGCGGCCCCGGTCGCGCCGGCGTCCGAGCCGGCGACCCTCACCCACCCGCTCCGGCTGCCGGCGTCGCCGCTCGGCCGGCACCAGCGCGACTGAGTCAGGACAGGAACGCCGCGACCGCGGCGGCCAGCGCCCGCGCATAGCGGAGGCGCCCAGCCGCGCTCTCCATCACGCGCGCGTCGCCCGCGGCGCGCATGTTGCCGAGCTCGGCCAGCACCGCCGGGACGTCGGACAGGTTGAGCGTCCCCAGATCGGTGCGGACGTCGATGCCGTCGCTGCCGACGTACGTCGCCGGGGTGAAGCCCTGCGCCACCAGCGCGTCGCGCAGGTCGTCGGCCAGCCGCCGCGAGGGCCGCTCGATGTCGTCGGTCCAGCCGGCGAGGTCGCCGGGCCGGATCACGTGGAAGCCGTGCGCGCCCGACGACAGGACGCCGTCGCCGTGCAGGCTCACCCGGACGTCGGCCGTCGGCCCCGGCTGCCCCGGGTTGCCGAGCCGGCCGCGTACGTCGACGCAGGGCCCCCACGTGTCGGCGCTGTTGTCGGGACGGGTCAGCAGCACCCGCGCGCCTTGCCGGCGCAGCAGCCGCCGGGCCTCGAGCGCCACCTCCCAGGTGAAGGTCGCCTCCGGGTAGCCGTCGTCGGTCGCCGTCCCGGTGGTGTTGCACTCCTTGGTGAAGCCGCCGGCGTCGACCGGCCGGTTGATCTCCGCCGGGAAGCGGGCATTGCCCAGTCGGTGGCCGGGATCGATGACCACGACCTTGCCGCGCAGGGGTCGCTCGACGCGCGGCTTCGGCGCGGGCTGCGCTGCCTTCGTCGCGGGAGCGGCCGCGGAGGTCGGCGCGACCGGAGGCGACGCCTCACCCCCGGCACAGCCGGCGAGGAGCGCCGCCGCGGCCAGGAACGAGGCGAGCCGCCGCACGCTCACGCGTACCCCAGCACGTCCTTCCGCCGCTCGCCCCAGGCGAGCGCCGAGGCGATGGCCTCGTCGAGCGAGAGCTCCGTGCGCCAGCCGAGCAGCTCGGCCGCCTTGTCGGCGTTGGCGAAGGCGCCCGCGGCGTCGCCCGGACGCGGCGGCGCCTCGGTGACGGGGACCGGCCTGCCGACCACCCGCTCGACCGCGGCGAGCAGCTCGCGGACGGTGACGCCGTCGCCGGCGCCCAGGTTGATGTAGGTGTAGGGCGCGTCGACCTTCGCCAGCACGTTGTCGAACTCCTCGACCGCGCGCACGTGCGCCCGGGCCAGGTCCCAGACGTGGATGTAGTCGCGGATGCCCGTGCCGTCGCGGGTCGGGTGGTCGGTGCCGGTGATCGTGAAGGTGTCGCGGAAGCCCAGCGCGGTCTGCGCCATCAGCGGGACGACGTGCGTCGCGTCGCGCAGGTGGTAGCCCGTCGTGAGGTCGGGGTCGGCTCCGATCGGGTTGAAGTAGCGCAGGATGATCGCGCGCAGGTCGGTCGCCGTGGCCAGGTCCTCGAGGACCTGCTCCATCATCCGCTTGGTGCGGGCGTACGGCGAGGTCGGGTCGACCTGGTCGTCCTCGGTCACCTCGAACTGCGGTGTGAGCGCGTACAGCGAGGCGGTCGAGGAGAACAGGATGCGCGGCTTGCCGAGCGCGGTGAGCTCGTCGAACATCTCCAGCGACTTGGCCACGTTGTCGCGGTAGTAGTCGTACGGCTTCTCCACCGACTCGGGCACCACGATCCGCGCGGCCATGTGGATGGTCGCCTCGAGGTCGGGGTGCTCGGCGACCACGCGCCGCAGCAGGGCACGGTCGGCGACGTCGCCCTCGTAGAAGATCCGGTCGCCGACGTAGACGCGCGGTCCGCTGAGCAGCGAGTCGAGGATCACCGGCGTGTGGCCGGCCTGCTCGAGGGCCTTGGCCGTGATCGACCCGAGATAGCCGGCGCCGCCGGTCACCAGAACCTTCATGAACCCGAGGGTACTGAGGGATCCTGGTCAGTAGAGTCTCCCCGTTCCCACCCCCGCCAGGAGGTCTCCTTTGCTCCCCCTCCAGTGCCCCACCCAGAACTATGACTGGGGCTCGACCGATGCCATCCCTGGCTTCCAGCGACGCCAGCCGCTGGGGATGCCGGTCGCCGAGGTGTGGCTGGGCACCCACCCGATGGGGACGGCGCAGATCGTCGACGAGCGGGGCGGCGAGCGGCCGCTGACCGAGGTGGCGGGCCACCTGGACTTCATGCTCAAGGTGCTGGCCGCCGACCGGCCGCTGTCGATCCAGGTCCACCCGAATGCGGCGCAGGCGCAGGCCGGCTACGCCGCCGAGGAGGCGCGCGGCGTACCGCTCGATGCTCCGGAGCGGGTGTTCAAGGACCCGCGCCCCAAGCCGGAGATGGTCGTGGCGCTGTCGACCTTCGACACCCTGGTCGGCTTCCGACCGACCGCCGAGATCCTGCGGGTGCTGATGCCGCTGGCCCACCCGCGGGTGCGCGAGCTGACCCGGCAGCTGCGCACCGACCCCGGCTTCGCCGGCATCGTCCGGCTGCTCGAGGGCCTGCTGCTCGACCCGCCGAGCGCCGAGGACGTCGCCGCGATCGTCGACCAGTGCCGCGACGCCCTCGCCGACGGCATCGACATCAAGCGCGCCTACGCCACGGCGGTCGAGGTCGAGAAGCACTTCCCCGGCGACGTCGGGGTGCTCGTCTCGCTGCTGCTCAACCGGCTCACCCTGCAGCCCGGCGAGGCGGCGTACCTCGACACCGGCATCATCCATGCCCACCTCAGCGGCATGTGCCTCGAGGTGATGGTCTCCTCCGACAACGTGCTGCGCGCCGGCCTGACGTCCAAGCACGTCGACCCCGCCGGCCTGGTCCTCTGCCTCGAGGAGGGCATGTCGCGCGTGGCCCGCGTGACGCCGCACCTGTTCGGGACGTCGACCGACATCTTCAGCCCGAGCCGCGAGTTCGCGCTCTCGATGACCCAGAGCTCGCAGGCCGACCCCGCCGGCGTGACGCTGCCCGCCACCGGCCCCCGGCTGCTCATCTGCACCGGCGGCGAGGTCGCCGTCCTCAACGAGCGTGACGAGATGCTGCACCTGCGCCGCGGCGACGCGGCCTATGCCGACGAGGGCGACGGCGAGCTGCGCATCGTCGGCACCGGCGAGATCGCCCAGGCCTATGCGCCCGAGGGTGCGACGGGACGTCTCGACGACCTGCTGTGACGACGCCGCGCGGGCGAGAGGTCAGCGGCGGCGCAGCCCGGCGAGCGCCGGGCGGACGTCGGCGAGGTAGACGCACGCCGCGACCAGCATCGCCAGGTTGACGATCGAGAGCGGGATCGGGACCAGCTGCAGGGCGACGCCGATGCCGAGGATGATCGTCCAGGTCGCCTTGTTGAGCTTGTCGGCGGCGACGTAGGACTGACCGGAGTAGAGCACGGCGCTCACGAACGCGAAGATCTTGATGACGAGGAGCACGAACGCGATGGCGACGTTGATCCACATCTCCACGTCGCTGTACGCGCCCACGAATGCACCGCTCATAGTGGCTCGATCCTAGAGC